>CAZMEV010000049.1:0-2581 GCA_964565375.1 uncultured Spirochaetaceae bacterium
GTCAGATGTTCTGGCACTCGAAGATTTCGGTTATTTCCCGTTCGAGCTTCTGTTTGACTTTTTTGCTTGCCGCGCCTTTCAGTTCCTTCGCCTCCGGACCGAACAGGTATTCGGGAAGGTCGAGCTTCTTTTTGCGCATTTTCGTGTGGAAGATGTTATCCGATACGATGTTAATGTCGTAGGCAAGGTATTCCCTGAGCACTTCGTCGGAAATGTAGTCCTGGATTGATGTTATATCGTGGTCGATAAAGTGCTTCTGGCCTTTCGAGTCGCGGGTGAAGCCGCGGACGCGGTAATCGATCAGGACAACGTCGCTGTCGAAGCTGTCGATGAGGTAATGCAGGGCCCGAAGCGGGCTGATCATGCCGCAGGTGGAAACATCAATATCCACACGAAATGTTGCCAGTCCGGTGCCGGGGTCGTGTTCGGGATATGTGTGAACGGTAATGTGGCTCTTGTCGAGATGTCCGACGATATTCTGTCTATGCGGGGAGTGTTCATCCCCGTCGCCGGTGTTCGACTTACTGCCGCTCGACGCGTCTTCACTCTTTTGCTGACTTCCGTTTGAGTCCACCGGTCCTTCGGCAATAAGTGCGGTGACACTTGCCCCGCGAGGCTCGTAGTCCTGGGTGCTTATGCTCAGGAGCTCGGCGTCGATCGTGCCGATTACTTCGCGTACAATGCGGTTGAGCTTCTCGGCGTTATATTCTTCATCTATGTATTCGAGGTAGTCGAGCTGGCTTTCTCTGGATCGAGCATAGCAGATGTCATAAATGTTAAAGCTCAAACTCTTGGTGAGGTTGTTAAAGCCTTCGAGTTTGATCTTCCGTCCTTTAACAGTCTTCAGCAATGGTCCTATTCTCTCCGCCTGACAGTTGGGGCTAAAAGGTTGGCTTTGTTGAAGATATAGTAAGCTGAGCCTCTGTGTCAAAAGTGCTGGGACCGGTCAGACTGTCACTCGCGGAGTCGTCACTCCTTCAGGGATCCGCCTTCCGCGAGGCGCACGTGGGACTCTGTCTGTTTGGCGTCATACATTGCGTGGTCGGCCGCGTTTATCAGAGTGGTCACGGTTGTGCCGTGTTCCGGGTAGAGCGCGACGCCGGCACTTGCTCCAACGTGGACCTCGGTGTCTTCAACCGCGATTGATCCGTTGAGCGATTGCACAAGCTTTTCGGCGGTTGTTACCGCGGAGTCGGAATCGGCAATATTCGACAGCACTGCGATGAACTCATCGCCACCGATCCGCCCGAGCGTGTCGGATTTGCGCAGAGCCTCCGACATCCGTTTTGCTACAGCCTTCAGTACCTCGTCACCGGCGGCGTGACCGAGCGTATCGTTAATCGGCTTGAACTTATCGAGGTCAATGTATACAACGGCCACCAGCGAGTCGGCGCGCGCGGCCTGTACTATGTTCTGCTCGAGTCGGTCGGTGACGAGCATTCGGGTGGCGAGACCGGTTAAGCCGTCGTGCATTGCCACGTTTCTAAGCCGTGCTTCCCGTTCGGAGAGCAGCCGGGCGACTCGAAAAAGGCGTCCTGCCGACAGCGCCAGTGCCACAAGTAGCAGAACAAAGGCTCCGGCGATTAGCGACCATCGCACGGCTTCACGCCGGCGAAATGCTTCGATATCGGAAATTGCCGGTTCAAGGTCCTCGGTTACCCGAACAACCACCGGCCATGTGCTGCTCGCAAGCTCGGCAGTTACTTTCAGCTGTCCGTCGAACGGGGAAGTAATCTGCCGGCTGGTCAGCTGCGGTTCACCGTCCACCTCACCACCGAACTCCTCGATTATCGGGGTTGGGCCACGATCGGGTTCCGGCCTGCGAAAGTACACGTGCCCTGCTTCCCCGATCAGACTCGTTGACCTGATTCCGTTCTGCGCTCTCACATCCACCGTGTCGGCAAACCGGGCCAGATCCACGATGGCGACCAGGGCCCATTGCGGATCGTTGCCATTGTTTTCGGAATCCGGGAGGCTGCGGCTCATTCCCGCACGTGTTCGACTGTCGAAGGTCTCGCGAAACGGTGACGAGAGAATCGGGCCGCTGTCGCCACGCTCACGGTGTTCGGAGATCATCTGCCGTCCGAGTATAACCGGCGCATCCCCGTCGCCTGTCCAGGCCCGGAGTGTTCCGGCGCCATCCATGATCATGAACTCGGTTACCGCAGTTGTGCGAAACAGAAGTCGTTCACGAACCTCTTCGTCGAGAGGCCCTCCCGCGTATCCGCGGGCTATAAGGTCCTCCAGTTCAGACTGAAGGGTACGATCTATTTCGTTAAGCAGGTTGGTGATAAGTGCTTCTTCGCTGACTGCGAGCGCTTCGGTGCGCAGTCGAAGTTCCTCTACCCGGCGATTCTCGAAGTCTTCAACGAGCGAGAAGTACTGATAGCCGAGTATCCATGTAAGCGCCAGGGCCAGTATCGCGAGAACCAGAAAGAAGGGCCCTCGCGAGGGCGGCCCCCCGGCATTTTTAAACACGAGCCCTCCTCGTTATACAGGTATCGGTGTGAATCGGCGCATGCTTTATGTCGTCGGCTGTCCAGCACGCCCAGGGGCGTCCTCCGGCGCCCCAGGGGCGTCC
>CAZMEV010000049.1:2681-23146 GCA_964565375.1 uncultured Spirochaetaceae bacterium
CCCAGGGGCGTCCTCCGGCGCCCCAGGGGCGTCCAGCGCGTCCCCGGTACGCACCTGGCCGCCCGAGGCCTGCCCCGGGCGGCCGACACGTACCGTATGCGCGTCCTACGACAGCAGCGAGCGGCCGGTCATCTCCTGCGGCTTTTCAACGTCGAGCAGATCAAGCACCGTCGGAAATACATCCGCGAGGCGTCCCCCGCTTCGCAAGCCTGTGGAAGGAGTATCCATGCTGCCGCTTGCATCGGAGGTACGATCGCCGTCGACGATAATGCAGTCGACATCGTAGGTAGTATGGGCGGTGTGGGCGCTGTCGTTTTCCTCATCCCACAGCTGCTCGGAGTTGCCGTGATCGGCGGTCACAATAAGGCTGCCGCCTTTTTCGAGTGTCTTCGAGACGATTGCGTCGACGCATTCGTCGACCGTTTCGCAAGCCTTGATCGCCGCCTGGAGCTTTCCGGTGTGGCCGACCATATCGCCGTTGGCGAAGTTCACCAGGATGAAGTCTTCGCAATCCCTGGCTGCAAGGCGGCCGAGAACAATATCCCGCACCTCGTAGGCGCTCATCTCGGGTTTAAGGTCATAGGTGCCGACTTTCGGTGACTGAGCCATTTCCCGTCCCTCACCATCGAACGGTTCGTCCCGGTAGTCATTGAAGAAGAAGGTAACGTGGGGAAACTTCTCTGTTTCGGCACACCGGAACTGACGCAGTCCTTTCGTGCTCAGGTACTCACCGCCGATATTCACCATTTTCGGCGGCTTGGGAAACGCAACGTTTACCATCGTGTTGAGTTCCTGCTCGTAGGCGGTCATCGTAATCCAGTAGACGTCGAGCTTTCTTCCGCGATCGAAGCCTTTCTCGCCGGTGTCGGGTGAAGGTTTCACGTTTCCGTAGAACTCGTCCATAACGAACGAACGGATAATTTCCCTTGGTCTGTCACCGCGGTAGTTAAAGAATATCGCCGTGTCGCCGTCGTCGATCCTGGTTTCTCTCCAGTCGCTGCCGACGTAGCGGGGCGTAATGAACTCGTCGCCGGTCTGGCTGTCGTTGCTCGGATTGTCATAGTAATCCCGGAACGCCTCTGTTGCCGATCCGAACTCAGGTAGCTCCTTGTTCCTCCCGGTGAGCATATCGTAGGCCATCTGCACGCGTTCCCAGCGGTTATCGCGGTCCATCGCGTAATAGCGCCCGCTTATCGAGACGATCCGCCCGACCCCGATTTCCTTTGCCCGCTCTTCGATGCGGCGAGCGAACTCAAGCCCGGTAAATGGGCCGGTGTCCCGGCCGTCGGTAAACAGATGAATCGCGACCTTGTCGTGATTGTGGCGTTTGCACAGTTCGAGACAGCCGTAGAGGTGTCCGAGAAGCGAATGCACGCCGGCGTCCGATGCGAGCCCCATTACGTGAACCCATCCGTTTTTCTGCTTTGCGCGTTTTACCCCTTCGACGAGGCGTTCGTTTTCGAAAAAATCCCCCTCACGAATGGACTTGGTTATCCGCACCGACTCCTGGTCTACAACCCTGCCGGCACCGAGATTCTGGTGGCCGACCTCCGAGTTCCCCATTGTGCCCTCGGGAAGTCCTACGTCCTCGCCGGACGTTGCAATGGTTGTCCAAGGGTAATTCCTCAGCAACGAGTCGTTGCACGGCGTATTGGCGATCTTGACCGCATTGTATTCGTCCTGGTTCGTATTCGGATTTCGTCCCCACCCGTCGCGCACTATAAGTACAACCGGTTTCTTTCCCATAGTCTCTCAAAGCCTCCACTTTTTATTTCAGGCTGATGGTTTCCCCGCCCGCAGCGTCTGCTTCGCAAGTGCAGGGACCCAATATACGCTTGATTATAGGCGATACCCCCGGATTCGTGATACACCGTGCGATATCGTGGCGGTCTAATCGGCGATCGTTGTCAGGAGTACATGTGGGAGAACAGGCCGGCGAACTGAGAGTTGCATTCGACTCAAGCTATCCGCCGTTCAGCGAAGGCCGGGACGGAGATGGGAGTGGACTGCTTCTTGATCTCTGGCGTGCCATTGCCCGTAATGCCGGCATGCAGCTGTGTCCGGTGTTCGGCGTGTGGCACGAGGCACTCGATGCGGTGCTTACCGGGCGTGCCGACGCACACGGGGGGTTGCTGCGCTCGCCGGAACGCGAAGAGCATTTTGCATTCTCGGTAGGACTTTTCAGCATCTCGACGTTTCTGTTTGTTCGAGGCGAAGAGCAGGGAAACGGGCTTCGCGATTTTGCCTCGCGCCGGCTTGGAGCGGTAGCCGGAAGTCACGAGTACGAGTATCTCACCTCGCAGCTCGACAGGCCCGATGTTGTCCTCTTCGATAATAACGAGTTGCTGCTGCGAGCTGCGATAGCAGGCGATGTTCCTGCAATCGCTGTCGACTACCCGGTCGCAAAGATGCTTCTTGAACGGCTCGGACGCGAACACTCACTGCGTCCGGTCGAACACCTCTACAGCCGCTCGCTTCGTGCTGCGGTTCCGTCGTCACGACGGGATATGCTGCCACTTCTCAATACTGCGATCGAGAGTCTCTCTGCGGAGGAGATCGAAGCAGTTACCGAAGAACATATGCCCGATCTGGGAAGCGAGTTGCTGCCCGACTGGCTTATTCCGACTGCGCTCGCCGGCGGCGCGGTCCTTTCGGTCTCGTATCTGTCGGACATGGTGAACCGGCTTGTTCGCGAGCGTGACCAGCTTGCCCGTCGGCTCGAACAGAGTACGTACTGGCGCGAAGAGCTTGAGCGCCGTTTTTCGAATCTTGCAGGCTCCATTCCCGGCTTTGTGTATCGCTGTCGAGCCGACGAGCGCTGGTCGGTGGAATATATAAGCGATGGTTGCAGGCACCTGACCGGGTATGACCAGGAGGATTTTCTTGAACGGCCGAATCCGCCGGGAATCGCGGCGTTTGTGCACGAAGAGGATGAGACCTGGCTGCATGAGATGATGCAGAACTCCCTTCAGGACGGGCGTCTCATTGACGCTGAATACCGGATGATTGACCGCTACGGAACTGAACGCTGGGTGCTTGAGCGCGGGCGCGCGGTACGCGACGAGCACGGCAGCGTTCGCTTCATCGAAGGACTTATTACCGATATAACACATCGCAAGAGTGCCGAGGCGCGCGCACAGGAAAACGCCCGTCTGCAACGCCTCATTGGCGATGTAATATTCGAACTTGCCTCGGCTATCCCCGAAAATCTCGATGCGAAGCTACAGCTGGCGCTGTCCTGGATTGTCGAGGGAGTTGGCGCAGCGCGGGCATATATTATGCGCTCCGACGATCACCTGAATACGTTCCGCCTTACTCATTCCGCAGCGGTCGACGGATCCCGGCCACCGGCGCAGTACCTTCTGCACTCGGAATACGAGTCCGAGTTCGAGACCCTCGCAGCCGGCATGCCGGTTGCCATGGCAGGCGCCTCTGGGGACTCCAGGGAAATCGGAGCCGTGGCAACTGACTCCGGGACAAATGAAGCCGGGACAAATGAAGCCGGGACAAATGAAGCCGGGACAAATGAAGCCGGGACAAATGGACCCGAAGCGATCAGGCCTGAGGAAGCCGGCGCATGGTGGTTTCCCATAATGCAGCGTGATCGTTGTCGCGGACTTCTCGGGCTCGATGCTCCTGCCGACGCCCGGGGATTTCCCGAGCCTGTACGGCGGACGATGCAGATAATCATCAACCTTATCTCCGAAGTATGGCAAAGAGTTGAGCTGCAGGAAGAACTGAAACGCCAGTCACTTACTGATCCGCTTACCGGCGCATATAACAGACGCTTTTTCGAGCAGCGCATCGCGGTCGCTCAGGATGAATATGAGCGGGAAGGGCGCCACAGCGCAGTGATTATGCTCGACCTTGATCGCTTTAAACAGCTTAACGATACACACGGGCACCACGTCGGGGATACTGTGCTCTGTGATTTCGCTTCGGCTGTAGCCGACGAGATACGCCCTTCCGATGTATTTGCCCGTTACGGTGGAGAAGAGTTTGTCGTACTCCTTTCGGCCACCGGCCTCGTCGAGGCCGGGCGTGTTGCCGAACGAATCCGCTCGCGCATCGCGGCCCGTGAAGTTGCCGCCGGGGACACGATTGTCCGCTACACAGTGAGCGCCGGGGTGGCTGCGACGGATGAGGCGGGGAACAAAACGCCGAAGCTGTTGCTCGATCTTTCAGATCGCAGGCTTTACATGGCGAAGGCGGCGGGACGGAACAACGTTGTAAGCTCCGAATAGGGCCGTGCGGCGGCAGTCAATGCCCGAGCAGGAAATCGGTCAGTTCATCCCAGAAAGGACTGCCGGGCGTGTAGTCAAGCGTGTTATGGGATGCATCCTGCTGCACCCATTTCCGCTTCTCTCCGTCATAGCTCTCATAGAGTCTGGTTCCAAGTTCGGGCGTAACGACTTCGTCCTCTCCGGCGATTAAGACTCCGACTCGCCCGTCGTAGGTTTCAAGAGCGGCCTTCGCATCGTACCGGTCGCGAAGAATCAACCGCACAAGCGGACGTGGAACCATTGCCGCTCCGACATCTTCAAGATTCGTAAACGGAGTAATGAGCAGTACCGCCGGTACGTGTTCCGGGAACCTGGCGGCGAGTGCGGCCGCGACACCGCTTCCGAGCGATTCACCGACAAGATAGACCGGCCGCTGCTCATCCTCGGCGAGCAGTGTTTCGAGGGCTTCGGCTGCGGCGTTCATAATTGTCTCTTCGCCCGGCGTGCCGTCGCGGGAACCGTAGCCGGGATACTCGAACAGGTGTACATCCCACCCCGGGCCGCGTTCAGCCGACTGAAGTCCCCGGGCGAGGTATTCCCGGTGGAGGCTGTGTCCGGCGTTGCCGTGGAAGACGAGCGCACGTGCCGGTTCCTTGTCCCGGGAGCTCTGCGGATCCGGGGCCGGGGGTTCCGGGGCAGCCCGCCAGCCGATACGGTCCTCGCCGGCCTGCGGCCAGGGAGTGAAGCCGGCCTGCTCGGCCTGCTCAAGCAGCGCCTGTTCACCTGCGCGGGTCGGGTGATAGACAAATGCATTCTGGCAGGAGATCAGGAACATGGCCGGAATCCCGACCGCGAAGACAACACCGACATACCGAACCAGTCCATGGCGCATTGGCTCCATCGTACTATCGCTTGTCCATGAACGTGAAGTCGGCGTACCGTTGTCCGGGTGACCTCTGATACTGCACCGACAACCGTCGACAGGCGACGCGTCATTCGGCTTACGGCCGGTTCACACTTTCTTGTGCACCTGTTCGAAGGCGCCGTTCCGCCACTCATTCCGCTTCTCGTTGTCACCTTTGATACCAACTACTTCACGCTGGGCGTGATTGTGACGGTGTTCTCGGTACTGTTCGGCGTGGGGGCGCTTCCTGCCGGGTTTCTCGCTTCCCGGCTGGGCCCGCGAAGGCTTGTAACCGGCTACCTGCTTCTTACCGGCGTGGCGTTCATGCTCGTTCTCGGAGTTGACTCGCTTCTGCCATATGGAATTCTCATTGGCCTGGCGGGACTTACATCGAGTGTGTACCATCCGGCCTCCAATACCCTCATCAGTTATGCAATTAAGGAGAAGGGCAGGGCGTTCGGCATTCACGGGATCACCGGAAGCCTCGGCACGGCCGCGGTGCCGGTGCTGACCGCCGGCATCGCAAGCGCGTTCGGATGGCAGGCTCCCCATGTTCTTTATGGCGCATTCGGTGTCATGCTCGCCGTCTACTCCCTGAAGGTCCGTGAGTACCATGTGGCTGCCTCCGACGCGCAGCCCGCTTCCGGCGAGGAGACAGACCTTTCGCGACTCAGGCTTGCCGGGGTTATTACGCTGATCAGCTCCGGGGCAGCGCTCGGGCTTGCCTATCGCGGTGTGATCACCTTTCTTCCAAGTTATATGGGAGAGCAGGTGCAAATTGGCTTTCTCGGGGATGATGCGGTGACAATCGGCGGGTTTGTAACGACCCTTGCGCTGCTTTCAGGGGCCCTGGGCCAGTACATTTCCGGCAAGCTTGTCGACCGGTATTCGGCGGAACGACTGTATCTGACCGTTGTCGCTGCAGCAGGTGTATTTGTCCTGCTTATCGCCGGGACCACCGGATTCGTGCTTGTTGCGGTAACGGTTGTGTTCGCACTGTTTAACTTCGCAACACAGCCGATCCAGAATTATCTCTTGTCCCACTATCTGCCCTCCCGACATCAGGGAGCGGCCTTCGGAGTTCATTTCTTTGCGGTGTTCGGAGTAGGGTCACTGGCTGCGGCGGTCGCCGGCTATATTGCTGATACCTTCGGGTTGGAGGCGGTCTTTTTCGCAATGGCAGTCTGCTTCGCGGTTGCCACTTTGCTTGCAGTCTGGCTTCTGGTGCTGTCAAAACGTTTGTTTGCCGATAGCCGGGTGTGATACTATGTCGACTTTTACAAACCGCATACTGAATTGAACACGTAAGGAACGAGATTCTTGATTAATGGAAGAGAAATTGCCCTTCTCAATCACCGCATGCGCGAAGCGCACGAAGCCGGAAGGACACCGGCCCTTGTTACGCTGCTTCATGTGAAGGGTTCTGCATATCGCCGTCCGGGAAGCAAAATGCTTGTGACTCCTGAGGGTGGCACTACCTGTATGATCTCGGGGGGATGCCTCGAACAGGAGCTCGCCTCGCTTGCCGAGGGTGTAATTGAATCCGGCCGACCACGGCAGGTGCATTACGATCTCAACGAGGATGAGGTCTGGGGTCTCGGCCTCGGCTGCGGGGGGGAGATTGATCTTGTGATTGAACCTGCACCGGCCGGCAGCCCCGCGGCTGAGTGGGTGCGTATGCAGGCCAACGGCATGCCCGCGGTATCGGCGCTGCGACTCGACGATGAAGGGTTCAGCCGGATTATCGTGCGCGATGATACGCAGATCGATAGTCCGGTCGCCGAGCGGGCACAGTCGATCCTCCGCGGCGGCGAGGCACGGTCCCGTCGCGAGTATGTCGGGGAATCCGGGGAAGGCGTGTTTTTCGACATCAGCCTCCCTCCAACAAACCTCGTACTGCTCGGGGGAGGGCCTGACGCGGTTCCGTTAGCACGGTACGCGGCGGATATCGGGTGGACGGTTACCGTCGTCGATCCTCGTGAGGAAATTGCAACCCGCGAGGCGTTCCCGGATGCAACGATTATTGCGGCGCATCCGGCACAGTTTGCCGAGAGCGTGCCGGTAAATGAACAGAGCGTGGTCATAATTATGAACCATCACCTCGAACGGGACCGGGAGGCACTTCGATTCGCCCTTGCGCAGTCGCCGGCGTATCTTGGACTGCTCGGACCGTACAGCCGGTTCGAAAAGCTGTGCGCGGCGCTCGAGCGGGAGGGCAATGGGCTGTCCGAGGAGGACCGTTCCCGCGTGCATACACCGATCGGATTGGATATCGGCGCCGAGGGGCCGGAGGAGATCGCGATCAGCGTGCTGTCTGAAGTGCTCATGCTCCTGAGAGGACACCGGGGAGGGCAGCTTTCGCGCAAGGTCGCAGGCATACACGAACGTGAAATACAGGCATAAACCCCGCATCACCTGCCGCCATACAGGCTCAGGTGCCGATACGGGAGAATTAGAACAACAGATGCAGGAGAAAGAGATATGGAAATGAATGATCACATGGATCCCGATATGCTGGCGGTGGTCGCCCTCGGCGGTAACTCGATTATCGATAAGGGCCAGAAAGGCACGTTTACCGAACAGTTCGCCAATACCAGACGGTCAATGAAGCCTCTCGTCGGGCTGCTTCGCGAAGGCTATAACTTTATTGTAACTCACGGAAACGGCCCCCAGGTCGGAAACCTTATGCTGCAGAGTGACCGTGCGAGGGAAGAGGTGCCCGAGATACCTTTAGGCGTTGCCGACGCTATGACCTGCGGTTCCATGGGCTACATGATCGAGCAGTGTCTGTACGACATGATGGTACGCGACAATATGTGGCGCGAGGTTGTTACGATTCCGGCACAGGTTATTGTGGACCGTCATGACCCGGCCATGCAGAATCCGACCAAACCCATCGGCCCGTTCTACAGTGAGGAACAGGCAAAGAAGCTCGAGGAAGAGAACGGCTGGATTGTCCGGCAGGATTCCAACCGGGGCTATCGCCGATACGTTCCTTCCCCCTATCCGATTGATATTGTCGAGAAAGAGGCGATTAACCTTCTTCTGAAACAGCAGTACGTGCTCGTAACCGGAGGTGGCGGCGGCATTCCGGTCTATTACGAAGAGGACGGAACGCTCGAAGGGCTCGACTGTGTGATCGACAAGGACCTCGCAAGCATGAAGCTTGCTATTGCGGTAGGAGCGCGCAACCTCATTATCATTACCGGGGTACCGCAGGTAACGCTGGGATTCGGAACTCCGCAGCAGCGCGAGCTTTCGAAGCTTACGCTTTCGCAGGCGCGATACTACTACCAGGAAGGTGAGTTCCCCCCGGGGTCAATGGGCCCGAAGATGCTCGCGGCGATCGAGTTCGTGCAGGCGAATCCGAAAAACCGGGTGATTATCACCGACGTGGACAATATTGTTGAGGCAATGAAAGGCAAGGCGGGGACACAGATCGTCTCGTACTGAGCGTCCCGCGTGCCGGCGGCCCGCCCAGGGCGGGCAGGCAAGCCCAGGGCGGGCGCGTTGTACGGTGCGGTCAGCGCCTGCTGCTCCCGGCGGCGCTTCGAATAGCATTTTCAATGGTTTCGTAACCTGTGCACCTGCAGAGATTGCTCTCGAGCCACTCCCGCGTGGTATCCACATCCGGGTCCGGATGCTCGGTAAGCAGCGCAAAGGAGTTGACGACGAATCCAGGCGTACAGTAGCCGCACTGAAATCCGTATTCCTCCGCGAAGCCTTGCTGCACGGCCGTGTCCTTAAGCCCTTCAATGGTCGTCAGCTCACAGTCATCCACATCCACAGCAAGCGTGTAGCAGGATTTTACCGGTTTTCCGTCGACAAGAACCGTGCAGGCGCCGCAGTCGCCGTTTTCGCACCCGAGTTTCGTTCCGGTAAGGCCGGCGCCGTTTCGCAGTGCATGCAGCAGTGTATCGCCCGGATCGCACGGTATGGTTGTCGACTCACCGTTAATATTCAATGTCAGTTTGAGAAGGCTTTCGTAGCGTTTCACAAGTCATGCTCCTTATTGCATCAGTTCGGCAGCGCCGTCGGCGATCGCCGAGCGAAGCAGCGCCCGCCGGTAATCCGACGACCCGCGCATATCCTGAAGACACTGCTTCGGAAGTGCTTCGACAGCAGCGTCAGCAATAGCCTTCGGGTCGCTTCCCGCCTCGTTCATAGCAGTTTCGGCTTCGGGCGTTGAAATCGGGTAGCTGTACGCGCCGCCGGCAGCAAAACGCAGCTGGTCGTTAACCTTCGCCATACAGAGCGTCACCAGCGGATAGTCGATACGTGAGTCTTTGGTCTTGCGTCTGTAGAAGGTCGGGCTTTTCCCGGCAACGGATCTAGGCAGCCCAAGGCGAACCAGGAACTCGCCGGCGTTCAATCGAAGTCGCTTTTCGAATACGTCCTTCATTGCCACTGTGCGCCGGTTTCCGTTCCCCGCAATTTCTGCAACGCCATCGAGTAGGAGAAACGGCAGTACCGCTTCCCGGTACGGCAGCATCCCTGCGATGTTGCCGCCGAGGGTAACTGAGTTACGCACCGTGTGGTCGCCGACACCGGCGGATGCTTTGTTGAGCAGAGGGCAGCGATTCGCCTCGATCACCTCGTTAAGTCTCAGGGAAGCGCCGAACCAGTAATACTCATCGTCTTCATCCTGTGTTCGGGTCTCGGGAACGCGTTTGAGATCAATGAACGCGTCGGCGGTAAGCGTATTATCACGTGCCTTAGTAAGAATTTCCGTGCCGCCGCCGAAATACTTCGCTTTTTTGCCCGCACCCGATACTTCCTCGAACGCCTGCGAGGCTTCTTCGATCGTTTCCGGCCGGATATAGGATACGGTAAATGGTATCACTGTGCTTTCTCCTCATTCATTGCTCGCCAGAGTTTTTCCGGAGTAATCGGCATATCATTCAGTTGCGTCCCAACCGCGCGGGAAAACGCTGCCGAGAGTGCACCCGGCATACCGATAATGCCCTGCTCGCCGAGCCCGCGGGCTCCGAAGGGGCCGTCATTCTGAGGCGTTTCCACGAATTCCACGGTGTACTCGGGGTGTTCTCCGTAGCGCAGCAGCTTGTAATCCCGCAGCTTACGGTTGAGTACCCGCTGGCGCGAGTCAAACTCCAGCGCCTCGCGCATTGTGTAGCCGATACCCATTGCCATGGCACCTACAATCTGTCCCCGGGCAAGCGCCGGATTTATGACCTTGCCGACATCCATCGCACATACCGAGCGGAGGATGCGATAGCTGCCGTCGCGCCGGTCCACTTCGAGCTCAACGCCTTCGGCTCCAAGTGTCCATTCGAGTCCCGGCCTGCCTTCACCAGTTTTCGGGTCGAGATGGCTGAGGTGCCGTGCGATATACTTGCCGCGTCCGATTACCGGACCTCCGATTGCATTTCCATCGGGATACACATAGCCGTTGGCAACTTCGCTGAGCGACAGGCCACGGGAAGGCTCGTCGGCAATATACACGCGGCCGCCGGATACCTCGAGATCCTCCTCGGGGCAGCGCAGCGGTGCGGCCGCAACCCGCTTGATCTGACTGACCGCGTCATCCACAGCCGAAATTGCCGCGCGTCCGCACATCATCAGTGTTCTGCTTGCTGCAGTGGTCCAGTCATGCGTGGAGCGGTCGGTCATAACTTCGGTCACTACGTGAACGTCGTCCGGGGTAATGCCGAGGCGCTCCGCAACTACCTGAGCAAGGCCGGTATAAATGCCCTGTCCGATCTCGACGGCGCCGGTAACGAGGTTCACGCTTCCGTCCTCGTTAAATGAAACAATGGCCCCCGCGTCCGTGAATGTGGGAATGGCCGGTGCTTTCCAGTAGCAGCTTATGCCTTTGGCACGAACAGTATGTTCATCTACCTGCTGCAGCGCGCCCTCGTTCCACTCGAGGGCCCGTGACACCCGGTCGATGCACTCAGGCAGATTGCCCGTGTTGGCGTCGAGTTCGGACTGGCTCGGCGTCGTGTCGCCGGGGAGCACGGCATTCTTCCGGCGAAGGGCAACAGCGTCCATATTGAGCTTTTCCGCGAGCAGCTCCATGGTCCGCTCAACGCAGTAGGTCATTTCAATATGGCCGAAGCCCCGGTATGCGGTCGCAAACGGATGGTTGGTATATACCGAAAGAGAATCGGCTTTTACGTTCGGAATACGGTACGGGCCAGTGCACGAGTACCCGCCCGCTCTCGCAACATTAACCGCGTAGTCGGCATAGCCGCCGGAATCGTAGAGAAACTCGATTTCCGCCGCTACGAGGGTGCCGTCGGCCTTTGCGCCGAAGCGCACCTTCGACTGCATGCCCGGTCCACCCGGCGAGCTGACCATATCCTGTTCGCGCGTATTCGAGAGGCGCACCGGACGTCCTCCGACTCCGCGAGAGAGCAGATAGGCAAGCGGCTCGAGCTGAACTCCGGCCTTTCCTCCGAATCCCCCTCCGATTTCGGCGACCTGAACGGTAATTCTTCCGGGCGGAATGCCGAAACTGCGACTCATAATGCCGCGTACACCGTACGGCGATTGCGTTGAACTGCGAATAACAACCTGACCATCGGAGCGGATCTCCGCGGTCGCAATTCGCGGTTCCATTGCTGTGTGGTCCTTCGGCGGAAAACTGTATTCACCCTCGACGATTACATCGGCCTCGGAGAATGCCGCGTCCGCGTCGCCCTTTCGAATTCTCGTTCGGTGGCTGACGTTCGTTCCCGGTTCCGGGAGAATGGCCGGAATGCGAATGTAGTCGTCGAGATCCGGGTGCAGAACCGGAGCATCCTCGGCGAGTGCTTCCCGTGGGCTTCCTATCGGCGGCTGTTCATCGTAGGTAACCTTCACCAGTGCCGCAGCCTCATGAGCCGTTCGCTCATCGTCGGCCACAACGGCGGCTACCGGCTCACCGAAGTACCGCACGCGTTCGCGCGCAAGCGGTGGTTTATCACCGAGGTAAATGCCTACGAGGTACGGAAAATCCTCGCCGGTGAAGACACCCCTCACTCCTTCGAGAGCCCGAGCTTTGCTGGTGTCGATTGATTCAATGATCGCGTGTGCTACCGGACTGGTCACAAGTGCCGCGTACAACTGCCCGGCAAGCCGGTGATCGTCGGTATAGCGCGTTGTTCCGTGAACCTTGTCGGCAGCATCTTTCCTCGCAGCGCTTTGTCCGAGGTTTGACGTGTTTGTCGTGGCCTGACGATCCATGGTATCCCCTTCCAAGTTGTGCAAATGGTACTGGCAAAATACGCCTTATTGCCAAATCCTGTCAAAAAATGTCCGGATTACTTTTAAGCCCGGCGACGGAAGCCGTCCACGGTACTCCGGGATTATCTATTATAGTCGGGGCAAGTATGGTTCAGGTTGATGGTTCTTCGCCAGGTACGTCCTCGCCGGTTATAGCGGCCGGAGTGAATGTTCCGCGACACTTTACAGCGACAGTAGCCGCGGTGTTCGAACATGCGCTTAATCTGCATATCGCGGGCGACCCCATGATCGTGGCACTGGTCACCCGTCGTGGGGGTCTCAGTGCCCGTGGGCTGCTTGTTGAACACCTGCCGCCCGGACTGAAAGGTGGGGACAGGGTCAAGGCGGTGGATGGAGTCCTGTATACCGTGTCTGCTTCGGCAACCAGGATGGCTGGAGACAGGAGGCCGGGCGCTGGGCTTTCGGCCGGGAATAGTGAGGGAGTCGCCGGGGTTTCGGGGTGGGACTTTAACCGGGCGACGCCGTATGACGGGCGTGTTGCGGTAACCGGAGAGGATAACCGGCTTGAAATTGACAGCGAAATGCGGCATACATTGCCACGCTCTGCCGCCGCGGCACTTCGACATGTGCTCTCTGAGTCCTGTGGGGAAAAAGGCGGGTTTGCTTCCATTCTTGGAATCGGAGTGCCTGACGCATTTGCCTCGAAAGCGGCCCGGGCACTTGCCGAGGGGCGCGGTGAAGCATGCATAGGGCTCGGTATCGGGTTAACTCCCTCGGGCGACGACTTTCTTACCGGGGTGCTGCTGACACAGCGGCTGCTCGGCAGTAGCCCGCCCTCCGTTTCGTCTGATAGAGTCGCAGAGCAAGCGATAGACCCGGCGGCGACTACCGACGTTTCCCGCACGCAGCTTCTGCTTGCCGTCGAAGGACATGCGCCGGGATTTCTGCTTCCTCTGTTTGAGAGCCTCGCTGCAGCATCAGCCGGCACAGAAGATACAGCGGCTCTATTCGACGCTGCCCGCAAAGCAGTAGCCCATGGCCACAGTTCCGGATGTGACGCCGTTGCAGGAGTTGTCTGGGCGATCGAGGCTTCAGAATCCGCAGAGAGTCTGAGCCGGGCCGGGCGCTGAGCTTTGACAGTGGAGACAACTCGGTATAGCGTTAAACATCAACGGGCATTGTCTGCCCTTTTACGTAACATACGCGATTTGTCCTTACAGGTTGTTCAGCCGGCGGTTCAGACGCCGGCTTTGTTTCTTACCCAGGAGGTTTTTAAAGTGAAGAGAATCATAGTCCACAAGGATTCGTACTATGACTCGGTCGTGCTGATGTCCATCAGCGCGGAGGTCAGCAAGATAGATGGTGTAAACGATGCCATTGTCGCAATGGGAACCGGCGTGAATCTCGAGTTACTGAAGGATATGAACCTTCAGAGCAAGGAGATCGATGAAGCAGGTCCTAACGATCTCATAATTGCGCTCGACGCCGAGTCCGAGGATACCCTTGATACGGCTGAGAAGAAGGTTGGTGAACTGCTTCGCAAGAAGAGTTCCGGGGGCGGAGAACAATATCGACCTACGTCCCTCGAAGCGGCGATCCAGAGCATGCCTGCTGCAAACCTGGTCGTAATTTCGCTTCCGGGACAGTACGCCGCGCGAGAGGCGCGCAAGGCGCTCAAAGCCGGGCGGCACGTCATGCTGTTCTCGGACAACGTTCCGGTCGAGCAGGAAGTCTCGCTTAAGCAGCTGGCCCGTGAAAAAGGCCTTCTTATGATGGGACCCGACTGCGGAACGGCGATCATAAACGGTATGCCGATCTGTTTTGCCAATGTGGTGCGCCGTGGCGACATCGGCCTCATTTCCGCGGCCGGAACCGGTCTGCAGGAAGTGGCGTGCACCATTGAAAAGAACGGTGGAGGCATTTCGCAGGGCATCGGCACCGGCGGTCGCGATCTCAAGAGCGAGAAGGTCGACGGGACCATGGTCAAAATGGCCGTCGAGGCGCTTTCAAAGGATCCGGCCACAAGCGTTATCGCGCTCGTTTCCAAGCCTGCGGCCAAGGCGGTTATTCCGGGTGTCATGGAGACCCTGAAGAATGCCGGTAAGCCGTGCGTTGTACATTTCATCGGTGCCGAAGCTTCCTCAGGTGACAAGAACATACACTACGCCGAAAGCCTCGAGGAAACCGCCCGCATGGCGGTAGCGCTCTCGAAGGGCGAAACCTACAAGCCGTATGTATTCGATATGCCTGAGAGTGAAGTCGATGAGATCGTCGAAAAAGAAACGTCGGGTATGTCGACCGGGCAGAAGTATGTCCGCGGGCTGTTCGCAGGCGGCACGTTGACCGATGAGGCGGTGTTCACGCTGCACGAACCGCTCGGAGGCGTGTACTCGCTCGATCCGGTTGATCCTGCATTTGAACTGAAGGATCCGCACAAGTCGGTCGGGCACACGATCGTAGACCTCGGCGAGGACGTATTTACGGTCGGACGTCCTCACCCGATGATCGACGCTTCCATTCGTACTGAGCGAATCGAAAAGGAAATGGAGGATTCCGAGGTTGCGATTATGCTGCTCGACTGCGTAATCGGATACAGCTCCCACCCCGATCCCGCCGGGGCTATGGCGGACACAATCCGCGCTGCGAAGGATCGCGCGCGAGAGCGTGGCGGGTATCTCTCGGTCATTGCCTCGGTAACCGGTACCGAAGGCGATATCCAGAATATTCATGCTCAGAAGCGGACGCTGGAATCGGCCGGCTGCGTTGTTATGCCGTCGAATCATCAGGCCGCCAAGCTCGTTGAGCGCATGATGGCACGGAGGGCACAGTAATGAGCGTAGAGAACATCACACGCCTGTTCGGCGAAGAACTCAATGTTATAAACATGGGACTCGAGACGTTTGCGGATAATCTGACCGAGCTCGATGTTCCCACGATCCAGGTCGACTGGAAGCCACCCGCCGGTGGTGATGAAAAGATTATTGCGCAGTTCGACAGGCTCGAAGCGAATCCGAAGCTCGACGTCGACGCGGCGAACGAGGAAGCGGTGAAGCGCGTGCTCGCCGGGCGTCCCACGCTTGTCGACATCGGCATTGCGAAGGATGTTGTTCCCGGCATGCACAAGAAGCTTATTATGCACGCCGGTCCTCCGGTGAGCTGGGAAAACATGTCGGGTCCGCTCCGCGGTGCGGTTATCGGTGGCCTTATGTACGAGGGGCTTGCGAACAGCCCGGAAGAGGCCGAAAAACTCGCCGCGTCCGGAGATGTCGAGTTCGACCCCTGTCATCATCACGATACGGTCGGACCGATGGCGGGTGTGGTCACCTCGAGTATGCCGGTCTGGATTGTCGAAAACTCGACATACGGAAATCGCGCATACTGCACGATGAACGAAGGCCTCGGAAAGGTGCTTCGCTACGGCGCGTATTCGCAGGAGGTCATCGACCGGTTGAACTGGATGGCCGGCGACCTTATGCGGGTCATGAAAAAAACGCTTGAAGCACATGGCCCGGTGGATATGAAAAACATTATCGCGCAGATGCTGCAGATGGGCGACGAAGGACATAACCGTCTGCGGGCGGCGACGAGCCTTATGATTCGCGAGTTTGCACCCTACATGGTCAAACTCGACGAACCGGATGAGGTCATATCGACAGTCCTCAGCTTCATGCACTCGAACGACCACTTCTCGCTGAACCTGACAATGCCCTCGTGTAAGTGCACGATTGACGCGGCTCGCGATATCGAAGGCAGCTCGCTTATAACCGCTATGGCCCGAAACGGTACCGAGTTCGGTATTCGCATTTCGGGGCTCGGGGATCAGTGGTTCACCGGTCCGGCGTCGGTCATCGACGGGCTGTACCTGCCGGGTTTCACCGCCGATGACGCTGCACGCGATATCGGCGACTCGGTAATCACCGAGACGACCGGGCTCGGAGGCTTCGCCATGGCTGCGGCGCCGGCAATCGTCAAGTTCGTCGGTGGAACACCGCAGGATGCCATTACGTTCACCCAGCAGATGTACGATATCACGGTTGCGGAGAACGACACCTACCAGATTCCGGGTATGGACTTCAGGGGTACGCCGACCGGCATTAACGTGCTCAAGATCGTCGAAACCGGCCGTCTGCCGAACATTAACACGGGAATCGCGCATAAGGACCCGGGCGTCGGCATGGTCGGAGCGGGCCTTGTAAAGCCGCCGGAGAAGTGCTTCCGCGATGCCTTCGATGCGTTTGTCGAACGATATGGAGCGTAACCGGTGAGACGTTTCGCGGTGGATGGCGCCCGCGAAGTCCTTGCGGGGTCTGAACGCGCCGGCCGGCAAGTGCCCGGCTGGCGCGGAAAAAATTGAGCGTAGCGTTTAGCTGCGGTGCAGCTAATTATAATGAGAAAAGCGCGTGTGAAGGATATTACCGCGCAGGAGGATATATATGAAACTTATTGATTTGAGCATTCCGACCGGAATTGGTACCCCGGCATGGCCGACATACGAGCCGCTTCAGGTGAAGTATTTCAAACGACTTGCCCCGAACGGTGCGAACGGCCAGCTTCTGACTCATTCGAACCATGTTGGCACGCACCTCGACGGTGAGATCCATTTCTATTCACCGGGCAAGGACATTGCGAGTCTCGATTTTGACTGGCTGGTGCACGACGCAGCGATCGTTGATCTCAGTGACGTAGCCGGAGATTACGACATATACGACTCGAAAATGATCGAAGAACGCGTGGAAGTGAAAGAGGGTGACATTCTTATCATTTCCACCGGCTATCACCAGTACGGCTGGGACCAGCCCAACGCGGATGAAGTCCGCTACATGGTACAGCACCCGGGACCGGACCGCGAGTTCGCCGAGTGGGCGAAGCGCAAGAAGCTTCGCTGGATTGGTGTGGACTGCGGAAGCGCCGACCATCCGATGAATACCAAGATCCGGGACTGGATGCCGGGCTACGCCGAAGACTGCGACGAGCACTTCAAGAAGAAGTACGGGAAAGGGCTGTATGATGTCTTCACGAAGGACAAGTATCAGCTGATGCACCTCGAGATGTTCCCGCACGGTATCGTGCATGCCGAGTGTGTCGGTGGCGATATTGACCTGCTTCTCAACCGGAGAGTCCAGGTTGGCTGCTTCCCGTGGCGCTTTGTCGACGGCGAGGCGTGCATGTCGCGAATCGTAGCTTTCGTCGAGGATGATGAGTACGAAGAACTCATGGCCAAGAAGGCGAAGTGCACGCTGACCAAGCACGGTGACGTGTCCCGCGCGGACAACCCGTGGCTGATTGAAGAAGCGCACAAGCGGTAACGGCTGCGGCTATGAAACCGGAAACCGTCGCACCTCAGGATCTGCTCTCGCTTGTGCGAGGGCTCGAAGACGGCTCGGATTCGCCTCAGGAGTGCGTGGATCGCGCTCTCGAGCGAATGGAGTCGGTTGATGATACGGTGGCTTCCTTTCTTGAAGAACCGGATCGCCGGTCAAGGCTGGGGGCGGCGGTGACTGCGCTCGAGCATTCCCGTGACAGCGCACAAGCGGCGCTGTACGGGGTGCCCGTCGGGGTGAAAGATCTCTTTCGCACCGACGGGCACCCGACCCGGGCGGGCTCGCGCCTGCCTGCCGAAGTATTTGCAGGCGAACAGGCGGAGTCGGTTAATCGCCTGGTAAATGCCGGGGCGATCGTGCTGGGAAAAACGGTTACGACCGAGTTCGCCTACTTCAATCCCGGCCCGACGGCCAATCCGTGGAATCCCGCTCATACGCCCGGTGGATCGAGCAGCGGTTCGGCTGCCGCGGTGGCTGCGGGCATTGTTCCCCTCGCGCTCGGTACGCAGACGATCGGTTCCGTCAGCCGGCCGGCCTCATTTTGCGGGGTTGTAGGCTTCAAGCCGACTACGGGACGCATTCCTACGGACGGTGTGGTTCCGTTTTCGCCCACCGTTGACCACGTGGGAACGTTTACTGCCAATGTGGCCTCGGCAAGACTCCCGGCGCGGATACTGTGCGACGGGTGGACCATGGAATCCGAAAGCCGTTTCGAGGACAAACTCCCTGTTTTGGCCGTTGTATCGGATGCCTATACCGAACAGGCAGAGGAGTATTCGAGAGCGGCAGTAGATCGCCTTCAGAAGGCTCTCGCCGCACAGGGGTATCAGGTGCAACGTATCGAACTGTTTCCCGATATCGACGAGATCAACGCGCTGCATAATGACCTTATAGCATCCGAGTTCGCCGAGGTGCATGCAGAGTGGTACGGCGAGTTCGGCGAGCTGTATTCTGAAAAAAGCCGGGAACTCCTCGAAAAGGGCCGGCAGATTCCCGGGGCCCGGGTGGAAGAGGCGAAAGAGCGAATTGTCGCGGTGCGTTCGAAGGTCGAGCGTGAAATGGACCGGCTCGGAATTGATCTCCTGCTCTCACCCTCAACCGTGGGCGAAGCACCGGAAGGCCTCGAGGCTACCGGAAGTCCCATCATGAACCTTCCGTGGACCTTCACGGGGTTGCCTACGATAAGCCTTCCGGTGGGGCTCGGTCCTCGCGGACTACCGCTCGGGGTCCAGATCGCGACTCACATCGGTGCCGACGAAGCACTCCTCGGTGCAGCCGAGCAGATTGAGCAGGTGGCAGGTCCTGTTTTCGAGCAGCGCTGATCGAAGCACGGCGCCGGCACCCGGGCAGCCGCCGGCACGGGCCGGGTGCGCTGTAGCATCCCCCGCGGCCGGTGACCCGACAGCAGCACCCGGGCAGCCACCGGCACGGGCCGGGTGCCCTGCAGCATAACCCCCAAGGCGGTGACCCTGCAGTCTCCTGCACCGCCTGGGCAGCGCGAAGCCGGCCTTGAGCGCAATCAGATTGTTCCGGCTTCTTTAAGCTTGCTGATCTGCTCTTCGCTGTATCCGGCGGCCGTGAGGATCTCGTCGGTCTGTTCACCAAGTGCAGGCGGTGCCTGATCCACGCTCGTCGGCGTGCGGCTGAACTGCATCGGATTTCCCAGCGACCTGACGGTCCCCGCGACCGAATGCTCCATGGTTTCGATCATGCCGCGTGCCTGCAGCTGCGGGTGTTCGAGCGTTTCCTCAGGCCGCAGAATCGGTCCGCACGGAATCCCTGCACCCTCGAATCGTTCGATCCATACAGAGACGTTTTCACGGGAGAAATACCCGTTAAGGCGTCGCTCCAGTTCTTCCCGGTTTGCGACCCGGTCGGCGTTTGTTTCGAACAGCTTCTCCTCGCCGGCGAGTGCCTCGCCCGCCTCCGGGTATTGCTGCTGCATGGTGCTGACCAGACGCTGCCAGTGGGTTTCTGTGCCGGCTGCCAGAATGAACCAGCCGTCCGCTGCCCGGAATGGCTGGTACGGGGCTATGTTCGGATGCGCATTTCCGCGTTTTACCGGTGGCTTGCCGGTCTCGAGATAGGCGGATGCAACATTCGAAAGCCATGTTGCCTGACAATCCAGTAAGGCCAGGTCCAGAATCTGGCCCTTGCCGCTGTGCTCGCGCTCGTACAGCGCCGCGAGAATGGCTATCGTTGCATACATACCCGTGCTGATATCGGCCATGGGTGTGGGAAACCGCATGGGCGGCGAGTCAGCCTCACCGGTAAGTGCCATGGTGCCGCTCATCGCCTGCGCGATGACGTCGTAGCCCGGTTTCTCGGCCTCGGGGCCGCTGAGGCCGAAGCCGCTTATTGATGTCCAGATAATTCCGGGATTTCTTGTGGTTACTGTCTCGGAGTCTATGCCGAGTGAAGTCCTCCCCCGTTCACTTGGAACGTTGTGAATAAGCACGTCCGCGCTGTCAATAAGGCGATTGAGAACTTCCTGAGCCTCTTTCTGTTTCAGGTTAAGCGTGAGACTTTTTTTGTTCCGGTTCGTTCCCATGAAGTAGGTGCTCTCCCCGTTCTTGAACGGTGGGCCCCAACCTCGCGACTGGTCGCCGGTTCCGGGCCGTTCGATCTTTATGATTTCGGCGCCGAAGTCGCCGAGCAGCTGCGTGCAGTGTGGGCCCGCGAGCGCCTGTGTAAGGTCAAGGACTCGAATACCGTCAAGAATTTCGCATTTCATATAGAAGCCTCCAGGTTAATAGTGCCGATAATCCTATTTAATCGTTGACAGGTCGACAAGGTTACTACAGGATTGGAATCCGTACACAGGGTATC
>CAZMEV010000050.1:0-22930 GCA_964565375.1 uncultured Spirochaetaceae bacterium
CGGGACGGCTGAAAAGCGAGGAGCTTGCCGGCGGGCTTATGAACCTTGTCACCTTCCCCATGATTATCCTCTCGGGAGTATTCTTCTCCCTTGAAGGAACACCGGAGCTGCTTCAGACGATTTCCCGTTTTCTGCCGCTGACCCACTTCGTGGACGGCGCCCGCGCGATTATGCTCGACGGGGCAGGAATTATTGAGGTACTTCCCAATATGGCCGCGCTCGCAGCAATGGCCCTTGGCTTCCTCGGTGTGTCGGCGTTTCTGTTCCGGTGGGAGTGAAATAACGATAACTTTTGCAAAAAGCGCCCAAATTCACGTTCGAACGGTTTTTTCGCTCTTTTATCACTCCGAGTTTCACATTAATGTACTCTTAAGACAAACAAACGCATAAGGAGTGTCTATGAATAGGACAATGCATCGGATAATCCGAGTTGTAATGGTCAGTCTGATTGCTGCGGGCATGCTGACCCTGGTCGCATGCGAGCAGAATGCCGAGGAAGCCGCAGCGAACGCCTCTTATCCCGTCTGGGATCTGCAGGACGGTGACTACCGTGGCCATTTCGACGACCGCGAACACGCCGTGAGCGTGCAGGTCACAATAGAGGACGAGACGGTAACAGATGTCGGTCTGCGGTGGCAGCAGTACGATGGCGTGCGCTATGAAGAAGATCCGGATCTCCCTGAGGACTACCCGATTTCGGTAGAGGCTATAGAGGGCATGGCGACGCAATACGAAGACGCCCTCGAATATCTCGTCGGAGCCTCAGGTGTTGACGAGATCTATGAACGCACCGTCCACATGGAAGGAAACCCCGATGGTACGCCCGTGCTCGACGCTATCGAGCTTCAGGAAGTCGACGGCTTCACCGCGGCCACGATCAGGTCCAGTAAACTGGCATCGGCTATTCGGGATGCATTAAACCGTGGGCGGTATCGCGAATAAGGAATGACCCCGGCGTACATTCCGGGATACACCGCGAATGATATTCGCACCCCGGGGTTGCACGGGGAAAACATCAACCTGAAAAAAAGAGCGGCTGCCTCGACCGATGTGCTCGGAGGGCAGCCGTTTTTTTGTTACCGTTTGCCGGAGGGCGGCTTCCTACAGGTTCTTGCGTTCGAAGAAGCGGAACAGGAAGAATGCCCCGACTGCGAACAACACAATGACGACCCAGTGGTTTACGCCAAGCACCTCCGGGAGGGAGGGGTTGCCGAGCTGACCAAGCGAGATAATCGCGCGATCGAACCAGGGATAAAGCCCGGCATAAATGAGCGCACCGATAATCATACCGGCGATCGGCATGAGTGCGTGAAAGCGGCCTTCACCGAGAGCACCGACACTGGTGCCGGGGCAGTAGCCGATAATGGCCCAACCGACGCCGAACATGAGTCCGCCGATAATCTGGGCGCCGAGGCTTATATCGCGCGGCGCGAAATCGGCAAGGCCGATATCGAGCAGGAAGTGCACCCCGATTGAACTGACGATAATCGCCGTCAGAAGGAACTTCACAATGGTCATATCCTTCAGCCGCATGGCGCCGACCTGGCGCTCGAAGCGAATTGCCTCGCCTCCCTGAAGGAAGGCTCCGAAAAACAGTCCGGTTATAAGTCCGTATGCAATATCCATAGTCTATTCCTCCTTACCTTTTACGCGCTCGTGCGGCCGTACAGAATGCGGGCCATAATAATTCCGCCGACGAAGAACATTGTCAGGGCGATGAGGCTGCTGACGCCGAGCTGGGCAACACCACTTACTCCGTGACCGCTCGGGCATCCGCCGGCCATTCGAACGCCCATGATTGCTACGAATCCACCGAGGAGCGAGAACCACAATCGGGTCTTCATGCTCATACCGAAACGGTCGGTCCACATCTGCGGAAGTCGCTCACGCTTGAACGTGCGCGTCATTTTCGACATCGCCAGAGCACCAAGTCCGATTCCAATGACAAACCACGTCTGCCAGTGTGTAAGCAGTATCGCCGGCCCATCGGCGAACGAACCGAGCTGAGCCTGGCTGACATCGAAACCGAGGCTGTTAACGATCATGCCGGCTGTTCTCGGAAATGTTGTGGATGTTCCAAAGAACTGCCCGATGAGTGCAACACTGAGGATCTGCAGCAGTCCTGCGAGTGCGCCGAATACATATGGTTTATGTTTGGCCTGAATATTCATATCACTCTCCCTATATAGATTATTGTTTATCCATTTTGAGGGAGAATATATATATTTACGTATATAGTGTCAACAGGCGCTTTGTGGAGGTCAGGTTGCGGCGTCTGTTACCAGAGGCTGCCGGGCGTTCAGTTGGTTACCAGTGCGTCAGCCGCGGTCTTGGAGTCCTGCGACACGAAGCGGGCGGATTTCGCTTTTTTCGCTTCAAGCCGGACACCCCTCGCCTTCGCGCTTTTAATGAGATAATCCTCTACCGGATAGGCTGCTTCGGTCTTTTTCGCGCGTGGGCCTGCCTCGAAACGGACATAGGCTGCAATCCCTTCGCGTGTGGACACGGCGAATATCTTCGCGCCGGCCGGGGCGATCTCATAGCTCCGTTCGAGGATATACTGCTCTATGCGGCAGCGCTTAAGGTAGGGGTATCCGGTCTTCGGGTCGGCATAAATTATGTTGAATACGCGCTCGGCCAGCTGTTCCTTGTCGGCCAGCCCGCAGGAGAGCAGTCCTTTGTCGACAAAGAGCTTCTCCGGCACCCGGATTACCTGGTAGGTCCCCGTACTTCGCATGACGAGAATCCGGTCGAATTCGCTGACCTTGAACAGCTCCTTGCCGCCCGAGACAGCGTATCCGAGATAGCCGGTGTTGCCGTCGTAACGGAGACTTAAGGTTCGCGCCGCGGCCTCGCGGGCGTCTATCCGGGCGAACTCGGAAATCTCGGTTCTGCGCTCGTGCCGCTCGGCTTCGCTTTCGATAAGCGAATCGAGATAATCGATCGCGTAGGATGTTACATCGGCAAGATGTCCGCGCACGACTTCGAGCCGCTCACGGATCTTCTTCATCTGCTCGCGCGCTTTGTCGATGTCGTAGCGTGAGATTCGCCGGATTGGAATTCGCAGCAGCCGCTCAACGTCCTCTTCGGTAACCTTCCGCCGGATTTCATTCTTGTATGGCTTGAATCCCTCGATAACCGTGGAAACAACCGCTTCCTGTGTCTTTTCTTCTTCTATGCGCTTGTAGAGCCGTTCCTCGATGAAGATGCGCTCGAGCGTGCGGGCGTGCAGATCATCGAGCAGATGTGCCTTTTCGTTTTCCAGTTCCTTTCGAAGGATTTCGACAAGACGGCCGGAGTGATAGTCGATGATCTCGGGGATCGTCATCGACACCGGCTTGTTGTCCTTGATGACGAGCAGGTTAACGCTTATGGCCACCTCGCAATCGGTAAACGCATAAAGTGCGTCGATCACGTCGCTCGCATACACGCCGCGGGCGAGTTTAATTTCTATTTCCACTTCATCGCTGGTGTAGTCCTGAATGCTCTGGATCTTCACCTTGCCACGTTTCGCCGCATTCTCTATGGAGTTTATGAGGCTTTCGGTTGTGGTTCCGAACGGAACCTCGCGGATTACAATGCGCTTGGGATCGGAAGTGTCGAGCTTCGCACGAACGAGCACCTTGCCCTGCCCTTCCGCGTACTCGCTTACATCCACGAGCCCTCCGCCGGGAAAATCCGGATAGAGTGCGATCTGCTCGCCGCGCAGCCGCGCCTGCATAGCCTCCATGACCTCGATAAGGTTGTGCGGAAGTATACGCGTGGACATACCAACCGCGATGCCCTCAGCTCCCATGACAAGGACCAGCGGAAGCTTAGCCGGGAAGGTTACCGGTTCGCGGTTTCTCCCGTCGTAGCTGTCGATGAATTCCGTGAGTTCCGGGTTATACAGAACCTTGCGGGCAAACGGCAGTATACGGCACTCGATATACCGTGAGGCGCTCGCCTCGTCCCCGGTAATAACGTTGCCGAAGTTTCCCTGCTTGTCTATAAACAGATCCTTGTTTGCAAGGGAAACCAGCGCGGCGTATATCGATGCATCCCCGTGCGGATGGTACTTCATGCAGTGGCCGACAACGTTTGCAACCTTGTGGAACTTACCGTCGTCCACCTCGAGCAGGGTGTGCAGAATTCGGCGCTGGACCGGTTTCAGCCCGTCGTCAATGTCCGGAATCGCGCGGTCCTTAATGACGTAGCTCGCGTATTCGAGGAAGTTATTGTTGAACAGTCTGTTTACGTATGCCATGTGTTTGCGTGTGCTGTGGCGTCCGGGACTACACCAGGTTCTCCATAATGAACTCGCGCCGCTGGGGCGTGTTTTTACCCATGTAGAAGGTGAGCGTCTCTTTGATGTTCTTGATGCTTTTCACCGAAACCTGCTCGAGTCGCATATCCGGGCCTATGAAGCGACCGAACTCGCTCGGAGAGATTTCACCAAGTCCCTTGAACCGGGTCACTTCCGGTGAAGACAGTTCCTTCACCGCCTGGTCACGCTCCCTGGGGCTGTAACAGTACCGCGTTTCCTTCTTGTTGCGTACCCGGTACAGCGGTGTCTCGAGTATGTAAATATGGCCTGCAACGACAAGATCCTCGAAGTAATTCAGAAAGAAGGTCAGAAGCAGATTACGAATGTGAAATCCGTCGTGGTCGGCGTCCGTGGCAATTACGACCTTCGCATACCGAAGCCCGTCCACGCCGTTTTCTATGCCGAGCGCCATCATCATGTTGTAAAGCTCTTCGTTCTTGTAGAGGTCCGCTCGCTTGCGGCCGAACACGTTCTGCGGCTTCCCGCGAAGACTGAAGATCGCCTGCGTATACACATCCCGCGAGCTCACCATACTGCCGGAAGCACTCTGCCCCTCGGTTATAAAGATGGTCGACTCCTCGCCCTTCGGGCCGTCCTGCAGATGGTACTTGCAATCTTTGAGATTCGGAATCTTAAGCGCGATTTTGCGCGCGTTCTCTTTGGCATCTTTCTTGACCGCCTGCAGTTCCTTGCGAAGCCGTTCATTATTGGCAATCTTGTCGGCAATGCGTTTCGCAGCGTCCTTGTTGCGGTGCAGAAAGTCGACGACCGCCGACCGTGTTTCGTTGACTATCCAGGCACGGATCTCGGTGTTGCCGAGCTTGTTCTTGGTCTGGCTTTCGAATACGGGATTGGTAAGTTTGACGGCAATTGCCGCGGCAATGCCTTCGCGCACATCCACACCCGAATACTGCTTCCGGGCGAACTCGTTCACGCCCTTGAGAATACCCTCGCGAAAGGCCGACAGATGCGTTCCGCCGTCGGAGGTGAACTGCCCGTTTACGAAGCTGAAGTACGTTTCCCCGTAGTTGTCCGTATGGGTGAAACTGAACTCGATCTGGTCGCCCCGGAAGTGGCCCATGTCATACAGAGCTTCGTCGCCGACTTCCGCCGAAAGCAGATCGTACAGCCCGTTGTCACTCTGAAAACGCTGAATCGGTGATCCATTCGCCTTCAGCGTGAGCATGAGCCCTGCATTCAGGTAGGCATAATTCCACAGGCGATGCTCAATAAACTCGGTTCCGTACTCGTACTCGCCGAAAATCTCGGGATCCGGTTCGAACTCCACGTACGTGCCGTTTCGTTCCTTCGAAGTCTTCCCCTGCTTCTGATCGACAAGCGCACCCTTTTCGAAGCGGGCCTCGGAGTACTTTCCGTCACGCACGGCGCGAACCCGGAATTCGCTCGAAAGCGCGTTGACCGCCTTCGTACCGACACCGTTAAGCCCGACCGAAAACTGGAACACCTCATCATTATACTTGGCGCCGGTGTTAATGACGCTTACGCACTCGACGACCTTCCCCAGCGGAATACCACGGCCATAGTCGCGGACCCCGACACGGTTGCCATTGAGTGAAATCTCAATTCGCTTCCCGTGGCCCATAATGTACTCGTCGACCGCGTTGTCTATGACCTCTTTGAGGAGAATGTATATGCCGTCGTCGGGGTTTTCGCCGTTTCCAAGCCGGCCGATATACATGCCGGTTCGAAGCCGGATGTGCTCGAGCGAGCTGAGTGTCTTGATTTTGCTTTCATCGTATGAGGCGGGCGAAGAGTTGTTTGACTTCGCCTTCGAGGAGCCGGTGGCCGCCGAACCGGACTTCTTTTCGTTCGACGGGCGCTTTGCTTTTGGGTTCGACTTTGTCTTCGAGGTGGTGCTTGAGCGCTCTTCAGTCGCGTTCGCTGCGGTTTTTCGGGTCTTCTTCGCACCACTCTTCGGCGCACTGCCGCGTGTATTGCTTTGCTTAGATGCCATAGTGTTTCCGGATAAAATAGCAGGAGTCAGCGGTGAAATACAAACCGGCGCTTGCCTCACGTCATCCGGTAGTATCCAGTCGTCTCAGGGCATGCGGGAAGGCTCAGTCATCCATCCCACTTGCCGTTCAAAACGATCCTGCGTATCATTCAAGAATACTTTAACAAAGTGCACCCACCTCAAGACGCACGAGATACGCAGTACTCAACACGGAAGGTATCTGATTATGAATGGAACGACGTACGACTATATAGTCGTCGGCGGTGGATCCGCCGGCGTAGTAACAGCGGCCCGCCTCGCCGAGGACAGGAGCCTTCGCATTGCACTTATCGAGGCAGGTCCCAACGATCGCGATATCGCGCAGATTCGCGAACTGCCGCAGTGGCAAACACTGCTCCAAAGCCGGTACGATTACGATTACCCGATAGAACCGCAGAGTCGCGGCAATTCTGCGATGCGCCACAGCCGCGGAAAAATGCTCGGCGGCTGCAGCTCGCACAACTCATGTATTTCCTTCGTGGCGCCGGACTACGATTTCACCCGCTGGGCCGAAGTCGCAGGCGACAGCTGGGGCCCCGAAGCGGTGCGCCCGTATTATGAACGCGTGCAGCAGGTAGTGAATCGCGAACACTCCGACAGCGGCAACGCGGCGGTGGAAGGGTTTCTCTCCGCCGGTGAACAGGCGGGGTTTCCGCGCAGCGACTTTCGCGGACCCTTCGACGAATCGGTCGGATGGTTTCTTCTTAACAAGCGCGGGCACCTTCGCGAGTCGAGCTCCGCGGCGTACTTCCACGGTCGCGGGGGCGTTCCTGAAAACATCAACCTCTATACAGAAACAACGGCTACACGCCTTCTCGGGGAACAGGAAGCCGACGGCACGTTCCGCGTTACGGGGGTGGAAAGCTCCGCCGGGACGTTGACGGCCGAACGGGAAGTAATCGTTTCAGCCGGCACCTTCGACACCCCGAAGCTGCTCATGCTTTCAGGGATAGGACCGGCCGACGAGCTTTCGAAGCACGGCATTGAAACCCGCGTGGCACTTCCCGGCGTGGGCGAACACCTGCTCGATCACCCGGAGGGCGTGGTAATTTTTGAGGCTGATGCTTCGGTCCCGGCCGAAACAAGCCAGCACTATGAGGCAGGCCTGTTCGCGCGCATAGAAAAGGATGCCGGCTGGCCTGACCTTATGATCCACCTCGGAACTCAGTGCTTCGATATGCACACAACACCGGCAGGCTATCCGCGTAGCGACAATGCGATAAGCTTTACGCCGAATGTGGCGCGTGCGAAAAGTGAGGGCGTGGTCCGACTCAAGTCGGCCGACCCCGCGGATCCGCCGAGCATTGACTTCCGGTATTTCACCGATCAGGAAGGCTACGACGAGCGGATTATGATCGAAGGTATCAGGCTTTCGCGCAGGCTTGCCGCACAGGAGGCGATGAAGCCGTGGGCTGCGCGAGAACTTGCGCCCGGCCCCGAGGTGCAGAGTAATGAGGAGATCGCCGAGTACATTCGAAAGACGCACAACACGGTGTACCATCCGGCCGGCACCTGCCGCATGGGACGCGAGGGCGACGAAATGGCGGTCGTCGATTCAGAGCTTCGGGTGCGGGGCACGTCGGGGCTTCGCATTGCGGATGCCTCGGTATTTCCGCATCTGACAAGCGTAAACCCTAATATGACGGTGTATATGGTCGGCGAGCGCTGCGCGGATTTTGTGCGTCGGTAGACAGGGTCGTCAGTTACCGTCCCCGCTGAGCGGCAGGAAGACCTGCACGAAGGCGCCGGAGTCGTTCTTGAGCTCGACCGTACCGTTGTACTGCTCTGTGAGTGCCCGGACAATAGTAAAACCGAAGCCTTCTCCACGCCGGTTAAGAAGCTCATCCGGGAAACCGCGCCCGCTGTCCTGAATAGCAATCCGCAGGGTATTTCCGTCGGGCGTCGGCCCGACGGTCCCGGTAATATCAAGCGAACTGCCCTCAGGGTCTGCGTATTTCAACGAGTTGGTAACGATTTCGTTAATGATAAGGCCGGCGGCCAGCGCTAATCGGGCGGATAACGTAACCGAATATACGTCCACCTGTATGTGTACGTTAGAGCGCACACCCGCCCGTCTTATGTCGTCGATAAGCCTGCTTATGACGGACTTGAGATCCACCACTCCGGTGAGCTCGCCCCGGTAAAGCTGCTCGTAAATCTGGCTCATTACCCCGATTCTCTCGCTTGCATCGTTGAGTGCGCGGGCCGTTTCCTCGCTTGAGGAACGCCCAGCCTGCAGCGAAAGCATGGAGTGCACCAGATTCAGATCATTTTTGACCCGGTGGTGAACTTCGGAAATGAGTAGCTCTTTTTCACGAAGCGCTGCCTCGAGCGCTTCCCGCGCGCGTACCCGTTTCGAGATATCGCAATAGGAAACGATAAGTCCTTTCTGAATGCGTGCGTCACTATAGCCGGTAACGCGGCCCTCGACCCAGACAAAATCACCGTCGGGCAGAACATACCGGAACTCAATCACCTCTTTGCGATCCGGATTATCGAGTATTCTCTGCACCAGCATTCCCACCGCGTCACGATCCTCCGGATGCACGAAATCAAGCGCGGGGACGCCGATCGCTTCGTTGGGCTTATGTCCGAACTCCGTTTCGATGCTCGGGCTCTTATAGCGCACAACTCCTTCATCGTCGAGTACCGCTACAACGTCGCTGATCGTCCGAATAATGGTTTCGTAGAAGTAGGCCCCGTATTCCGGCCCCGAGACTCTGCCGCGGTCTCTGCGGCGCGAGGGATGCACTCCCGCCTCGCGCAGCAGCGGAAGAAGCGCGTCGGAGTCGCTTCGCGGGGCGTACATGAACGATTCATGTCTTTCCGTGTTCGAAAAGCCGTCTTCAACCGGGGCCTCACCAAGGATAAGGACCGGAATGTCACGGCGCTGTCGTAACGCAGCTACGGTATCCACGGCATTCAGGTCACCCGAGAGTTCGCTGTCGATAATAGCGGCGGAAAAGACCTCGCCGCGGTCGACAAGTTCCAGGGCCGCATTGCCGTCCTCAACCCGGACTACTGCATAACCGCTGGTCTCAAGAAAGTGACGACGGTCGAGCGCCGGTATGGGATCATGTTCTACAAGCAGTATTCGTGAGTGCGCGCTGGTGGAGATCATATTGTTTTTAGATATTCCTTGTCGGAAAGTATACACGCCCGGCCGGGGTGCGTCTCTGGACGAAATCCCTTCGGCCGCCTATTCTTTTCCGTGAATACTATGTTTGACGCCGCACTTCGCACTTCAAAAGAGCGCATTCTGGCTCCTGTGGCGACAAGCCTCAGCGGGCGAATATCTCCACTGGCACTGACTCTTGTCGGACTGGCACTGGGACTGTCCGCGGCGGTCTCGGTAGCGCTTGGACTGAATATCCTCGCCCTTGTGCTCTGGTTAACCAACCGCACAGTCGACGGCATGGACGGAACAGTTGCCCGCCTGGATGGGTCGCAGTCGGATCTTGGCGGGTATCTGGATATGATGTGCGACGTGGTCGTGTATGCGGCGCTCGCACTGGCGATTCCGGTCGGCGGAGGGGCTGCACAATGGGCGGCGGCCGGAGTAATGATCGCGGCGTTTTATGTGAACATTACGTCCTGGACCATACTTTCAAGCATGATCGAGACACGACGACTGACAAATCCTGCCGATCGCAGCACCAGCATGCATATGCAACGCGGACTCATGGAAGGCAGTGAGACGATACTCGCTTTCGCCCTGCTCATTATTATTCCGCAGTGGCGACTCGCGGTTATGCTTATTGCCGCAGCCGCGGCTTTCATCAGCGCAGGACAGCGAATCGTATTCGCCGTGCGCAACTTGTAGCTTTGCACACCTTGCAGACCAACAGTCACTTGCAGACCAACAGTCAACCGGGCAGCCGTAATCCGCAGGCGAATAAAGAGTAGCCTGTCTGCTCGCCGGCAGGCCAGGGATCCGGTCAATCCCAAGCGCAAATCCGGTGCCCGGCCGGCCCCTCAGCCGGCCCACGGCCGGCAAACCGACCCCAGCCGGCCACGGTCGTCCCCTGAACCGGCCACGCTCGGCATACCGTCACCCGGCCGCCGCGCTCTTCAACAGCTGCCACACCCCCTCGACATGCCGCGCTTCAGTGAAAGTCTGACCCACACTCAACCGCAGGGTGTACACCCCTGACAGCACCGTATGCGTCAAATACGCCGTGCCGGAAGCGTTTACCGCTTGCTCGATTTCCTTCGTCTTTTCGTCGCCGTCCACATGGCGGAAACACACAAGGTTGAGCGGCGGCTCCACCACAAGCTCGAACTCGCTGTCGCCACGCACCCATTCGGCGAAGTTCTGCGCCAGTTCGACATGCCGCCGCACATGATAGCGGATACCCTCGACTCCGTAGTGCCGGATCACAAACCACAGTTTCAGCGCACGAAACCTGCGGCCGAGCGGCACCTGCCAGTCACGATAATCGATCACCGCTCCCGATTCACTTGCCGCGTTGCGAAGATATTCAGGCAGCACGCTCAGAGCCTGTATGAGCGCGTTCCGGTCGCGCACATAAAACGCATCGCAGTCGAAGTTCGTGAACATCCACTTATGAGGATTAAAGCAGTAGCTGTCGGCATATTCGAGTCCCCGGTTCACAAACCGGAACTCCTCGCACACCGCCGCCGTTCCCGCAAGCGCCGCGTCCACGTGGAGCCACACCCTGCTGCCTGTCTCCCGGCAGACCTGCCCCACCGTTTCGACCGGATCGATCGCCGTCGACGATGTCGACCCGACATTGGCGCACACAAAGAACGGTACATATCCCGCTTCCCGGTCCTGCCGCATTGCCGAGCGCAGCGCCTCGGCGTTCATCGCTAACTCCCCGTCAGTGTCGACCTTTCGAAGCTGATGCCCTTTAAGCCCCGCAATACTCAAGCCCTTCTCGAACGATGAATGTGCCTCGGTGGAGGCATAGGCACGCAGCTGCTCGAGTTCCGCCCCATCCCGCCGTGCCCGCTCGCGGGCGGCAAGAATCGCACAGAGCGTCGCGCTCGAAGCCGAATCCTGGATCACCCCGTTTCCCCGGAACTCACCCGGCAGCGCAAGCATCTCCACAAGCCAGTCGAGGACCAGCGTCTCCAGCTCGGTACAGGCGGGACTCGTCTGCCACAGCATTCCCTGCACACCAAGCCCCGCCGAAAGCAGCTCTCCGAGAATCGATGGCCCCGACGTATTCGCCGGGAAGAACGCGAAAAAGTTCGGCGACTGCCAGTGCGTAAGGCCGGGAACGATATGGCGGTCGATATCGGCCATAATATCGTGCCAGGCCTCTCCCTGCTCAGGCGGCGACTCGGGAAGCGCTGCTCGCACTTCGCCGGGTTCCATCGTGCTTTTCACCGGTAGCGATTCGACACGCTCGTGGTAGTCGGCAATCCAGTCTATAAGCTCGTGGCCGGCCTTGCGGAAGGCCTCCCAGTCCATATGATATGCCATTACGTAATCCAGGGCGTGGAGCGAAGCCAGGTATTGTCCTGAACCTGATCGAGTACGAACGACGCGACGTCCGCGCGGCTCACGCGCGAAGCGACCGTATCACTTCCGGTACCCGCCTGATAGGCTCCGGTAGCATCCCCGTCGGTAAGCCCTCCCGGCCGGACAACCACCCATTCCCGGTCGCTGTCGAACAGCAGCTGTTCCTGCAACGCCTTGTCCGCCATTTGCTTTTTCAGGACGGTTTTCATAGCAAGCTTGAAAATAAGCGGAACCTGTTCGGCGGTATTTCCGAGACCCATCGCCGTCACCGCCACCACGCGCATAATGGAAAACTTCTTCATGACCTCGAGAATAATGCGCGTACCCTCGCTGCAGACGTAGTCGGGATTGCCCTTCGTTTTCCCAAGCGTGATAACTGCCGCGTCACACCCGTTAAGCGTACGGAAGACCGCCCCAGGGTCGAGCACGTTGCCTTCCTCCACCTGTACCCCCGGGATTTCGGGGATTGTGGTCGCCTGTCGCGCGAGCACTTTTACCCCCCACTCGCGATCCACTGCCTGCGGCAGCAGTTCTTTTCCGACTCCCCTGCTTCCTCCGAACACTGCTATTCTCATTTGGCTCCGTCCAGGATCAGAATTCTATTTTGTAGGTTGATGGTTTCCCCAGCGGCTTTCAGCGGTAGTCGCCATCGCCCTGTATCGTACCGCGTTCGAGCCGCGAGAACAACTTGCTGATATTCTTCTCCGCGACTTCCTCAAGACTCAGATCCAGTTCCGTGCAGATCTGGGTAAGATACCAGAGCACATCGCCAAGCTCCTCCTTGAGCGCGTTACGATCATCCTCGCTCACCTGTCCGCCGCGATCACGGAAAATCTTCTTTATCTTCCCGGCTACCTCACCAGCCTCGTTTGTCAGACCAAGTGTCGGATACACGATCGGATGATCGGTCTTAACCAGGTTCCACGTCTTTCGGGAGTCCGTTTGATACGATGAAAAGTCCATAGCCACTATTGAAGTCCGACCAGGCCCCCTCGCGTCAAGTCACCACCGGGGCCAATCCATGCACTATTCCAGCTCCGCCTTAATACGTTCAAAGGTTTCTCCGAAGACACTCGACGCGCGATAAAACACGGGCGGATAGCCCAGTGGGGCATCCACCCCGTGACGTCCGGCGCCATAATGCCGGCCCGTCCAGAGGTGGACCCATCGATCTTCAGGCAGATATACCCGTCGGCGGCGCCTTCTATGCCGAAGCACGGGAGCGACGAGCAGGTCGCTTCCGTAGAGAAACTGCGTAGTAGTCACGTGGCTCAGGCGGTCTTCCGGGTATTCGATCGCGAGGTGGCGAATCGGAGGAAGGCCGGTATCGATATACTCCTGCACGACACTCTGGTGGTACGGCGCAAGCGTGGTGAACACGGTACTCATGCGTGCGAGATGACGAAGCGTCGAAAGACTGGAATCGAACTGCCAGTTACTATCCGGGCGATTCCCCTCGTGGGTGCGCATGACCGGTGCGAATGCCGCCATCTCCGCCCATCTCATGAAAAGCTCCCGGCTTCGTTTCTTCCACGCGAGACTCGTATATCCACCGAGGTCGGTATGCCAGAGTCCGCCGCCGGAGTATCCGAAACTCAGACTCGCGGGAATTGTGCTGCGTATTCCGTCGCCGGCACTCCAGTCAACAAGCTGATCACCGCCCCAGAACGACGGCGCGTAGCGTGACGACCCGAGCCACCCGGCCCGCATAAAAAACGCGACGCGCCCGCTTAAGTCGGCCTCGGAAATGGCGTCAGCGTTCACCCTTGCCCAGAGAACCGGGTACTCGTTGTGAACATCCTCCCCGCTTCGCCCATCGTACATAACCGTGTCGGTTGGAAGGTACTCGCCGAAATCCGCCATCCAACCGGACATACCGATTCCAAGCATATTCTCACTGATAACGCCCCGGATCCACTCCTGCGTCTCCGGATTGGTAAGGTCAAGCACCGCAGCCGGAAACGTTGTCACCGTAACAAGGTAGTCGCTTCCATCGCGCCGTTTGACGCACAACCCCCGTTTCGAAGCCTCTTCGTACATCGGGCCTTCAATCGCGAGAAATGGATTAATATAGCCGAGAAAGCGCACACCCCGCTCCGCGAGGCCGGCGATCTGCGCAGGTAGATCGTTATACCACTGGTCGTTATACTCCCAGTTCCACATAAGCTGCCGGCCGAATGCGGTTTCCCGTTTACCGACCCAATCCTGCACCCACAGCGCACCGACCTTAATGCCGGCCTCACGAGCCGAAGCCAGTTTGCGCTCGATAGCCTCGCTCCCGCCCTGAACACCGAGCCAGATTCCGTCCCAGGCCCAATCGGGCAAGGAGGTCGGCCGACCGAGAAGATCGCTTTGCGACCGCAACGCCTCCCTGGGGCTGTCGGTGACGTCTATTACTACGCGTTGCGGAATCTGCCAGAATTCGAGCGAGTGGTAATCACTGTGAGAGAAATCGAACAGGCAGTATCCACTCGTTTCGGCTACGCAATACCACCACTCGCTTGTGACGAAGCTCGGCTGCGGATAATACGTCCGGTCCCAGGAACCACCTGATCCGGCGTCCATTTGCGCAAGCATGGAAATAAGGTTCACGGATCGCCCCACGCCGGGTTCACGAACCCATAGCGGCACCCGTTTACCCCGAAGATTCAAACTGGAAAAGCGCTCGCCACATCCGTAGATCGCTTCCGATCGCGTCGCCACGAGGCGAAGCTCGAGCCGATTCACGTCGTCCGGTATCCCATGGAACTCCAGGATGAGCCTGCCGCCGCTGCCGGTGGTCAAAATCGAAATGTCACGATCGAAATGCAGAGTAATCGACTCACCACGTTCAATACCGACATCCCGAAGCGGATGCAGTGAACGGCTATCGGATATCTTCCAGTTCCCCTTCGAAATATCGAACTTCGACTCGCCGCTTCCAACGAAAAGTGCCGGGCTCGTTCGTGCATGGCGCAGCACCACCTTTCCCTTGAAAAGCAGTTCCACCGACTCGTCTCTTTCGCGTACTTCCAGCATAGGCCCACAAAACAAACGGGGCATCGCGGCTGTCGCGCTGCCCCGCAGTATCAGCTCCTTAAAAAACGGTTCAGATCAGTCAGAGGCCCGGCTCACCTGTTCAGGAGGCCGGACCGGAAGCATATCAGGTCTTAAGCGCACCGGCTGTAAGCCCGCTGATTATCTTTTCGTGGAAGAACACGTACACAGCGATACTTGGAATAATCGTCAGAATAATCGCGGCATACATTCCGGTATAGTTGGTGTAGAACTGTCCGGTGAAGTCGCGAATACCGAGCTGCAGCGTTCGGGTTGTAAACGACGCGGTGAGCAGCAGGGCATATATGAACTCATTCCAGGAAAACAGAAACACAAAGGTTCCGGCGGTAACAATGCCGATCTTGGACAGCGGGAGAACGATCCTCCAGTAGCGCTGCCAGAACGTACATCCGTCGATAACGCCGGCCTCCTCCAGTTCGAAGGGTATCGACTTCATGAATCCCTGCAGAAGAAAGGTCGAGATCGGGATGTTAATAGCGGTGTATACGATCGCGAGCCCGATAAGAGTATCGAACAGTCCCAGATCGCGGATAATCATGTAATACGGAACCATGAATGCGATAATCGGGACGAGCACGCCCGAAAGGATAATCGTAACGATTACATTCTGGCCCTTGAACTTCTCCCTGGCAAAGACAAACGCCCCCATGGAGCAGATGAGCATGTTAATCGCCGTACTGCCACCGGACACCAGCATTGAGTTCATGAACATCCTCGGAAGCCCCGAGATCTGAACCGCATCGACGTAATTCTGCCAGTGGAACCCGGACGGAAGAGCAAGCGGATTCAACATGAACTCGGCGTTGGTCTTCATTGTCTGCAGGAAAAGCCAGATAATCGGGAAAAGCGTTATGAACAGAAAGAACGCCAGTACCGCCCACTTGAGTATCTTTGGAACGAGGACCCGCGGGGATAGCCTACCTGGCGAGACAAGCGTGTCGCGTGAATCGCTCATACCGGCTTGCGTCAGGGTCTGATTTCCTGCTTCACTCTGGCTCATTGTTTCACATCCTCAATCGCACTTCGATCTGTTAAAAACCGCCTCGTTAAACCGATAATGGTGGCTCCGACAAGAATCAGGATAGCCGCTATCGCATTCCCGCGACCGAAGTTGGCCGCGTGCAGATTGTTATGCAGCAGAATACCAAGCGTCGTTGTGCGATTCGCGGGCCCACCACCGGTCAGAAGAAACGTCGCCTCGAAATGGCGGATACCGAACGCCATAGCCAGCGTCATCGCGACCACAACAATATCCTTGACCATGGGTATCGTAATGAAGAACTCCTGCTGGAACACGTTTGCACCGTCTATCTCGGCCGACTCGTACAGCGACTTCGGGATAGACATAACACCCGCAAGGATAATGATCATGAAGTAGCCGATGTAGAAAAACTGCTGCGCGATCACCGCCGGAAGCGCCGTACTCAGGTTCCCCAGCCAGTTCACGGCCAAGTGATCCAGTCCCATTTGCCGAAGCGCAGTATTCAGTAAGCCGAAACTCTCCCGGTAAATCGTGAACCACAGCATTGCAATGGCGACCTGGCTGATCACCGTTGGAAGAAAATACGCCGTTCTCAGGAAGCGCCAGAACGGCGGTTTGCGCGCAAGGATCATCGCAACAATCGCTGCGACGCCGACCTGCCCGAATCCGAGCGCGAAAACCCAGATCAGATTGTTCCGCAGTCCGAAGCGGAAATTCCGCATTTCGAACAGTCGCGTGAAATTGGCCAGACCGACAAACTCCATGTCACCAAAGCCACGATAGTTTGTCAGACTGACAGTGAACACGTATCCGAGCGGATAGATAAAAAATGTGAAGTACATGATAGAGACTGGTAGCAGGAAAAGTACTATTCCCTTCCAGTGTTTGTGGGTAGTCATCTATCCTCCGATTCCCGATAACATGAAATCCGATAGGCGTCGGACGACGGTATGGTTCGATTTTATCATCCGAATCGGTCAGGGCCAACGAAAACCGCGGACCCCGGGCCGGATGCGCGTTCGGACCGTGCTTCAAGCGCACGGTCCGAACCATTACTCTTTAGTTCTGAGCGTCCTTGAGGATTTCCACGAACTCCGCGGGTGTCGCCCCACCGAGAACCATTTCCTCGATTGCCGTACCGAACTGCTGAACGACCGCGACCTCGAACTCATCCTCAAAGTGAGGAATGGTGAACGTCGCGTTGCTCTGCGCCTGAACGAACTGCTGAAGCAGCGGATCATCGCCGGCTTCAATTTCATAGTCAATTGAGAAGAGTGAACCGGCGTCGTCGGTTATGGCAGCGACATTCTCCGGTTTCGTCATCCAGTCCATGAACTCGATAACCGCTTCACGCCGCGCCGGGTCGTCGGTATGAGCAGCTGCCAGATTCGACTGAGCGAATGCCACCTGATGACCATGCTCGCCGCCTTCGACCGCGGGTGCGGGTGCGATTCGCGTGTTCTCGTATACCTCAGGCGCATCGTCGCGTGTGCGTCCGATGAACCACGGACCGTTAATGAAAATCGCGGTGCGTTCGGCGAGGTAGTGACCACTGGAAACCCCGGCATCGCCACCGACAGCATCCGCGGTCGTGTTGTCGTTGCTGTAGAGCTCAAGCAGGATTTCTGCCGCCTGCTCATACTGCGGATGATCGAGCGGTTGGTCCCATGCATTCGGCCCACCGATGCTCCCGATGATGTGGCTATACCAGAGCATACTTGTCCATGCGTTGGCACCACCGGTCATCTGCGAGGTCGGCGTCACGCCGTTCGCCTTCAGTGCGTCGAAGGCTTCCCACGCTTCCTCGAAAGTCTCGGGGAAGGAATCCACGCCGGCTTCCTGGAACAGGCGCTCGTTGTACCATATCGGGGTTACACCGACCTCATATGGAATGGACTTGGTTTCGCCGTTAATCGTCATCTGGTCAACAGCTGACTGCTGGAAGCGACCTGCCCACCGGTCCTCGAATACCTCCCGGAAATCCATGAGCACGCCTTCGGCCTCGTAGAACCCGAAGGTGGTGGGATCCGGCTGAAACACGAACACGTCCGGCGGATCGCCGGCCGAAATACGGGTGTTTACGGTCGACCTATACCCGTCGACATCCGGCATGGGCTGAATCCTGACCTGGATTTCACCTGCATGCTCCTCGTTAAACTCGTTAACGAGCTGTTCAACCATATCGGCTTTGGAATCTTCTCCAACCCAGAATGTCGGGAAATCCAGAATTATTTCGTCGGTTTCCTGCTGCCCTCCGGCGAATGCCATGGGAACAGCAAAAAACAGCAACGAGACAATGACCAGCACACTTACGATATGCTTTTTCATAGTCCTCTCCTTTTCTTTCTTTCTGAAAGTAAAACACGGGCTATACCCGCTGTCAATCATTTACTGCGCTGAAGAACCGATCGAACACAAGATCGGCGGCCCCTCGACAGGCACGAAGCGGGTCGTATTGACACGACCGGATTTCGGCCGGTTTCAGCAGAGATCCCGGAACATCCCGACGGGCGTATCGCTCCGCCTCCCGCGCGAGGTACTCGGAGAGCACACCGTAGCGCGAAATAACCAGGAATACGCTCGGATTAAAGAGATTCGAAAGGCTCACGATGGCCGCGCCGAGCGCCTCTGCCGGTTCGCTGAGCGCACTCACCGGCGCCTCATGCCCGGCTGAAAGACATTGAATGAGCGACTGACGGTCCGCCGCTCCGCATGCTTCCGCAAGGCGCCTGAACAGTTCATCCTCGTTGATAAGCGATTCGAGTGTTCCGGATTGCCCCTGTGCATGCGCATGCGGGTCGACAATGGTATGCCCGAGCTCTACCGCGGTCCGGCCGCGACTCGTAAACGGCTGCCCTTTCTGCAGAAATGCACCGCCGACACCGCTTCGAATCAGGATCGCCATGACGGAGTCGCTTCCCTGGACGGTGCCGTAGCGATACTCGCTTCCGGCAATAACGGTCGTATTGTTGTGCATGCGGACCGGAATCGAGAAGTATTCGGACAGCCTGCGGGCAACCGGAGTGTTGCTTATCCCCGGAATGCGATCATAGCTCTCGACGACACCGCCTTCGAGATCTATAACACCGGGGACTCCGATTCCGATCCCGAGAAGACGTTCCCGGTCGATCGCGGCGCGCTCAATAAGGCGTTCCACGACATTCTCGACCCGAACAAGCACCTCGTCGATGGGCTTGCCCGGCTCGAAAACCTCCATATCGTTTACGACCGCTTCCCTGGCGAAATCAACCAGCGTCGCGGCTACAGAGCCTGACCACAGATCGACACCGATCGCGTAGCGCGCTTCTCGATTGACCGAATAATACACCGGCCGCCGACCGCGGCGATCGGAGTCGACCGGGCGTTCCTCGGCCGCAACGATGAACGCCTGTTGTTCGAGGTTTGTGAAGATTCGAAATACCGTAGGCGGGCGAAGACCGGTTTCGTGGGAAGCCTCGGACTGTGAAAGCTCTCCGCGCGTCTGAATCAACTCAAGAATGAGCTTCTCATTCCGCGCACGAACATCATTTCCGCGCAGCGGCCCTCCGATGCTCGGACCGCCATGTTCATCGGACCTCGGTTTTGAACTCATAGTACTCTGCCCTGTCCCCTCTCACCCGACCCTCGGGATCGTCACATTCGCCCTCTCCAGCACCCCGACCCTCGCACCCGGCGCAAGGGGAGCGATAATCTCGTCGACAGCCGACTGAAAGCTGCCGGCCTTGACGAACAGCAGGCGCCGCGAAAGGTCTTCACTCATTTCCGTAACAAGCCGAAGCTCACGACCGGACACATCCCTCGCAACCTGATACGCCTTATGCGGGCCGACTTCGAACTCCATGGTCGTGAAATCTGCGAGAACCGCGCGATGACTCTCCCGCGATGCCACCCACTCTTCATAGTGCCTGCTTCCCGAACCGTCGGGACACGCGGCCGCAAGAACAAACGGGGCATCCGGCCGCGATGCCGCCGCCGCATGGGCGAGTCCCTTCTGCGACTGATAGACATTAATGTCTTTCGGATACCCGCCGGGCGAAATAAGCATTGCATCATAGGGCACAGCTACCGGTACGGTGCAGAGCTCGAGCACCTCAGGTATTCCACGAACCATGACTGCTGCCGGCTCACCGGCAAACACCGAGACAATCCGTTTATCTCCGGTCAGAACCGCATTCAGCGCGAAATCGATCCCGACGAGCGATCCGAGTTCCTCCACATCCGAACGCGCCGGATTATCATCGAATACGCCGAGGCGTGAGGCATCTTCACGCATAAGCACATGATTCGCATTGACCGTTTCCGCTCCGGCAAGCCCGATTGCCGCACTTTTTACGCCTCCGGAAAATCCCATGAACTGGTGAGGCTCAATATTACCGACAACAATTCTGTAGTCAGCATCGGCGTACACCCGGTTAAGCGTACACGGAGTGCCCCGGGAGGTATGTCCGAGCCGTGAAAGCCCTCCGTCGTCGAATGCGTCGTGGCACAGCACCCGGTAATGGTCGACTACCTCGTCGGGCAGAATATCGCGATACTCGGACTCATTCATCACCGGATGGGTTCCGGTTGCTATTATGAGGCTGATGTTTTCCCGCCGGACACCTCGCGACTCGAGCGCGCGAAGCAACGGAGGCAACAGAACTGAGTGCGGTACCGGCCGCGTTTTATCATTCACCGCAATAGCGACCGTTGTGTCGGCCGACCCCGACCGGTCCACCGGGAGCTCGGCGTCGCCGAGCGGCGCCTCGAGAGCCTTTTCCACTTCGTACCGGGGATCAACCGCCGGTTCAGCACGCGGCGGTTGCAGAATCTCGACACTGAGGTGATCGGGGACCTGCGCCTGCACGGCGCCGCGCCCGTATGGCAGCTCGACTATCATAGGCATTATCCTCATCACACGCCTTTGGACGCCCCGACGCCCACCCGACGTTCACAGAGTCGGTCGGGCCCGGTCCCGACCGGCGTACCGGGCCGGATGCCCGGTGCGGGGCATCCGATGCCGGGTGAACGGGACTATGCACTTCTGAACAGCTTCGTAATTACGAACTCGTTATGTCGGAGCGCTTCGGCGGCCGTCAGTCGCCCACGAACCGTGTGAGCCATAACATCGAGCGTCTTTTCCGCCGCTTCATCGAGCGTCATTTTCAAACGAAGCATATCGGACACGTCCACATCCACGTGCTCGCCCATGGTGTCACACGTCAGCGGATTCGCGGTAATCTTCATAACGGGAATAATCGGATTACCGATTACGTTACCCTGCCCGGTTGTGAAGAAGTGAAGCACACTCCCGCCGGCAGCGCACAGCGTCACCATTTCCGCGGCCGCGCTCGAGCTGTCCATGAAGTACAGCCCCTTTCCGTCCGGCGCCTGGGCAGGCTTGAGAACTCCGTTCAGCGGATTGTTGCCGATCTTCTGAACGTTACCAAGCGCCTTTTCCTCAATAGTGGACAGACCGCCACGGATGTTGCCCTCGGTCGGCTGACTGCCGAGCAGGTCCGCTCCCGTACTGATAATAAAGTCCTGGTAGTCCTGGAACGTTTTCATGAACTCGTCGCGAACGCTGTCGTTTACCGCGTGAGAAGCGATGATATCCTCCGCACCGGTGACCTCGCTCGTCTCCCCGATAATTCCCGTTCCGCCGTCGCCGATAATGTGTTCGAGCGTCCGCCCGATCGTCGGATTGGAGGCGAGACCAAGCGTTGTATCCGATTCACCGCATTTGGCGCTGACCGTCAGTTCACCAAGCCGAACGGGTTCCCGTGGTATCTCGCTTGCCCAGTGGACGAACTCTTTGGCCTTGCGCGAGGCCATTTCGATTGTCTTCAGGTCGCCGAAACGCTCAATGCTGAACGCTGCAACGGGCTTTCCCGTTTCCGCAATACCGTCGGCGACGCGCTGGGTCCAGTTCGGTTCGATTCCGATAACAATCACCGCGGCAACGTTCGGATTTCGCCCTGTGCCGATAAGTGTATCGAAGGTCAGGTTCAAGTCGTCGCCGAACTGCAGACGTCCATAGGGATGCGGCAAAGCCATTACGCCTCGAATAAGATTGGCCACGCCTTCAGCTGCGGAATTGGAAATATCGTCGATCGGCAGCGCAAGCACGTAGTTTCGAACGCCGACCCGTCCGTTTTCACGTCGATACCCGGTAAGTTTGATATCTTCAACAGCCATTATGCCCACCTCTTACTCTTTACATTCTGTGTGTGCACGTGGTCGCCCACCGAAATCCTTTTCGAAGCGCGTCCGATCGCGCGACCGTACTTTATGACATCGTCACCTTCGGCCACATCGCTCACCGCGATTTTGTGTCCCAGCGGAATATCCTCCGACGCTGTAACACTGCCCTTCTCCTCTCCCTCGAGAGTAACCAGACGAACCGATTCGCCGGCCGATACATCGTTTACCACGACCGCTACAGCGTCTTCAGCCTCGTGCAGCAACGCTCCATGTGCCATGTTTTGCTCCTTTTTATTTTCTTACCATAAGAAACTAATTTTGTTTAACGCGCGTTCTATGTTATTGTCAAGGAAAAGAAGGTAGGGCAACAAGAAACAGATCTCTCTATCGCCCTATACTCGATACCTTTTCTGGGACAAAGGAGAATAGCCATGAAAATATTTCTTGACACCGCACACATCGACCAGATCGAAACGGCCAACCGCCTCGGCGTAATCGATGGAGTGACCACCAACCCGACCCACGTCTCGAAAACCGGGAACAAACCGGCCGACATTTATCCGCAGATCTGCAAAATGGTAGACGGACCCGTGAGCCTTGAAACGATCGGACTCGAGGCCGATGGAATTGTGAAGGAAGGCCGGGAACTCGCAAAAATAGCGGACAACGTTGTGGTCAAAGTACCCGTCATGCGCGAGGGACTCGTAGCCGTCAGCAGACTGGCAGCGGAAGGCATTCGCACGAACGTAACCACGAACTTCAGCGCCGTTCAGGCAATGCTCGCCGCGAAGGCCGGCGCCTCGTACATAAGCCCCTTCGTCGGCCGGCTCGACAAGATCGGCCAGGACGGCATGGAGGTGGTTGAACAGATTCACACCATTTATGCCAACTACGGGT
>CAZMEV010000051.1:0-16526 GCA_964565375.1 uncultured Spirochaetaceae bacterium
CGCTCGTGGTGGTCGGCGCATCGGCGGCCGGCGTCGCGGCGGTCGAGGCGGCGCGGGAGTCCGGCTACGACGGGCCGATGCTGCTTCTCAGCGCGGAAGACCGCGCGCCCTACAAGCGGACGAAGATATCGAAAACAATCGTGGACGAACCGGCGCGCGATGCATTTGCGCTGCACGATCGGCAGTGGTACCGCGAGCAGGGGGTGGAGCTGCGTACGAACAGCAACGTGCGGGAGGTTGATCCGCATGCCGGCGTCGTACGGCTTGCGGACGGGAGTAATGCGGCGTACGGAGCGCTTGTTCTGGCGCTAGGCAGTGAACCGGTCTCTCCGGATATCGAAGGTGCTGACCGCATTCGGTTTCACCATCCATACACCCAAGCCGCCGTTGAGCGTCTCGCGCGGGCGGTGCAAAGCCGACTGGTCTCGAACGGCTCGTGTCGGGTCACCATTTTCGGGTGCGGCTTCACGGGGCTGGAGGTCGCCGATCAGCTTTGGCGCATGGGTGCAGGTGTCACGCTCGTCGCTCGCGGGCCGCGGTTTATGCGCGGCGCCCTCGACCCGGAGCTCGAGGGCCGGCTGCGAACGCGCATGGAGGAGAACGGGGTGCGGGTGTATTACGGTGGCTCGGTCGCGGCGACCGCGACGCCTTCGGCGACGGCGACGCCGTCGGCTGACAATCCGTCGGGCGATAAACCGTCGGGCGATGCCACCCTTTCGGCCGATGAATATGTGCTTGCCTGCGGCATGTCGCCGCGCAGCATTCCCGGGGTTGGGCGGGAGGCCTGGCCCGGCGCCTGGAAGATCACCGACCGCGGCGCAAGTTCACCTCCCGACCAATCAGTGGCGCCCGGCATCCCCGTCGATGCGCAGCTGCGCGCCGAAGGTCATGAAGCAATCTTCGCCTGCGGCGACTGCGCCCGCCACCCCGACGGCCGCGTAACCTGGCTCTGGCGCCACGCGAAGCAGCAGGGGGCGGTAGCCGGCGAGAACGCGGCCGCTGTTCTTACCGGAAACGCGCCGTTGCGCGAATACCGCTACGTTCCGTTTAGACTCAAAAGCCAGCTGTTCGGCGACTATTACTTCTCCATCACCGCCGCCGGCTATGAAACGGTCGACGTCGACAACAGAGCGCCGGATCATGTGGACCGGCGTTCGGGCGACGCCTACCGCGCGCTCTGGGTGCGCGACGGCAGGGTAGTCCGCGTTATTATGGCTAACGACAAAGATCGCGCCGACGAGTACATGGCCGCAGTTGTGGAGGGATGGTCGCCGGAAAAGCTTCTCGGCGTCGTGGGCGTGTGGTAGTTTCTACCGATGAACGATCGATTCAAACAGCTGGTTATAGATTTCTACGATGCTCGGCGCCGCAACGATCTGGATGCAATCAGGAGTTTTCTGGCCGAGGATGTACTGTGGCATGAACCGAAGGTCAGTGACACGACCGGCGATCTTCGTGGCGCAGATGCGGTTGTCGGTATGATTAAGGAGGCACAGAAGCTGACCGGCGGAACCTTCTTGCTTTCGGTGGAGGATGTCCTTGCGAATGCCTCGCATGCTGTTGCGTTGATTAACTGGAGCGCCGACAAGCGGGATCGGCGGCTTGCGGGCAGCGAGTTCGCCGTATTCAAAGTGCAGGACATGAAGTTTACGGAAGTGTGGTTCTTCCAGCAGGACCTTAGAACCGACGCCGCTTTCTGGAACGGAGACAGCCCGGCGTGAATCGGAGTATCCTGCGCCAGGTGTTCTACCAAAGGAGTCTGCTATTCTCGGTAACATTACAGAGCTGGTTGTAACCGTTTCGCCTCTCATTCTCATTATCGCGCTGGGAAATCTTGTCCGCGTGCGCGGGCTGCTGTCGGAGGGAACGATCGAGGAGCTCAAACGGCTTGTCGTAAATGTGGCGCTTCCGGCGGTACTGTTCGTGGCGTTCCTTGATATGCGACTGGAATCGGCGTTTTTCGGACTGTTCGGACTCATTCTGCTTGTGTGTTTCGGCTTGCTCGGCTATGGGTATCTTCTGCGGCGAATGTTCTCGATTCGGCACGACTATTTTCCGTTTCTTACGACGGGATTCGAGTTCGGAATGGTTGGAATCACTCTGTTCGGAACCGCCTATGGTCTCGCTAATGTCGGCTATATTGCAATTGTAGACCTTAGCCATGAGCTGTTTATCTGGTTCGTGTTCGCGACAATGCTCGCAGCGAAACGCGACGGGGTGAGCAGTTTTACCCGGGTGATGAAGGGCTTCACGCGCTCGCCGCTTATTATTGCGATTGTTTCCGCTCTTGTGTTGAATCTCGCCGGTTTGGGTGGATGGTTCCGCGACATGCCGGTCGGTGCGCTGTTAATAGAGACGCTCGATCTTCTCGGCGGGCTGCTTATCCCGGTTATTCTCATTATTATAGGCTACGGTATGCGCCTGTCGTGGGCAGGCGTGCGCGAGGCTTCCGGTGTTATTGCCGCGCGGCTTGTGTTACTCGTTCCGCTGGCAATCCTGTTCAGCCGTCTGCTGGTCTCAGGCGTGCTCGGCCTCGATCCGGCGTTCGAAGCCGCCGTCTTTACTTTTATGATTCTTCCGCCCCCGTACATTGTTCCGGTGTTCATGCGCGGCGACCAGGTCAATGAAAAAGCATACGCCAACAATGTGTTGTCGGTCTACACGGTGATTTCGCTGGCGATATTTATCGTCTATTACTCGGTTAACCCGACGCTGTTATAGCGCTGTTCTTCCAAGGCGCCCCGGCAGGCGAATATCGCCAACCGTGGCGAAGACCGCCTTCCCGAGCGAGACCGCCTTTTGCAGCAAAAACCGCCTTCTCGAGCGAAGACACCGCAGGGCGAATATCAGTACCTTATTCTGCGATGGATGAAAATCAGGCAGCACAGAGCAAACGTGAGTTCGACATTGTCGTCGTTGGAGCGACAGGGTTTGCCGGGCGATTGGTTGCCCGCTACCTCGCCGGGCGAAAGGAGCCGGATAGCAGTTCCGGCAGCCGCAATTCCCTGAGACTTGCGGTGGCCGGAAGAAACATGCAGAAACTCACCGAGCTTGCCGAAAGTATTCGCACCCAATACAGAGTGGAGTTGACGATGGTCCCGGTGAATCTAGTCGACACGAACTCGGTCGGCGAGCTTGCGAAGCGCACCCGTGCCGTGCTTACCACCGCCGGTCCCTACAACATGTACGGCAGTCTGCTGGTGGCAGCGTGCGCGAAATCCGGAACTCATTACGTGGATCTCACAGGCGAGGTCCCGTGGGTGCGACAGATGATTGTCGAGCACGGGTCTGCTGCGAAGGAAAGCGGTGCGTGTATTGTCCATTGTGCGGGTTTCGATTCTATTCCGAGTGATATCGGCACGCTTGTCCTCCGTGAGACGATGAATGAAGCCGGCTACGGCGAGCCCGAATCAGTTCGAATGGTAATGGGCAAGGCCAACGGTGGATTCAGCGGCGGAACTGTGGCGAGCATGCTTTCGGTGCTTGAGCAGGCGCGTAAGAACCCGGAGGTGCGCGAAGCTTTATCCGACCCGGATAGCCTTGTAGTCGAACAGGGCGACGATGGAGCCCACGACGACCAGCGCGGCCCGGACGCCGACGGTGACCACGGCGGCCAGCGCGCCGAAAGTCACCAGGGCAGGGATAGCGGCACCTCCGGGGAGCCATCGAACCGGAAATCCACTACGCAAAAGCGCCCGGGCAATCTGCCGCATTTCGATCGGCTGCTCGGCGGCTGGACGGTTCCGTTTTTCATGGGAGCCGTTAACAGCCGTGTTGTCCGCAGGAGTAATGCGCTTGCCGGATATCCGCTCGGCAGTGACCCCGATTACCGCGAGTGTATTGCATTCGGAAAAGGTTTTGGCGCATGGGCCCGTGCCATGCTCGCGGCCGCAGCCGGCGGACTGTTCGTAGCCGCGGTTGTTTTTGCACCGACACGGTGGCTTCTGAAACGCTTCGTGCTGCCGAAACCGGGGCAAGGGCCGAAAGCAGCGGTGCGGGGCGAAGGGTATTTCGAGCTGACTTTGCGCGGATATCGGGAATCGCAGGAGCGTGCTCGGGTCAGGGTTTCATCAGATCGGGATCCGGGCTACGGGGCAACCGCCATAATGATCGCTGAGAGCGCCTGTCTGCTTGTGCGAGGCACGCCGCCTGCGGGGGTTCATACACCGGCACATGCGCTCGGGCCGGAACTTGCGGAAGCGCTTACAGCCTCGGGCGTCCGGGTGGAGAAGGTTCCCGCCCGTCCGTAGCCTGTGCGGGCGTGCGGGCCCCGGGGGGCCACAACGCCTGCTCCCCCGTCGGCTTGCCTGTCGCCCACTACGAATGCGTTTCGGCGACCCGGCCGCCTGCGAACAGGCCGGCCCTCCGGCCGTCCGTTACTCTAACTTCGGCTTTTCGTCGCGAAGGTAAACGCGCAGATGTGCCCTTGCCGGGTCGACTACGCTCATCCTACCGCCGTGCCGTGCAATGATAGCCTGCACGATCTGCATGCCGAGGCTGTCGGAAGTTTGTGGGTCGAAGTCGTCGGGAAGCCCGGGGCCGTCGTCTTTAACATCAACATAAAAATCGCTTCCGGTCGCGTCCTCGACGGCTGACACTGACAGTTCAATCGTAAGTGTTCCAGCAGCGTGTATCGCATGTTTGTGACTGTTGCTGAGAAGCTCATTCACCACGAGCCCAAGGGCTACTCCGACTTCGAATGATGTGGTCCCGACACCGTGCAGTTCGGTGTTCACATGCACCGCACGCCCATCGCCGTCGGCCCGCGCGGACGAACCGCCGATTTTCATCGGTGACGCACATGCCGACCTGCGCGATGTCGTAGAGCGTATCGAGCAGAAACTCTGCAGATAGCGCGTCGCCGGCCGTGGGATTCGATGCCTTCGCAATCTTCCGTACAATATCGCAGAGATGGTCTGTGTCTACCGGTTTGGAAAGAAGTGCGTATGGGTCGATGTTTCTCGCCGCGGCGAGCGTATCCTCGTCAGTTCGGACTCCATGGTACCCTGCATGATAGCCGAGCGGCGAAGAATTCGCTACCATTGGGAGTACATATGCAACGGTTTTCAGCTTTTCTTCAGCGCACGGTAATCCTCGCGGTACTGTTCGGCATCCTGGTTCTCGGCGGACTCGCGGTTGTCGGCTGGATAAGCTACGTATCGCATCACGAGGCGAAGGATTTCCGTGACGGGTGGCACCTCATCCATGAGACGAAAGACGAGCTGCTCATGATGCAGGACGAGGAGGAGGGCGACTGGCAGCTTATCGAGCAGAATCTTGCTGAGATTGAAGAGATGCTCGAAGGCCTTCCTGACACCGGGGTTCCGCTCGAGCCGGACCGGGTCATGGCACTTAGGGGAGCGGGCAACGAAGAAATCCTGGCTGAGTACTCGCGGCTGCAGGAGCTCGAAGAAGTCATGCAGACGCAGTTCTTCGAGACGCAGGAAGCGCAGGGCGTCATGCTCGCAGTTACATTCGTGCTGCAGGGCATACTGATCGCAGGGTTCATTATCGCGTTCAACTCTTTTCGCCGGTATAACAGCGAGTATCAGCGCACGCTCATTAACTCGGTAATGCGTCTGCACGACATTGTCCGCTTCCGGAACGAACCAAGATCTGTGCCTGCGGTTCGGTGGCAGGAGGAGGCCGAAACGCTCGACGCAATCGAAGGGGTCGCGAATCAGGTGATTGCCGATCGGCGGATCAGTGAAATGGGCACCGGCGGTTCGCTTGAGCAGCTTGTCGAGCAACTCTACCATCTCATTTCACGTTCGGTCCCATGCGACCGTGTCGCTATGGCGTTCCTTGATCCGCTTGGCGATGTAACGGCGGAATCCGCGTATACGGTCATGGACAGCGTGTACCTCGATCCGGGATTCACCGAACGAATCGACAATACGACCCTCGGGCGTGTCGCCGAACAGAGGACTCCACGAATCATTAACGATCTGGAGTATCACTACGAGCATGTGCACAGTTCCCGGCCTACCGAATGGCTGCTTCGCGAGGGGCTGCATGCAAATATCACTATGCCGATTGTTCTCAACGATGAATGCATCGGATTCCTGTTTGTCACAAGCCGTCATCGGAATATCTACACGCAGCAACATGCGGACTTTCTCGCGCACGTTACAAACCTGCTTGGTGACAAACTTTACAGCTCCTATCAGGTCCAGCAGGTGATCGCGAAAACAGCGGAAGGATTCGTCACCCTGACGCGGGAGAAGGACAACGAAACGTCCAACCATATCGTTCGAATGTCCCGCTACAGCTACCTGATTGCGAAACAGCTATTCAGCTACGGACACGAGATTACACCGCGCTTCATGCGGGAGGTACTCTGGTTCGCTCCGCTTCATGACATCGGCAAAATCGGTATCTCCGATAAGGTTCTTACGAAAGCAGGGCCGCTCGACGACGCCGAATGGGCGGAAATGAAACAGCACGTGGAAATAGGCGAAAACGTCATCGGTTCCATGAACCGGGAGTTGTCAGGAAACGCCGATCAGGGGGTGCTCGACACCGGACTGGATATAGTCTCCACACACCACGAGCGCTGGGACGGCTCGGGGTACCCACGAGGCCTTTCCGGCGAAGACATTCCGCTTGCCGGAAGAATCGTCGCTGTCGCGGACGTATTCGACGCACTCACCTCGCGCCGACCCTATAAACCCGCATTCAGTCTCGACAAGGCGCTCGGGATTCTCAAGGAAGGCCGCGGTGCCCATTTTGACCCGGAAGTAGTACGTGCCTTTTTCGATATAATCCCGGCGATAGAAAGCGTGCGGGAACATTTCTCCGACGAGGAGTAGGGCTCACGCTAGAACACAATTGCGTCCGTCGCGAAACGCACCAAGTATGAATGTAGAACGCCATGGCATTCATGCAGCTTTGCGGGCGGCTTCTTCTCGGTACTGTTATCGCGCTTCTCATTCAAAGCGGAATCGCCGCGTCGCTCGAGCAGTATGCTCCCGCTTTAGGCGCTGAGAACATCGCGCTGCTCGCACGTGACAATCCGCCTGCCGGCTTTCATAAGCCTGCGAGCGCCTTTGGCCGGCTGCTCGCCGACGCTCTGACTTCCGCCGGCGTGTATTTCGAGGCAACCCGCAGTAACTAAGCCGGTTCAGCATCCTGCCGGTTTTCCCGCAAATGTACCCGGATGTGTGCGGAGGCCGGGTCTATTACTTCCATGGTTCCATCGTGGCGTGCACTTATCGCCTGTACAATCTGCATGCCGAGGCTGTTGGAAGTGGCGGGGTCAAAGTCATCCGGAAGCCCGGGGCCGTCATCGCGGATATCTATGTAGAAATCGGTTGCTGTCTCGCCTTGCTCAGCTGATACTGTGAGGTCGATGCTGAGCTCGCGACCTTCGTGCAGCGCATGTTTCAAGCTGTTGCTCAGCAGCTCGTTCACAATGAGTCCGAGCGCCACACCGAGGTCGAATGTTGTGGTGCCGATTCCATTGACACGAGGGTGTACCTGTATGGTGCGGTTGCCGCTACTGTCGCGTGCGGCGTCGGCAATATCGTAGATAAGCGAGCCGGCATCAATTGAGGAGTAATCCTTCTGAGATTGAAGCCGTTCGTAAACGCTTGCCAGTGCGTGAATACGGTTTGAAACGTTTTTAAGCGTTGACCTCGCCTCGTCGCCGAGTGACTCGCGTCCGTACTCCAGCTCAACAATTGATGAGAGCGTGGAGAGGTTGTTTTTGACCCGGTGATTGAGTTCCTTGAGCAGCATGTCCTTCTGTTGCACAACCGATTCAAGCTCGTGCTCGCGGGCGATTCGGTCTGTTATATCCGTGACGGTGGTGACCTTGTAGGTGCGACCATCGTTGCCGATCATTCGCCCAGCGGTTACGTAAATGTTGCGGATGCTGCCGTCTTTACGCTGTACCCTCCAGTCGGCCGGCAACTCGGCGATTGCCCCGGAAATAAAACGGTCGTGCATTTCCGCCGCGGCCATCCTGTCTTCTTCGGGCAGCACCTTTGTGAACTCATTACCGATAAGTTCGTCCGCCAGGTATCCATACGTTTCGCGATAGGCGCGATTGACTCGAACGAATCGGCGGTTTTCGTCGGTCACGCACATACCCACCTGCGCGGTATCATAGAGCGTATCAAGCAGAAAACCCGGTGAAAGCGCCGCAGCATCAGGTGAATAGGAGGTGTCCACCAGATTGGTGACAATATCCCGCACATGAGCAATGTCTACCGGTTTCGAGAGGATCGCATATGGGTCAATGTTTCTTGCCTTTGAAAGCGTATCCTCGTCGGTGTTCGCCGTGACGTAGACAACCGTCACATCCTGCCGGGCCTTCAGCCTGCGGCCGGTCTCAATACCGTCGATTCCGGGCAGCCCGATATCAAGAAGCGCAACCGTAATCGACTCCCAATCCGCGTATTCGAGCGCACTCTCCCCGTCGTCGAACGCGACCACATTGAAGCGCTCCAGCGCTTTCAGCGCGTTCTCCATTTGCAGTTTACTTATCGGATCATCTTCTACAATTAACACGGTAGGCGACATTGGTTCGCGCTCCTTCCTGTCAGCATAGCAGATGAGCCTACTACGCTGCAAAGGAGGCCATCAATCGAACGAAGGATTCGATGTTGATTATGAGCTTTCAGAGATAGTACTGATAGCGCCTCGCCACCTTTATGGCAGGGGCTCTGCCGTCAACGCCGAGCGAAGCCAGGTATTCACGGGTTCTATTCCGGGAACACCCGCACCCAGTCAATCCAGGCGCGACTCGTTTCTCCACTGCCGGGGCGGCTCAGGTCTACAGCCATTTTTGCGATTGACAACGCTCTGGAACCGGGGTAGTACTGTAATGGTGTATTAAGATATTAGTACACCTTGGGGCTTTAGGGGGCGGTCATGGGGAAATGGTTTTTTGCGTACCTTGCGCTGAAGAATCTGAGCCGGTATCGAAGGCGTACTGTAATCACGAGCCTTGCGATAGCAGGCGGTATGGCGATTTTCATTGGCATGGATTCCATGCTCCAGAGTATGGCCGAGGAGTCCTACCTTAATCTGGTGCACTTTGAAACAGGTGGAGCACAGATTGCGCCGGCCGGGTACTGGGATGAGCGCGAGACACGGCCGCTTGATCGTACGATCAGGGATCCGCAGCGGCTTGTCGATTCGCTTGCGAACGAGGGAGTTGCCGCCGCCCCCCGCATAGTGTTTCGCGGCGAGCTTGTGGTCCGCTATGACCCGTTCCCGGAAGACGGGACCGTGCGCATGGACTTCATCGGGGTCGACCCTGTGCAGGAAGCCGAGGTCTTTCGACTGCCGGAGCACATTTTGGAGGGAACGTGGCTCGACGCTGAAGATGAAGCCCTGGTTATCAGCAGGTGGCTCGCCGACCGTCTCGGTGCGGAGGTCGGGTTCCCGGTAACCGTCCTCACCCGTACGCGCGACGGTTTCCATCAGATTATCGATCTGGAAGTCACCGGTATCTACGAGACACCCAATCCGCAGCTCGACCGCTCGACTGCCTATCTCCCACGGTCTGTTGCGGATGACTACCTTGAGATGGACGGGGCCGTGACCTCTCTGGTGCTTTCGTTTTCGCGTGGCATTCCTTCGCAGACTTCAATCGAACAGGCGCGCGCTGCGGTAGATCTCCGCGGGCTGGAGCTTCTGGATTTTGACACGCTGAGCGCCGAAATAGCCGGAATCTCCGAGACCCAGCGCAACCTGACCCGTGTCTTTCTGCTTCTGCTCGGCCTGATCGCGGTGGTCGGTATCGTAAATACCATGCTTATGGCGGTCACCGAACGGCGGCGGGAAATCGGTATGATGCGTGCAATCGGATTGCGCGACCGGGAAATACGCAGGCTCTTCGGATGGGAGGCCGGGGGCATCGCGGCCATTGGGACGATCGTGGGTATTGTGCTCGGCGCGCTTCTTGTCTGGCTCCTCGCTACGCGAGGCATAGATATGCGGGCACTGGTGCAGGATGCGGATATCGGATACCGGACTGCCGGTATCATCCGTGGCGTATGGCGTCCGGGCGTTATGGTCCGTGTCGCGGCTGTCGCTATCGCGGTGGCCGCACTCGCTGCGCGTCTCCCTCTTGCCGGGTTGCTCGGCGAGCCGATCCCTGATTCCCTGCGGGCACTCGGTGCTGTCAAGTCTTCGGCCGGGGTTGAAGGGGTGGCGGGGAAGCTGACCGCGCGCCACTCGGGGATCTGGGCGATTGCACTGCGCAACATTTTTCGTCATGGGCGCAGAACTGTGCTGTCGATAACGGCTGTCGGGGTCGCGGCGATGTCGGTGCTGCTGTTTGTAGGCATAATGCGCGGAATGCAGGAAGACATGAAGAAGAATTCGTTCAATTTCGCCGAAGGGGAAATCCGAATTCGCAACGAGTACTTCGACCGCTACGAGTACATGAACCCGATGCATTACGTGGTTGAAGACTACCGGGGAATCGTCGAACGGCTCGGGCACATCGACGGTGTCAGGGCGATCAGTCCCCGTGTTGTGTTGCCGGCGGGAGCCTTTCGTGGTGAAAAGCTTATCAGCGCCCGTGGCCTTGGAGTGGACTTCGCGCTCGAGCGTGAGTATCAGCAGATCGATGAGCTTATAGTACGCGGACGTGCGCCTGAGCCGGGCGCGCCGGAGGCACTGCTCGGCGTGCGACTTGCCGAGCGCCTCGGGGTCGAACCGGGTGATATGGTCACGTTCCACACGCAGACACGTCTACGCCGTTCCAACGCATTTACGGTTGACGTGGTCGGACTCGCCGGGTTTCCGGTTGCTGCAATAGATCGAACGACGTTCTTCATGCCCATTGATCCGGCCGCCCGCTTTCTTCGGATGGACGATGCGGTTATCGAAATCCTTGTAAAGAGTGAGGACGGAGACAGTGCGGCGCCGGCAGGACGCATTAACGAGTCCCTCGACGAGCATGCCGCCGGCGAGGTGCGTGCAACTACCTGGATGGAAACAGGATTCACATACGCGACGATGCAAGTTGCCGATGCGTGGCTTATGATCCTTGCCGCTTTCTTTTTGACGCTGGCGATTACCGTAATCATCAACACCACACTCATGGCTGTTCGTGAGCGCACCCGTGAGATCGGCACCCTTTCGGCGCTCGGTATGCGGGATCGAACGATCGTTCGCCTGTTTACCACCGAGGCATTCTATATCGGCGCAATCGGAACGGTTACCGGAATTATCGTTGGTCTTGCGTTCATCGGCCTCTTAAGCATTACCGGTGTCGACGTCAGTGCACGCATGGATGCTGCGGATGTGAATATCGCGTCGGTTCTCTATCCGGTGATTTCCTTGCGCGATGTGCTGCTGGTGGCTGCGGTTACGCTTTCTGTTTCCACCGCAGCCGCGTTGCTCCCGTCCTCGGCGGTCATCCGGATGAAGCCGGTGCAGGCGTTGCGCGAGTAGTTCTACGCTTTTTATAGTTGACCGTTATTGCCGAACAGGCATACGGTGGTTGCGGTGGGTATTCTCTTTCGGAAACTCCACGGATATCGCTGTCCGCTTCCGGTAAAGATTGCGGCTCTTGCCGTTCTCGTTGCCGTGCTTGTAATCGCGTGTGCTGCCATACAGCAGCGTGATGAACCTCCGGAAACGGCGGCTGCACCTGTCCCGGAGCCGCCGCCTGAAGTGGAGCCGGAGGCTGAGGACGAACCGCAGCACGAAGACGAACCGCGGCCTGAGGATGAACCGCAGCCACATGCGGCAGTCCCGGATCTCAAGCAGGCACTTGAAGTAGAGATTGCAACATGGCGTGGGTTTGCCGGAGGAGCGGCAAGCATAACCTTTGACGACGGCACCTGGGATCAGTACGCGCTCGGCGCTCCGATACTCGAGGAGCACGGCATTCGCGGAACGTTCTTCGTTATCAGCCACCTGATGAATCGTGGTGTTTGGGACGACGATGGGACTATTCGCCGCCTTATGTCATGGGACGAGGCCGCCGAGCTGGCGGATGCGGGTCACGAAATCGGAGGACACGGGGCAACCCATATCGACTTGAGTCGGGAAGCCGCGGATGCCGAGTACGAGCTTGTTGAATCCCGCCGTAAAATTGAAGAAGAATTGCCCGGCGTCACTGTAGCTTCAATGTCGTGGCCGTATTTCCGCAGTACCAGGGAAGTCCGCGAGATCGCTGGAGAGGTGTATCTTGCCGCACGTGGCGGGGCTGCGATCCCGGACCAGTACCGCGACCTTCATGAGACAAATCCTGCGGACGCTGCTCCAGCGGACCTTTATGACGTGAATTCGATCGGGCTGCGTTCGGATGATCCGCTTGAGGAGTGGCGCGAGATAGCCGACGAGATTTACGCTGACGGCGGATGGGCAGTCGTAACCCTGCATGGTATCGATGACGGCTCGATCGAATCGTCACGCATCGGTTGGGAGCCGGTCGCGCCGGACGACCTTTCCGCAATTCTCGAGGAGTTTCAGAGACGGGACCTGTGGATTGCCCCCTTCGGAGAGGTTGCCGCCTACATCCGCCACCGCGAGCGCGCGCAGGTGGAACTGAACGCGCTTGGCCCGAGCGAGATCTCTCTGTCGGTCACCGGCGATGAGCGCGCCGGTATTCTCGACGTGCCCCTGACTCTGCGGGTCTCGGTTGATAACGGAACCGGGAACATTCCGCTTGAGCTTGTCGGCGGCCCAACGGCCTCTCGCGGCGCTGACGGGGAGCTTATCGTCGAAGTGGTCCCGAATGGCGAGCCGGTGATTATTCGCACGGATGGATACGCTTTGCCCTAATGCGTTTCGAAAATCGGAAGCAGATGACGCTCGAGAATGTTCGTGGTTACGTTGCGGGCGATCGCTTCGCGGTGATCGGCGAGTGCGTCGGTGTAGCGTGAGCCGAGCTCGCCGGCAACTTTATACGCCACGTGCAGCATCTGCCGGAAACTGGAATTGAACTCAGGGTGGCCCGGGTCGTGCCGCAGCGCATTCACATACTGTTCGCCCGGCCATCGTGATACTTCCTCGGCCGACGGCAATGCGTTCCGGTCCACATCGATGACGCTTGCGTACGGGGCGCACAGCTCATCGTAGCGGGTCAGCGCCGTGGTGTAGATTTCTTTCGCGAGCTCCAGGCCGTTCCCGCCGGATTCGGCCAGGCCGATAAGCTCCTCGAGCCATGTAGTGCCGGCGGTCTTTATGTGCAGCCCGGCATCATGCTTGCGAATGGCCTCTCCGATCGGCCCGTAGATCGAAAACTTGTCGCTTCCGCTGTGAACGCTGAGCTTAAGGTTCTCGGGCAGACCGAACTCCCTGACCGCGAACGCAATAACGGCGAGGTCGTCTTCAAACTCGCGGGTGAACTGTGCGACATCCCCGACGTAGTCGACTCCCTTGTTAAACCGGCCGGTAAACTTCGGCGCAATGGTCTGAATGGGGATTCCCTCGTCGGCGAGCGCTGCGAGAATAAAGAGCATATCGACCGGCGTCTGCGGTGCATCGGTTTCGTCGATAGACACCTCAATCGCGCACTTGTCGGAGCCCTTCTTCGAAGCAATGTGGCGATATGTTTCTCCCGCTGTCTGCGCCGCCTTCAGGAACTTGGCGGCAATCTTCTCTACATCTGATTCGGCAATCTCAAGCGGAGCACCGACTCCGGGGATTTCCAGCCGTCCGATCAGCGATTTGTGCTTATCGATGAATGACCGGATGTCGCTGTCGTCGGCGCGTTCGCCGATCGCATCGGCAACATCAATCGTGAAGAAATCGCTCGGTTCAATGAACGGATCGACAGTCGCCGTTTGAATATGGTCGGCGTCGACATAGTAGGAATCGGTCCAGTCGAGGGCGCTGACCGCACTGTCGGCTTCGCGACGAACCGAGGCCGGTTCGGAGCCGACCGTTTTGTGCTCACGGTTGGACTTATTCCATACCGGAACTACGTTAATGCCTTTTTCCTTCGCAGAGACGAACGCCTGCAGTTGCGCTTCTCCCTCGAGGCCAAACCGGTCACCAACTCCCATTGTGTATTTTTCGAGTGTCATAGTACGTGTTCCTTATTCACCGCTCATTCCGGGACCTCTATCCCGAAGTAGTTCTTTGCATTGTTCCAGCAGATATCTTCGACAAGCGATCCGAGGAGCGCTTTGTCATGGGGCAGTTCCCCGGACACGACCCATCCGCCGATAATATCACACAGCAGTCGCCGGAAGTATTCGTGTCGCGCAAACGACAGAAAACTTCTCGAGTCGGTAAGCATGCCTATGAACCGACTGAGAAGATTAATGCTTGCTACCTGGCGCAGATGGCGGGTCATGCCGTCGATCTGATCGTTAAACCACCACGCCGGGCCGAACTGGATCTTGCCGGGAGTCCTGCCGTCCTGGAAGCAGCCGGTAATGCTTGCGATCAGCTCGTTGTCGCGCGGATTAAGAATATACAGAATCGTACGCGGAAGCGTATCCTCGCGGTCGAGCAGGTCAAGGAACCGGGCGAGGGGGCGTCCGATCGCGCCGTCGGCCATGCTGTCGAACCCGCTGTCGGGGCCGAGTTGCTCGAACATCCGCGTGTTGTTATTTCGAAGCGCGCCGATGTGAAGCTGCATGGTCCAGCTTCGAGCGTGATATTCGCGCGCGAGGAAGGCGAGAACGTGGGTGGTATACGCTTCGGCATCCTCCTCGCTGACATGTTCGCCGGCAATCGCCCGCGAGAAAATTCGCTCCACCTCCGATTCCGGCAGCTCCCGGGCGACCGGAACGGTCAGGGCATGGTCCGAGATCCGGCAGCCGGTGTTGTGAAAGTGTTCGACGCGTGAGACAAGTGCCGATTTCAGTGTGGCAAGGTCCCGGATTTCGACATTGGCTGCCGCGCCGAGTCGGCTCAGGTATTCGCGAAATCCTTCGGCTGCAATACCGAGCGCCTTATCGGGCCTGAAGCCCGGAACGACTTTCGTATGCACTTCTTGATCTGAGGCAAGCTTTGCGTGATGTGCGAGGTCATCTACCGGATCGTCGGTCGTGCACACGAGCCGAACGTCCCGACGTTTCAGAAGTGAACGGACAGAGAAGGAAGGGTCGGCAAGAAGCTCTCCTGTCTGCTGCCAGATTTCCTCGGCGGACTCCGGGTTCAGAAGTTTGTGAATACCGAACGGATTGGCGAGTTCCATGTGGGTCCAGTGGTACAGTGGGTTGCCGAGCGTTGCGGGCACCGTTTCCGCCCAGGCCTGAAACTTGTCCCGGTCGTCGGCTCCGCCGGTTATGCGCTCCTCCGGGACACCGTTGGTGCGCATGGCCCGCCACTTGTAGTGATCTCCATGAAGCCAGATCTCACTGATCGATGAGTACTGCCTGTCCTCTGCGATTTCCCCCGGTGGCAGGTGGCAGTGGAAATCGTAGATAGGCATGTGTGCGGCGTGATCGTGATACAGTTCCCGTGCAGGGTCGCTGTTTAACAGAAAGTTCTCATGGATGAAGTGTGCCATATCCCTGACATTACGCGCCGGGTTTCACTGCTGTCAAACCTCTGTTTTCCGCGGAACGAACATTGCATGCGACGCAACATCAGCCTATAGCTTCTTAATCTTCCACAATTTCTTTGACGCGCCCGACCTCACCGCTTTCGAGGCGCACCTTGATCCCGTGCGGATGGGACGGCGAATTGGTGAGAATGTCCTTGACTGTGCCCTCGGTCGTTTCGCCGCTTCGCTGGTTGTGTTTTTCAACCACCAGCACGCGGGTGCCGGGAGTAATGTCTTTTCGGTTGCGTCCGTTCATCGTGTATCAGTCTATTCGATTAGATTGATGTTCTGGAAGCGGCGTCGCTTCAGCTCGTATCCGCGAATCTCATAGCCCATCGATTCGAGCCGGCGCTCCCATTGCTGCTTGAAACCGAAGTCAAACGGCGGGTCGAGAAGCCCGGCCGCCTTCTCGGCGAGGGTAAACGCGTGAGCTGAATTATAGTGTTCATGCCGGGGGCCGAGCAGGAGCTCTTTGCGGTGGAGAATGGGCGGATTCTCCCTGTAGCGCCGGATTGCCACAGGGTTCTCTTCACCGGTGAAGCGCACCGAAGCGGCAAGTTCCGGATGCGGCATACTGTAGAAGTTGGGGTATACAAGCACCGAGAGCGACCGGTCGTCTGCCACCTTCGCGACGAGGTCGTGCGGGCTCACGCGGGTGTCGCAGATGGTTGCAAGCGGCTTTGCAAGCGCTTCGCTGAGCCTCTCGAGTCCACTGGAAATAAGATGATAGTAGCGCGACCGGCCGACCTGTTTCATCGGCGCGCTCGCCAGAGAAAACAGCGGTGCGCCCTGTTCACTGAGAATGGCCGCGATTCGTTTTTTCGATACCTGTGATCCGCCGCCCATGATCGTTCACCACCCAGAATAGACCCGCTTCCGGGCTTTCACAAGGTGAAAGATTGGGTGAAGGTCGATAGTGATCCGAAGGCGGCGCGGGTCCGGGCCGCGGCGATGCGGAGGCTGCACAGGTTCATCCCGTGGCGATCCGGAGGTGGCGCAGTTCATCCCGTGGCGATCCGGAGGTGGCGCAGTTCATCCCGCGGCGATCCAGGGC
>CAZMEV010000051.1:16626-19388 GCA_964565375.1 uncultured Spirochaetaceae bacterium
GTTCATCCCGTGGCGATCCGGAGGTGGCGCAGTTCATCCCGCGGCGATCCAGGGCCGTCGGCTCCACCGGGTAGAAGACCCTTACCGCCGCGGTTCTGCGTGAATATACACATCCACGTTAAAGCCGTGGCGCAGGAACTCGTCGGCGTCGTCGATGGATACGTGAACCGGCACGACGGTTTCATTGTTCCGTGATACTGCCGCGTCCGGGATTCTCAGTACGGTTCCCGAGTATGCGCGGGTGCGATCGGCGACCGGTACTATCTCCACCGCCGCGCCGACGGCAACGTCGCGGATGAACTCCTCGAGTACATCCGCTTCCACGAACAGCGTGCGTAGGTCAACGGCGCGAAAGGCGGTCTGCCCGGCTTCAAGCCGGTCGCCGGGGGACAGAGTAAGGCCGGTGACCACGCCGTCGTCGAAGGGGAAAACAACCGCGGAGCCGTTGAGATCTTCGGTCTGTGTGCGCGTGCGCATGCGCCCGATGGTCGTTTCAAGGGCACGGGCCCGCGCACGTTCCGCATCGATCCGCAGAGTGCTTTCGGCCCGGTCGAGACTCAGGCGCAGATCATCAACGTCTTTGCGTTGTCGCTCGAGATTGTGACGATACTCGGCAAGCTCAATGCGGCTCATCGCGCCTGAACGGTAGCGGGTTTCCCGTCGTGCGTACTCGGCTTCTTCTTCGGCAAGTCGCCGCTCGGCAAAGGCGATATCCGCGCGGATACGGGCCTGTTCCAACTGCCGGTCCGACCGAAGCGCGTCAATTTCGAGGCGCGCGACGGTGAGCTCATCGCGAAGGGCGTCGATTTCCCCTTCGAACTCGCTCATGTCCAGAAGGAACACCGTCTGCCCGCGGGAAAGTCGTTGCCCGGTTTCGACGGGAACCTCGGTCACCCGGGCAGGGAAGTCAAGACTGACACTGCGTGTGGTTTCAGCGCTTACGGTGCCGAACGCCTCGACGCGGGCTGTTCCTGCCGCGGTGGACACCGTGTTTCGGTTGCCGTGCGTGGCCCCGTTGTCACCGGCTTGCGCGGTGCCGGCAGGAGCAGGATTGTCACGGGTGTCGGAGCCGGATTCCCCGGCGCGCCCGCATCCGCTGAGGAGCAGCACGAACACCGCGAATACGACAGCCGCGCGTGAAAGGCTCAAACTTTTACTCATGATCATTCCATACCTTTCCGTCGCGAAGACGGATAATACCGTTGCCGTAGGCCGCCGCCTCGTCGGAGTGGCTGACCTGCACAATTGTCATATTCCGCTCGCGGTTAATCCGCTGAAGGAGGCGAAGCACTTCCTCGGAGGTCACGCTGTCGAGGTTGCCGGTGGGCTCATCGGCGAGAATTATGTCGGGATCGTTTATGAGCGCGCGGGCGATCGCTACCCGCTGCTGCTGGCCGCCGGAGAGTTCGCGTGGGGTGTGGCGGGTGTGATCGGCAAGGCCGACGGTTTCGACTATCTCGCGATACCGGGAGGCGTAGTCGCGCACTTTGCGCCCGTCGAGGACGACCGGCAGCATAATGTTATCCTCTACGGTGAGATTCGGGACGAGGTTGTAGAACTGGAACACGAAGCCGATTTTCCGGCGGCGAAGCACGCTCTGTTCGCGGTCGGAGAGGCCTGCTATATCGACGCCGTCAATGCGGATACTGCCGGATGTGGGGACGTCGAGTCCACCCATGAGGTACAGCAGCGTGCTCTTGCCGGAGCCGGAGGGGCCCATAATGGTTACGAACTCACCGCGGTAAATGGAAAGGTCCACCTCAACGAGTACGTTGAGCGCTACTTCACCGAGTACGAAGGTTTTGCAGAGTCGGCTCGTGTCGATCATAACGGCGCCGTCGGTGAATCTACTCATACTTGATTGCCTCGATTATATTGAGCCGCGAGCTTCGAAGCGCGGGGCCGAGTGACGCCGGCACCGATACTGCGATGCCACCTGCAAGGGCGATCAGAAGATAGGCGGTCGACAGATGAATGCGCACCGGCAGGCTTATCGCCTGCATGGTGAATCCGGCGCCGGCGAGCATAAGGAGTCCGGCGAGCATGCCGACCGCTCCGGCGATAAGGCCGCCGGTAAGCGCTTCGACGAAGATCATGCGGCGTACCTGGGCACGGCTCATGCCGACCGACTTGAGTATTGCAAGCGACCGTCGCCGCTCGATGAAACTTATGGCGTAGTTGTTAAAGACGCCGAAGATTCCTATAGCCATGGCCAGCACCGAGAAGGCGGTAAGCAGCGAAAACATCTGATTGTTCTGCTGCGTATTCGCCTGTTCCATTGCGGCGACGGTCTGTCCCCACATTCCCCGGTCACGGAATTTACGACGGATATCCGAAAGCACCGCTTCCGGGTCGGTATCGGGTACGGTCTGAACGAAAAAGGTATCGGTATAGGGGCGCTGCATGTCGGTGCGAAAGTACTGGCGATGGATAATCGCGTTGTTGCCGTTCATCATGAGCGAGTCATAGAATCCGGCGACATGGTACGTGCGGTTTCCCGCCGGCATCTCGAGCGTGAGTTCGTCGCCGGCGCGGAGCCCGAGCGTATCGCGTATGAAGGAGCTCACGAGAATGGTGCGCCCCTCATTCAGCGTTGCAAGCATTGCCTCGGCGGTGGCCGGTTGTGCTCTGAGGTTCGACGAGCCGGCCGGCCTGGAGTCGTGTACAGGGAGGAGGTCTGCAAGCGACTGGCTGTCGCTCCCTGGCCGGGAATCACCTACCACCCGCGTGCCACCTACCGGCCGCGCGCCACCAACCGGCCG
>CAZMEV010000051.1:19488-21704 GCA_964565375.1 uncultured Spirochaetaceae bacterium
ACCGGCCGCGCGCCACCAACCGGCCGAAACCGCATAAAGTCGAGATAGCGGGCGGGGTCTATGCCCTGCAGATAGGCCAGCCGGTAATCGTGTCCGACGACCGGAATACCGCCGAAGTGCTCACCCATCGAGTAGGTTCGGGCTACTCCGGGTACCGCTCGAAGTGACTGTTCGACGTTACGGTCGGCGGCTGCCATACTGGTGCGAATATCGAAGCGCCAGTCGCGATAGGCTTCGAGCACTTCAATACCGACGCTGTAGCTTATGGTGTTGATCATAAGAAGCGCCATTATGCCGATGGTCAGAAGTGTTATGTTGTTCAGCACGCTCTTGTTGTCGCGAAGGTTCTTCGCTGCAAGCGTGCCGATGTTACCGAAAAAGATGGCGTATGCGCGCTGAAACAGGCGCAGAAAGAGCGCTGTGGCAAGCGGAACGGTGAGGATAATTCCGAACACCGTGGCGAACATTCCTAAGACTGCCCCGGGCAGACCGACCGCCGTCGGGCTGACCAAGGGAATGAGCTGACCGGCTGCAAGGAGCGCCAGGCCGACGGCGCTTTTCCATCGTTTCTTCCATCCGCGCACCTCGACAAGATTGAGCACCAGTTCCTTCACCGGAACCTTTGCAACCCGGGCGATCGGAATCCGCGCGCTTATCACGGCGACCAGCATCGCGATCACAAACGAGGCGACGAGGCTTCCCGGGCCGAACTGTATCTGAACGTCGAGCCGACCACCCCATGGGTCGGAAGCGATCACCGTCGCCATAAGGTAGAGAATTCCGATACCGGCGGCCGTACCGAGCAGTCCGCCGATAACGCCGTAGGCCAGGCTTTCGGCGGTGAGAAGGCGTGTGGTCATCCTCCGGTCGGCGCCAATGCTTCGGAATGTGCCGATTACCGGCAGACGCTCGACGGTGATGACCTTAAAGGTGGAATAGATTATGAAGATGCTTATGAACAGCACCATCGAAGTCATGAGGTAAAAGGGGACGGTCATATTCGCGAGGGCGGCGCGGAGCTCATCGGTGGATACCGCCTCGGAGACTTCAAGGCGCGGATAGCGCTGCTCGAGCGCTGCCCGGGCTGCGTCCGGATCGGCTCCCGGCTCGAGCACTGCGTATGCGGCCTGCACACTTCCTCTCATGCCCGAAAGCCTCGCTGCGTAGTCGCGGGGAACGACGGCGGTCCGGGTTTCCGCCTGCGGCATTTCACGAAAGAGCCCTGTGGGATAGGCCACACCCCAGACTGTGAGCCTGCGGCGGGCTCCCTGTATTTCTATGTCGATGGTTTCCCCGGCGTTGAGCCCCGCCTCATCGGCGAACGGGGCAGCGACAATAATCCGGTTGCCCGCGAACTCCTCGCCACCCGAACGCTCGCGGAACACGACAGGGTTAAAGCGCTGCAGTTCGTCGAATTCCAGACCACGTATCGAAAGCTGTCGACGGTCGCGTCCGAATACCGACACTGCGCCCGGCGGGGTGTATGTTCCCCGCAACGAAATCTCGCCGGCGGTGAAGGCTACTCCGTCGACGGGGTTCGGATCGACACGAAATTGTCCTGACTGCGAGCGTTCGCCGGGGCGAATGACAAAGGATGCATTTCCGACCTGCGTGCGCAGCAGCGATTCGTACATGTCGATCATCGTGTCGGTAAGAGAGCTCGAGGCGAAAAAGAGTGCCGCCGAGCTCATTACCGAAACGAGAATGAGGACGGTGCGCAGTTTCTTCTCAGCGATATTCTTGAGTATGTACTTGAGAAACAGCCACATCGAAGACCTCATCGAGGGATAATGGGGTGCTCCCAGCATCCTCGAACAATGTACCGTTATGAACGTGCCGGCACGCTCGAAAGCAGCGGCGTCACCCGTCAAATCCCTCGAAGTCGGTCACAGGCTTCAGCCCGTGATTATATGAAGAACACCGGCGCTGCGGTAGTGTTACGCAACCTCTGCGATGATATTTTTTGCAGTTTCAGGCGTCGCTTCTGCGTCTTCGACCCGGACACGGTCGCGGCTGGTACGCAGTGAACGTACGAGAAGGAAAGCGGCGACTAGCGCGGCAACAGCCTCACTCGCGACCGGAACAAACCATATCCCGGTGTCCTGCCACAGCAGGGGAAACAGACCGAGCGCGATAACCGGCACAATCAGTCCGCGAAGCATCGCGATTACCACCGACGGCTTCGGTCGCTCGATCGCCGTGAAGAATACCGACCC
>CAZMEV010000052.1:0-20990 GCA_964565375.1 uncultured Spirochaetaceae bacterium
CAAAGGTGTGCGGTGATTGCAGAATTTCGGGCCATTTCCACCAATTTGGTGGACACTAACCGATGATGGAGGCAAGCGCCTGCGGCGTTTCTGCAAGCATAACACTGCCCGTATCAAACATTCCGGAAGCCTGGTGCCCCCAGGTGGCTGCGACGGGGGTAAGACCAAGCTTAACAGCCACCTCCATGTCATGTTCGGTATCCCCGATATACAAGGCGGAGTCCGATGCTATCGCGAAATCTTCGCACAATCGGCGACCACGGTGGGTCTTGCTACGGGCAAGAAAATCAGCAAGTCCGTATACAGCATCAAAATATCCTGATATCCCGAGAGTGTCGCAACACTCCCGTAATGTCGGCTCGTGCATCGCCGAAAGCACGTACTGACGAACACCCTTTTGAGCGAGTACGTCCAGTACTGTCACAATTCCTTCATATACTCCACATCTATCAAGTTGCGACATATAACGTTGGTGATACTCACTACTGAGGACATCGAACGACTCAACAGAGAAATCGAAGCCCAGATCAGCGTAATAATCCGAAACCGGGAACCGAAACCACAGGCGATGCTCATCTTCGCTGATCTGGCGCATTCCACGCTCACGCAGCAGCGAATTGATGCTTTCCACGGTGACCGAAAGGTCGTCGAGAATGGTTCCATTGAAGTCCCAGACACAATGCTGCAGGGCTTTGGTTGGCAGTGTAATCATTGGCGTGCGGACAGCAGCGTGTACGACTTGTCGATAATGGGTCAAGGCGCTACGCTTCTATTATGAAATGGTCATTCAGTATCGGGCGTGCTTTTAATATAGACGTAAGGATTCATGCGACGTTCTTTTTGTTGCTCATCTGGGTTGCTGTTACCGACATGGCGGCCGGAGCTTCAGTTGCCGAGACTATTTCCTCGATCGGGTTCATTCTTGCACTCTTTGCCTGTGTGACCCTTCATGAATTCGGCCATGCACTTGCCGCTCGACGGTATGGCGTCACAACCCGCGACGTTACGCTTCTTCCAATCGGAGGGATCGCTCGACTTGAGCGCATGCCTGAGAAGCCGTCGCAGGAGTTTGTTGTTGCCATAGCAGGCCCGCTCGTGAACGCGGCCATCGCAATAATTCTTGCTCTTACGATTGCTGTCTCCGGCACTCATATGCCGGCGGCCGATGAGCTTGCAATTGGACCAGCCCCGTTTCTGGTTCGACTCCTTACCGTTAACATCGCACTTGCCCTGTTTAACCTTCTTCCTGCGTTTCCCATGGACGGCGGTAGAATCGTGCGATCGCTGCTTGCAATGTATATTCCCTATGCCCGCGCTACTTCCGTTGCAGCGAGCCTCGGACAGTTCATGGCACTTGTCTTCGGGTTTCTCGGATTCATGTTTAACCCGTTTTTGATTATTATCGCGGTGTTTGTCTGGCTCGGCGCCGGACAGGAGCAAAGCCAGGCTGAACTCCGATCGGTCTTCCAGGGTATGCCGGTGCGTTCGGCCATGGTGACTGATTTCAGAACGCTTTCCCCGGACGATCGGCTTCAGCGGGCGGTGGAGCTGTTGATAGCAAGCACGCAGACGGACTTTCCAGTTGTCCAGGAGGAGCAACTGGTCGGAATGCTCGGTCGCAAGAAACTCACCAAAGCCCTTTCAGAACACGGGGCTGATTATCCGGTCCGCGCAGCAATGGATGAGGAAGTTGAAACACTCGACGAAAATGAGATGCTTTCAAGCGCCTTCGAACGTATGCAGCAGCGAGGAATCCGCGTTCTGCCGGTTCTGCGGGGTACACAGCTTGTCGGAATGCTGACAACGGAGAATGTCGGTGAGTACGTTTCAGTCACCAGTGCACTCGGCACGCGAGAGCGCATTTCCGGTGCGGGAAAGAGAGTATGACGGTACTCTGGCGCTACCATCTCGCTCACGAATTTCCGCAGGAAATAGAGTCGCTCCGGACGGAGTTCCCGGACACGCAGCAAGTTGTTGCCGAAGATAGGGAACAGTTCCGCTCGGCGCTCCCACATGCAGATATCGTTGTCAGTGCGCCCATGACAGAGGCAGAGCATCGAAGTGCCGTTTCAATGAAGGCCCACTTTATGCCCTATGCAGGGGTTAATCGGCTGCCGCTGAATGAATACGCTGAGCGCGGAATCATTGTTGCCAACAGCCACGGGAATGCCGACGTTGTGGCCGAACGTGCAGTTACCCTCGCACTTGCTGCGGCCGGAAGGGTTGTAGAGTTTCATAACGGTCTCCGAGAAGGCCTGTGGGCGCGTCGACACGGTGATCCAGCTCAGATTTTCGAGTACTGGCAGTCGCTGCAGGGAAAACGCTGCGTAAGTGTTGGAGTGGGCAGAATAGGCTGCCGCATTGCCGAACTCATGCGGGGATTCAACTGCGAGTTCACAGGTGTGGGGCGCCGAGCTTCGCGTCCGGAAGGCGGAGACCTCTCGGCCACCACAGGTGACAACAGAAGTGATCAGAACAGCAAGGATAATCAGGACAACACGCGTAGCAGACAGGGAACACAGAACGCCCCTTTCGAGAGAATCGAAACGAATCTCATTACAGCGCTTCACGGCGCGGATGTCGTATTCCTCGCGCTGCCTTTGACACCGGAGACGGAAGGCATCATCGGTTCCGAGGCCCTTCAGGCCATGGACGGTGCTCTGCTGGTAAATGTCTCGAGGGGTGAGATTATCCAGGAGGAACCCCTCTACCGCTCGCTTTCTTCTCGGACCGCCGGCCATCCCGATGCCCGGCCTGAAACGGAGAAAGGGCCGTATGCTGCCGGGCTTGATTGCTGGTGGGTATATCCGGACTCGTTTGAAGAGCCTCGGCTTCCGTCACGTTTTCCGTTTCACAGACTCGATAACGTCGTGCTTTCACCACATGCAGCCTCCCATACTTCGGAAGGCAAGTGGGGGCAGCTGGCCGAAACACTTGAAAATATTCGAAGTTTTCTTAAGACCGGAACACCGAAACATAAGGTCGACCTTACAGCCGGATATTGAACGCGCGAGAAGAGGCGCGACGGATAACGGGAACATTATGAGCGCAGAGTCAGTAGTTCAGGTTAACAGAAATCGAAGCGACGCGTTGGTCCACGCCATACGGCCTGTCATCGGCCGCTTTCGTACCGCCATTGAGACAGGAGATATCGATGAGAGCAGACGCTCGGCCCGGGAGATAGCAGCCACGTTTCTTGGAGCGAAGCCGCGTGATGCCGCAGCAGGCGCAACGTTCGGATTCTGGATCCCGGGCCTGCCTTCATTACAGGAAGCAGGTGGCCGTTTTGAACTTGAACTCTTTCTGCCCGACCACACCGCCGAAATCCGCAGGTTCGAACGCGGCGAGGAACGAATCGTAGAGCTCGAGCGCTATAAGATACCGATGAAAACAATCGACGAGTTCGTGCTTGCAGACGTGGAAGGGGTTCCTGCAGGCGCCCGCGAGACCATGGGAGCGCTCTACTGGCTGCGCTACCGCGATGGACGAGGGGTGAGCTACATTCTCAGGGATCCTCTTGCTTCCTCCCTTCCGTGGGGCATATACGCTCCTGCGGAACTCTACGATGTTGAGTCGATGCTCGAAGAACGCGAGGACACCGACTATCTCCGCGGGCATTACCGGGAGCGATACCCGGACGGCAGTCTTCGCGCACACGACATTGGTACAACACTGGAAATTCATGTGGGGACCGCTACCGAGGAGGGTACTATTGCCGGCCTCACACGCTTCTATCGCGCAATCGCGACAAAGATCTCCTCGGCAATGGAAACAAATCCCGATGAGCCTTACAGACTTCTGAATTCCTTCGAAAAGGCCTTCGTCGGCTATGACTCGGTGGAGCTTATGCCCGAGGTGCCTCCGGCGGAACGCGTGTTTTCGCAGACAGGCGAGTTTTTTCGGCTCTTCGAAGAGGAAGATGACACTGAGGAGATGGATGCACCGCTTCCGGATACAGAACTGACGACGTCAGGCACCAGTCATGCCGCCGGGCTTGCACAGGAAGCCCGGCTCGAGGGCAAGCACAAAGGGTCCACGCACGTTAAGCTCAAGAAACCGGATGTCGGCGGCTGGGGCTACGACGTGGTGCTCTTCGGCACGGCAGCCATTAATCCATCCATTCTCGAATCGGGACGACCGCATGAGTTTCTCGAGCTCATTGAAACCCTGCACCGAATGCCCGACAGGCCTATACAGGTTGCCCTCGACAGCGTGCTCGGTCATGCCGACTTTCAGGGGGCAGTCCTGCTCGCACGCTTCGACACTCTGACGCCTCCCGAGGATGTCTCACTCAAGTACCGCGAATCGGCGTTCCTGAAGGGCCCGAATATGTACGGTCGCGATGTAAATTATGGAGACCCGCTCGCACGCGCAGTTCTTCTTGAAATGTACCGACGAAAGAACGATTACGGTGTAGATGCCATTCGCGTGGATGGCGGGCAGGATTTCGTCGCGGACATTGACGAGGAGACGGGACTCAAAATCCAGGACGACGCCTTTCTCCAGGAGATGAGCGAATACCGCCAGAAAACCGGCGGGGTTGAACGCCGTTTAGACATCAACATAGAAGATGGACGTCCCTGGCCCGACGACATTAACTGGATCTATAACAGCGCTTACCTGTGCCACGTCTGGGAACGGCAACTGCCCGACGGAGATAGAACCAAGCAATGGGGACCACTTATCTTTGCACATAATGTCCACGGCAAGTTCCGCTGGTTCTTTGATAAATGGGACCGCTTTAAAGATTGTTTCACCGGTGGCGAAGACTGGATCACCGGTAACTCAACCCACGACAATCTACGCTACTTCTACCGCATGGTGCCTCCGAGGTCATCGAAGTATTACGATCCCAGCCGGCCGCGGGAGCAATACTACAACAGCGAACTCGGTGAAAGACTCTACGACGCACCCGGTAACGCCCTCGACAACCCGGCTCTCACAGCATTGAACGTGGCCATGTTCCCGGGCTCTCCCATGTTCTTTCTACAGGCGACCCTGCGCAGTCCGTGGATGTTCTTTCGCGATATTCAGGATCGCTACGACGTAAAGGTAGTCGCTGATGAGGCGGCGAAGTGGCTGACCTGGAATATTTCCCCGGAGCTCTACCGAAACAGCGGTTTCTTCCCGCGCATGAAACGCCTTGGATTCAAAACTCTCGCATCACTGGTAGCCCCGGATGGAGCCGGCCTCCCGGCGATCTTCCACGAGTCACGCGGTGATGACAACAAGAAGCGCGGCTTTCTCGACATACTCCTGTCGCTGCACGACCGAATTAAAACGGACGACATGGTTGCGCTGTATCTGTTCGAACCGAAGCACGATGTGGGCGGGTTTCGCGACTTCGGAGCACTTACGGCGCACGCTGCTAAGCTGGAGGCCGCAGCCGAAACGATAGAGACGTCCGGTAAATCAGGCTCGACAACGCCCGAGCGCCGCACCGCGCACACGGACGGCCGGGCTTCCGGGCTGTTACCTGCCGATGCGCGGGCAAGCCAATCTCTTCAACGACGCGTGAAAAAGCTCAAACGCAGAATCGCGCAGGACCCCATAGAAAGCGATCGCAAACTGACATTCGTTCAGAAGAAGCTCGCCGATGCTGCCGTGATGTACGACGACGATACACCGGAGCACGCTGATCGCAGGGACAAAATCGACCTCCTTCAGAAGCTTGCGAAGAAAGCGCCGGGAACCCTTCAATTACTTATCGAGGATGCTGCCGAGCGCGAGGACTACGATGTGGAGGCATGGGCGAAACATAAGCCCCTCATTGCCGCCGCGCCAGGTGCGATGCTCGACAACGGTCGACTGACCGCAGAGTCGCTTCGGGGCTTTGCCGCTGCGTTCATGCGGGACGCTTCGGAAGCCTGCGTTGTCACTCGACACCAGGACCGGCTCGAGGAGCGAACCTTGGACTTCGCATTTGCCTGCAGACGCTTCCGTCAGGAAAATCCATGGCTGGCAAAAAACCCTGGAAATGACATCCGTCTCGATTTTTTCAACCGCAACATGGTTGCCAATGGTGCGCGCCAGGTAGGTGGTTGGAGTGATACAGGCGATCCGCTACATGCAAACACGGTCTACTATGGTTGGCGCACCTCACCCGACGGCACACGGCAATTTCTGTTTCTTGCAAACATGGAAGGCCGTCCACTGCGCCGGTATTCGTTGCGGTTTCTCTTTCCCTTCGACGACGAATGGATCGTGGTTCTGAGATCGCCCGGCCTCGAGCATGTACCTGAACGCGTCAGCCGGGAAACGGTGATCACCGATTTCCGGGCGGGAACGGCGCTCGTCATGGAGCGCCGTCCACAGGGAGCTTAGAAGAACCAGTCGTTTCGCACCGATTTGTTGGAGAACCAGCCGGTCAGAAGCGAGCTCGCTGCCGTGTCCGGAAGCTCTCCCGGTGTCCGACGGTACCGGAAAACCGGCCGAATTCCATAGAGCAGAGCTGAAAGCTGTTCGATCGAAAGGGTAACGTCAGGAGTTTCTCCGGATGTTTCTTCGACATGCAGCTGCCCGGATTTGCTTTCCAGGCGAAATACGCGATTATTCCATTCGCACTGCAGATCATCGACTCGAATCTTGATAGACCCCTCAGGGTATCCGACCCGGGTTCCATCCAGTGCAGGAACCACGTCAACGATGCGAACCATCCAGGGGTTTCCACCAGTTATTGTGAAGTCGTGGCTGCCATCGGAAAACCAGCGCCACAGGGGCGCATCCACCCCTACATTCATTTCCAGTATTTCCACCTGGTCGCGATGTGTGGCGAGAAACCCGAGAACCGCCTCGAGCGCCTCGGTATCCGCTGTGTACAGCGCACTGACCGACATAATCGGGCTTATATGGCCGTTCTGCCGCTTGGAGAAATGGAAAGCCGCCACATCTTCCCCATCGCGGCGAAGTATAACCGCCTCACGATCTCGAACCCGCGATCTCCACTCGCTCTCGCCCACGTCGGGACGAAACGCGCGCCCGTGCCATCGGGTCAGCAGCTGCTCTGCAATACGGGAAAAGCGCTGGCGCACCTCGACCGCAGGCATCCGAATAGTTTCGAGGTTCGAAGGATACACATCACGTTTCAGCCAATGGGACAGCCGGTCGAGACCGGTACGAACGGTAAGCTCGGGTTGAGCGGTGACATAGCCATAGCGCTCATAAAACGACTCCTTGAACGGAGCAAGCATGGAAACAACATGACCCCTTTCATGCATGGCCTCAAGCGCCCGTTTCATGAGGGCACTTACATGTCCTTTTCCCCGATGCTCTGGAAACGTCGCGACCGCACCGATACCGCCCATCGAGAGCGCACGGCGCCGCACTGCCTGCTTCAATGGATGTACGAGCAGTGCCGAAGCGAGCGTTTCGCCCTCGAAAACACCGAGTCCATAGTTGCTCAGGTACCGCGCCCGTTCATCGGCCGACGGTTCCGCATCTGAGATATCTCGGAAAGCGTACCGCCACAACGCGATCATCTGGGAGATATCTCCGGTTTTAAGCTCACGAATGTTCATACTGTTCTGTGTGCTCTGACTCCACTGTTTTGTCAAGCTTCGCCGCAGCATTCCCCATCGACATGCCGCATTTGCTTTCGACAGACGGCGGCAGGCTTGCCAGACCGCCCGAAGCGGCGGCAATATAGACGGTGCGATCCGATCAGTAACCGGACGGATACGCGAAAAGGAGTACAATGCGTAAATTCCCAACGGGTGGACCACTTGCAGTGCTCTTGAGCGTCGGATTGGCCGCGTGTGCCGGTATCGAAGGCGCCCATGCAACCCCGGAACGCGACCACCCGTACCGAGACAGTCTGACCAGACTCAGGAGGTCACCGTTCACCAGAGAGGTTGCCGAGACACTGCGCGCGGCACTTCCACAGCACCCCGAAAGCTGGCACTACGGAGGAGCGAGCACCGAAGCTATCGGCAATCAGACGGTGAGAGATCCCGAAGCCGAAATGGAGGCCCGAGGCACCGATATCCCTGAGGAAGTGCACCTGTATCTTGACCATTATGGCGTTGCCGACCAGGCAGCGGACTGGCACATAGGCATGGTGCACGTATCCGGTACAACGGCTCCCGCGGGATTTCAGGTCGCCGTGCAGAGTATACTGCCCGCTGACCCAGATCCCACCGCCCCTACCGTGCTCTTCATTCACGGGTACTTCGATCACACCGCAACTAATCGTTACGCTATCGAAGAGCTTATAGACCGCGGCTACCGAGTTGTCGCCATGGACATGCCCGGCCATGGACTATCCACCGGACAACGCGGGCACATAGACGATTTTGGAGACTACGGACGTGCGGTGCATGCGGCAATCGAAGCAATACGGGAGGGCAGGATCACCGGTATAGATCCTGACACCCGACTCGCTGCAATCGCCCACAGCACCGGTGCCAGCGCAGTAATCGAGTACCTCGAAACCGGAGGACAAGCCTTTGAGCAGCTTATATTCGTGGCGCCGCTCGTTCGGATCGTGGCCTACCCGCTTGCCCGCGTCGGAATTGAATTGACCAGTGACATCGTTGACCATTTGCCACGGCTCGTATCGGGTGGAAGCTCCAACGACGCGTTCGTCGAATTTGCACGTGAACACGATCCCCTGTCGATCGATGAAACGTCGCTGAAATGGGCTGAAGCCTATATCGAGTGGGAGGAGGAACGCCGTACAATCGAGGAACGGAACATTCCGCTTCTGCTTGTGCAGGCTGGTCGCGACTCCACAGTTGACGCCGACTATAACACCGAGTACCTGAGACGCTTCTTTTCAAATACGGAGCTTATAGAGTTCGAAAATGCGCGACACAATGTATTTAACGAACCGGCTGAACTCAGACCCGGTCTGTACGACCGCATCAACAGCTTTCTGCTCGAAAGGTGACACAGGCGGCCGTGCCTCTGCTGCCTCTTGAGCCGGGGGCAAGCGCTGCCGCCTGAGCCGGGGATATCAGGAGCCGGCAGCCTCACTCGTTCGTTCCGTGCGTACAGCCATGCCGTTAATGAACCAGGTCATCGCGAACGAAGCCCCGAGCCCGATAAACATGGCCAGCGCAAAACCTACCGGATTCTCAGCAAGGAACGGAGCGACAACGGAAGGAACATAGGCGGTGCCCCGTGCCCCGAGCATAGCGGCGGCACCGCCCGCAAGGGTGGATGATATCATAGCTGCAGCAAACACCCGCTTATCCGAGAACATGAACGGATACGCTGCCTCGACAAACGTGCCGAAGCCCATATTAATCGCGAATCCCGGCGCCGCAACAGCCCGTTCGCCGGTGCGCCGCGGGCGAAGAATATTCGCAAGCGTAATGCCCGCAGAAACCATAACCAGTCCCGACATATCCACAGCGCCAAAGAAACTCGTGCCGACTTCCTCCATCTCCAGCAGAATTACCGGTAGAATCGCCGCGTGATAGAATCCGGCCACAATTGCAGGCCATATGATGAACCCGGCGAGAGCGCCCGCAACTATAGGACTGAACGAAACAGCCGAGTCGATAAGCGTCCGGATTCCTTCGCCAAGCGAATCGGTCAAGGGAGCGAGACCGTAATAGATTACAAGCCCGGCTGCGAGCCCTGCGAGACCCCCTGCTACTATATTGGCGGTAGTGGCAGGAAGACTGTATTTAAAGGCGAAGCCGAGCGCGTAGGTCACCAGAATTCCCGCTCCAATACCACCCACAATGCCGCCGAGTATCCCACCGTCGACTGACAGGACACCAGCGATGAGCCCGGCAATAATGGCAACCTCATCGAGTTCGGAAACCTTCTTCGCGGCAATGACCGCGATCACCACTGGAAGTGCGTCAATAACAACATCAAACACATCCTCCACGAACTCCATTCCCGGAATCCTGCTTACCGCCAGCAGCAACGCCATAGCGATAAAGGCCGGGAGTGCCGTAACCATGATTCCTTTGAGGTTGATGTTTTTCCAGACCGGCTTCTGTTCCACGTGTTCGAGGTCGCCGATGACCGGTCGATACGAAAGGGACCATGCCCGGCTCAGCGCGGCGATATAGCTGACTGCGCGAGTGCGATTCGTGGTGCCGGTCGTTCCTGAAGCTGAGATCACATGCACCCCGAGCGACTGCACCTGTGCTATTGAAGCCCCACCTGTGCCCACGGCCGGTATCTGCCTCGCAGCAGCTGCGCTTACAGCTTTTCGGTTCGCCCCCTGCGGGTCAGCGCTAACAAGAATAAGACCATCGACCTCACCGTTTTCCACCGCCGCAGCAATTTGACCATCAACCGCTTCGGCCTCACGATTGATCTGTTCCAGCGTACCGTTCGCAACACGCGTGATTTCTCCGTCAACAAGTCGATACAGCGCCGCCTGTGTATCGCCCCGCACACGGTCCATGGAACTCTGTGCTCCGATAAACTGCACGTCGGTAATACTGATGCCTGCCGCCTTCGCCTGCACCAGAATACTGTTCAGAAGCTTCTGCGGATTATCGCCACCGAGGTTGAAGAGATTTCCTCCGCTGCTGCCTAAGATTACTGCATTGGGCATGGACCCCCCCTTACGTATACTTATGCATATCCAATGAATACAACTTCTACCAGCAGCATTCCCCCGCGTCAAGCGGAACCCCAGCAATAACCTTCCACAAACCGCCGGACAGGCGCTACGATGACAAAACAACCAGTCGGAATCGGAAGGGAGGCATATACCATGCTATTCGAGTTCGCAACAGCAGGCAGGATTGTTTTCGGAGCCGGTGCTGCAGACCAGCTTACCGAACGCATCAGAGGCTACGGGCAGCGTCCGTTTCTCGTAAGCGGCAGCTCCACGGAACGGTATCGGTTCTGGGTGGATGAGCTGAAACGCTGTGAACTCGAGACATCCTGGTTCACTGTTTCCGGTGAGCCGGATACCGGGACGATAGCTTCGGCACTCGAACAGGCTCGGGAGCATGGTGCCGACGTGGTCGTTGCGGTCGGCGGCGGCAGCGTTATCGATACCGGAAAGGTAGTTTCCGCCCTCCTGACCAATCCCGGCGAACTGACCCGCTATCTCGAAGTGGTCGGAGAGGGAAAACCCATCACCGAAGAACCTGTGCCGTATATCGCCGTTCCAACAACCGCCGGCACGGGAAGTGAGGCTACAAAGAATGCGGTTATCGGAGTGCCGGAGGAACGGGTGAAAGTAAGTGTTCGCAGTCCGCTCATGCTCCCCAAATGCGCCATCGTCGATCCGTCGCTGACTCTGTCGGCGCCCTCCGGCGTAACCGCAGCGAGCGGTCTCGACGCGCTTACTCAGCTGCTTGAAGCGTTCACAAGCCGTAAAGCCACGCCTGTCACCGACGGAGTTTGCCGCGAAGGACTCAAGCGCGCCGGCCGAAGTCTGAGAACCGTGTGGCAGAACCCGGGCAATGAGCAGGCCCGCGAGGATATGGCACTTGCCTCCCTCTTCTCCGGAATCGCCCTCGGTAACGCGGGCCTTGGCGCTGTTCATGGATTTGCTGGCCCGCTCGGCGGACTCATCGGAGCAGCACACGGTGCCATATGTGCCGCACTGCTCGGGCCCGTGACCCGTGCAAACCTTCGCGCGCTCGAATCCCGCGAGAACGGCGCACAGACTGCAGGGCGCTATCAGGAGGCAGCAGAACTGGTAACCGGGCACTCCAACGCCGCAACCGGCGACCTGCTCGAATGGATTCTTGAAACCGTATCCCTTTTCGGAATTCCTCAGCTCTCGGCGCTCGGGCTGCATGAGGAGACTATCCCTCAGGCTGTGGAAAAGGCGAAGAAGGCGAGCAGCATGAAAGGCAACCCCGTGACGTTCAGCGACGAAGAACTCACTCACATCCTGAAGGTCGCACTGTAAAGCGGTGATTCTGCTGAAGAACGGGCAAGCGGCGGCCTACCCGATTCGCCGGTCTCGTTCAGACAGGGCGGCGACCGTGGTGGGCCTTGCGCCTGTACACGGCCTGTTCAGACAAGACGCCGACTGCTGCGCCGCCTGAACGTTCGATCGACAATATTCGCAAAATAGACCATCGGATTAGCCCGACCGGTTCCGAACAGATAGCTCAACCCGTATTGTATACGCGGATCCTTCAACTGCAGCAGATCTTCCACCGTTTCGATGCCCTGCTCTCGCAGCTGGCGCGGCGGGTCGAACGTCCTGTAGGCAGCTACCGTTTCGAACATTACCCGCATCGGTGCGTTTTCGCCGGCGGGCCCACTGCTTATGCAAAGGTGGGCCATATGGTAGGCAAGCCACAGAAGCTCAAAATCGCTCTCCCGCCCCGAAAAAAGAAACGGCGGATCAATACGATTACCACTGTAGCGATCTACGTAATGGAGAAAATGCCCGCGACACCGCTCGATATAGCGAAGGAACTCTTCAAGCTGTTCTTCGGACGGAGGGAAAAGGACATAGGGGGTGATAATCTGCTTTGCATATTGAGTTGAAGGAATCATCTGTCCGCCTCTATCCCTCCATCAGCGTCGGAGGTTAGATACGACCTGGTGGCGGCGAGCACCTCCTCGGTCAGATCAATGCCACGAAACAGATATGTTCCCTCTATCTCGGGGCCCGGCTGCTGAATTGCACGACATATTCCGCCCTTGTTTGTAAAAACGCCCCGCAGCAGTGGCTTCATTCCGAGCTCGTGCACCTCGACCGTGCCAACGTTCAGAGTTGATGCTTCCTTCATTCGGCCGAGAATCGGATTGGACGCTTCATCCGAAAGCAGCCCCACAAACGCATAGAGCTCAAAGCCTGCTTCTGTGGAAACCTTGTGCATCAACGCATCAAGAAACCGCTCGTCGGGAAACGCCTCGGAAAAACTGTCCGAGACAAATACCACCCGCCGGACCCCACGATTCTGCAGAAGCCTCGCATACTCGTGAAAGTACTCCTTCTCGGTTGAAACCGCTCGATAATGAGGCTTGCCGGGCGTCCCCGCCTGTCGGGCGGCATCGGCAATCTCGCTCAGAAGCGACTCGAATCCATCGTGCAGAAAGCGTGGAATATCACTCATATTGTTCGATCCGCTCATGGGCCTGAATTTCGAGGTCAGAAAGCGCATGCGTAAAGAACTGCTGCCACCCCTTACACAACAGACTCGGCGGAGGATTATCGAGCGCCACTGCTTCCTCGACGGGAAGCCTGTCTCCGGGAATCCTGTGCTTCGGGCAATCCCCACGACAGTAGACTTTGTAGGCGCACCCGGTACACTCATCCGGCAATGCCCGTTTGGCCGTACCGAACGCGCGAAACTTCTCGTTCATCCACATGTCGTCGAAGTGGTCAGTTTCCACATTTCCCAGTTTAAGCCGCGGGTCGACGTACACCTCGCACGGAAAGACATCTCCGTTCGGTTCTATGACAAAGCGCTGACGGCAGGTCGAACCGAGGCTGCACATTGTCGGCACGCCACCGGAGGCACGCTTCATGATCGCATCGAAGCCCTCGATCGAAGGCGGGTCGGGGTCGGTGCACCAGGTATCGAACAGCCCGCAGAGAAACGCCCCCCACGCATCGCTGTCGAGCGAGGCATTGACCGGGTTTCCGCTCGAATCCATGTCGACCCAGGGAAGGTACTTCTGGGAGCGAAATCCCTTTCCCTGAAAGTACCGGTACAGGCGTTTCGGATTGCCGGCGTTATACCGGCTGACTGTTACGACAAGTCGATGTTCAACCCAGTGCCGTCTGAGCGTTTCCACTCCGGCCATGGTCGCCGCGTGCGTTCCTTCCCCGGAGGGAAACCGGTGACACGCATCGTGGAGGTCGGCCGGACCATCGAGAAGCACCTCGACAATGACATCGTGCTCAGCAAATAGGGCTGCGAGCTCCTCATCGATAAGTGTCGCATTCGTTCTTACCGTGTTTCTGATTACCGCCCGCTCAGGCGCACGTGCCCGCTGCAGCTCGAACGCGGTTCGATAAAAATCGACGCCCATGAGCGTGGGCTCACCTCCTTCCCAGGAAAAGGAGTACTCAGGCTGCTCACTCGCGAGATACGCAGTTAACGCGGTTTCGAGCGTGTTCCGGGACATGCGCATACCTGTGGGAGCAGGTGACTCCGGCGTTCCCACCGGTATATCGGGTGTGTAATCGCGCTCCACATTCGACTCGTCGCCGGTCGGTCGAATCAGAAGCGAGTAAACACGGGGCATACCTCCACTATCTTCCGAAATTCCGGCAGCGCGCAAGGGCCGACAGCCCCGGCAGCGCCACGATTACAGCGGTCATCGCATCATCCCCCGCCCCGGGCACAACCGCTGCGACCTTACGGTCCGTGAAAGAGCTCCCGCAACTCAGGCAGCATCTTCTCTGCAGCCTCCCGGCCTCGCCGCGTGATTTCCGCGTGGGCGTCGAAGTCCGTACCGCTTATACCATCGAGGTCTGGATCTATGTAGATGTCCACCTCCTCGGCATCATGAAGCGCTTTGCGCATGATGTTGTAGATCCGGTTCGCATATTCGGTCCGGCTTTCCGGCTCTCCGGTGAATGCGAAGCCACCACCGACATTCACAACAATGAGTGTCTGCGCGCCCAGCGCCCGCGCCGCGGCAACCGGTACATTGTCAACAATACCTCCGTCGGCGAGGAGTCGACCTTCGTACTCCACAGGATCGAACACGACCGGCACCGCCATGCTCGCGGTCAGAAGCCTGGTAAGCGGCCCTTCGTCGAAGTACAGCGATTCCCCGGTGTTAATGTCTGTAGCCGTTACTGCGAGCGTTGTCGGGAAATCCTCAAGGCGCCTTGCATCAAGTCGCTCTTCAAAGAACTCTTCAAGCGGCTCTGTGGAAAAGAACCCGATCCCGCCGAGCGCCGGCCGGAGGACTTCGAGGAACGGAAGATTCTCAAGCTCCAGAGAAAGCTCTTCGGTGGAGTATCCGTCGAGATAGAACGCGCCTGCCACAGCACCGGCACTGGTTCCGACAATCATATCCACCGGTATATTCTCTTCCTCGAGGACTTCGATAACTCCAATGTGGGCAGCTCCCCAGGCGCCGCCTCCACCGAGCACCAGGGCAACGGGCCCATCTTCAAACCACCCGGAGGTCAGGCGCTCACCGCCGGCCTCATGGTCTGCCTGCAGATCGGGGTATTGCTGCAACTGGGACTCTTCCTGCTTACCCGGGTCCGGCTGCAACCGGGAGTCTTCCTGCTGATCGGGGTCCGCCTGCAGTTCCGACTCTTCCTGCTGGTCGGGTTCAACCTCTGTGCCCGGTTCCAGTTCAGACGTGGAATCTTCGTCGGGCTGCCCTGCTTCAGAGTCAGGCACCTCCGCCCGCCCCGCGGGGAATCCGTGAGCAGGTGCCAGCACGAGGACTGCAAACGGGAGAATCAAAGGGATTAAGAACTGTGTTTTAACCATGCGAGATGTGAAGCGTCTGGAGACCATAAGCATTTCCATTATACCTGCGAACGGCAGACATTGCACCGCCTGATCCGGTACAGAACACGTACAATGGGCGGGCAGTAAAACGCCCCGGAAAGGCTCCGGGGCGCTGTCGTTACGTTATCGGGTTATGCGTTGGTCACCCGCATCTGCCGGAAATCGCACAAGCGGACTATGCGGCGGTGTCCGCCACTGCCCGGAAACCGGTTATACGGCTGCATTCACCGCTACGCGGAGGCCGACTATGCTGCAGCATCCGCCTCCGGGGTAACCGCTTGTGCCGCGCTGCCGCCTGTGGCATATTCCGGTTCGATCGGACGCTTCTTAAGGCGAAGGCTGTTATACACGACGTTGAGACTTGAAATACTCATCGCCGCTGCCCCGATCATCGGGTGCAAGAGACCGAACATCGCAATGGGTACGGCAACCGCGTTGTAGGCCCAGGCCCAGATATAGTTCTCCTTGATCTTACGGAAAATCGCTGCGCTCAGCCGTACTGCAGAAACCAGAGCTGTCAGATCGCCACGAACGAGCGTGACATCTGCCGCTTCGATTGCAATATCAGTCCCGGTACCGATGGCAACACCCACATTGGCCTGTTTAAGGGCAGGTGCATCGTTAATGCCGTCTCCGACCATGGCGACGGTACCATACTGCTGCTGAAGTCGCTTCATTTCTTCCACCTTGCCGTCGGGCATAACGCCGGCAACGACATGACTGACGCCAACCTTCCTGGCAATCGCCTCGGCGGTTCGCTGATTGTCGCCGGTAATCATAACCGTCGCGATGCCCGCCTCATTCAGATGTCTGATCGCCGCGACCGAGTCATCCTTTACCGGGTCAGCCACCGCAATCGCACCGAGCACCCGATCGTCCGCGGCCACGATCATGGCGGTCTTCGCTTCGTCCTCGAAGGCCTCGAGTTGCTCCTCGAGTCCACTGATATCGAGGCCCGCCTCGCGCATGAACTCACGGTTTCCGATTCGAACCAATGCACCGTCCACGGTTCCGGAAACGCCACGGCCGGTTGTGCTCTGAAAGCCCTCTACAGCCGAGAAGCCTATCCCACGGTCCTTTGCCTCCGAGACAATGGCCTGAGCAAGCGGATGTTCGCTGCCGTTTTCGAGTGCTGCTGCGGTCTTGAGCAGCTCCTGCTCGGCGTCAGTCGCGTTTGTGTTCGAAGCAGGCGCGAGATCGGTAACAGCAGGCGTTCCGGCGGTGATCGTTCCTGTTTTGTCAAAGGCGATAGCCTGCACTTCCTTCAGGGTCTGCACCGCTTCGCCGTTGCGAATCAGTATTCCTTTCTCGGCCCCGACGCCGCTTCCGACCATAAGAGCAGTCGGTGTACCAAGGCCGAGCGCACACGGGCAGGCAATAACCAGTACCGCAGTTGCCGTGATAAATGCGAGCGTCAGCGGCGTCAGTTCAGGATTGACCCACGGGAGAAATTGAGCACCCCACTCCATAATTCCTGTATGGAACTCCGGAAACACGAGGAAACTCGTAAAGGTCAGCGCCGTCAGCGCCATAATCACCGGTACAAAGTAGCCGGTCACACGGTCGGCAAACTCCTGAATGGGCACTTTTGTACCCTGCGCTTCCTCTACCATCTGAATTACCTGGCTGAGAAAGGTATCCTTGCCGACTTTAGTGACCCGCACCTGCATTGGGCCGGTTTTGTTTATCGTGGCTCCGATTAGTTCGTCACCTTCTCCCTTCTCGACAGGAACCGACTCTCCGGTGGCCATTGATTCATCCACAAGGCTCTCACCACTGAGTATTACTCCATCGGTTGGTATCTTCTCGCCGGGACGCACGATCATGACATCCCCGACTGCCAGTTCCTTCACTTCAACTTCCTGCTCTTCGCCATCTACAAGAACACGGGCAGTTTTGGCGCCCATTTGAACGAGCTTGCGAATCGCGTCACTCGCCCGTCCTTTCGCCCGAACCTCAAGGTACTTCCCGATCAGATGGAAGGTCATAATGGCAGTAGCCATTTCAATAAAGGTCTGAACCGGAAGGAAGAACCCCGACAGCCCTATAATAAACGGGGGAAGGGACCCGAGGCTCACCAGGACGTCCATATTCGGTCGACCGGCCTTCAGGGACTTGAACGCAGTGACATGAACATGCCTGCCTACGCCAAAAACGACCGGAGCCCCCAGGATACTCACGATTGCCAGATAACCTGGAACAGGTGTTATGAACATATGCACTACCATGAGTACCATGACTGCCCCTGCGAGACTTGCGGAAACCAGGAGCTTCCTCCATGCGCTTCGTACGGCTCGCTCTTCTTCCGTCTCTCCTCCCTCGGCTTCGGCAGTCTCCTCGGTGATGAGCTCATAGCCTATCCGGCTTACCGTATCGACCAGTTGCGCCTCGCCGACCTGCGAAGCATCGTAATAGACGGACACCTTCTCGGTTGCAAAGTTCACCTGGGCTTTGCTTACGCCGTCGAGCGAACCGAGCATGCTCTCGACACTAGCTGCACAGCTTGCGCAGCTCATCCCGCGCACCGGGTACAGGCGATGCGTGACGCCCGCTGACCCATTGCCGGCTTTACCGGCGCCGGTTTGTCCGTTCGCACTGTTTTCGTCCGTCACCGCGGCATTCCCGGCGCCAGACGTCGTCTTGTTCATTTCTTCACTCATAGTGCATACCTCCATTACCCGTTCTTGCGAATACCGCTGAGAACGGTCATGACTTCATCAATCTTATCGCTGCGCTCTTTCTCATCACCACTTTCCATGGCTTCACGAACGCATGTCTGCAGGTGGTTTTCCATTACCTGGTCTTCCACTTTGCGCATTGCCGCCATAATACTGCGGGTCTGCGCAAGGATATCCATACAGTAGCGATCCTCTTCGAGCATGCGCACGACCCCGCGAACCTGTCCTTCTATCCGTTTCAGTCGGTCAATTGCTTTTCCACGTGTCGCATCATCCATGTACCATACCCCCCTACCCTATATAACTCCAATATAGAGGCCGCCTGCCTTATTCGTCAAGCGGCTGTTTCACTCGCCTGAGGGCGGATTACCTGAGCGCGAACACCGACCGGTTATTCATTAACCATCTCTACTACCGTAGTAGGCGTCCCCGGACCGCCCCTGACCCCTTCGTATTTCACAAACTGTCCGTCGGTAGTGCGATACCAGTAGTCCGCGCTCCAGAAAATACTGCCGATGCCCGGCAGGCTTATGCGAACCTTCCAGCTTTCCACCTGTTCACCGTCGACCTCGACCGTTTCCTTTCCGCGTCTCCGAGCCTGCAGTTTTCGCAATGTCAGGTCATCCGGCTGGAGGGTCCAGAACTCGGTGCGCTCATCGTCGGAAAGAACAAACGGCTCAAGCGATTTTTCTATACTCTGGATCCAGGGATCGTCGTCCTCGAGTTCCTTTCTCTTCTGTATGCTCCGGCCGTCAAGCGTTCCCCTGATATCAATACGACGGCCACTGCGCTCAGCCACGAGGTCGGTTTCGCCGTTTTCACTCCTTGAAAAGGACCACCGCTCGGTATGCAACGAATCATCGACAATTACTTCGTGTACATCTCCCTCGGTGCTTTCAGAACGCAATAGAAGATGGGACTCCTCAGTTTCCTCTTCAGAGGAAGTGAGATAGACAACATGATCGTCGGTTTGTTCCCGGAATATCATTGGATCCTCCCCGGCATTCGCGGATACCGGCGAACATAAGAGAGAAATCAGCAATACTGCCGACCCGATGCAGAAACGTTTGCTAAAGTTCATATATATGTGCCTCAAGAGTACACGATCGCTGCATTTCATGTGTACATTTTCGAGCAGCTATGATGGAAATAAGTATGGCTGTCATAATAGCAGGGTGGATCGCCGCATTGTTTCTCTTCGCTCCCATCAGCGTTCCTGCCCGACACCGCTTTCTGTCGAGCAGGAATGAAGAATTCGATTCCACAACATCCGCGCCGGAAATGCGCATCAGCTGTATTATTCCGGCGAGGAACGAGGAAACACGGATCGCCACGCTTCTTGATTCGCTGGCGACGCAGACGTGCAGCCCATATGAGGTTATTGTGGTGGACGACGATTCAAGTGACAATACCGCCTCGCTTGCACGCTCACTTGGTGCCCGGGTAATTGCGGCAGGACCTCGGCCTGACGGATGGGCCGGCAAACCCTGGGCTTGTCAGCAGGGCGCGAACGCGGCCACCGGAGACATCTGTGTATTTCTTGATGCCGATGTTTTCCTCGCGCCCGAGGCCTTGTACGGCATCCGGCGAACCCTGAAGCCCGGCAGTATTGTATCCATACAGCCATTTCACATGGCGCCGACAATGACCGAAAAGCTCAGTGCCCTGTTCAATCTCCAGTCGGCGGCATCCGTAGGTTTCGGAACAGCGGGCCCGGTCGGCACAGCCGGCGAGCCTGCTCGAAAATCAGGCGAAAACCGTGGTCTCAGACGGATTTCCGAATGGGTTGAGCAAGTGTTGAGGCGGCCACCGACCGGCGGGCTTTTCGGACCGGTGATCGCCGTTCATGCAGGCGACTATGAGGCGTTCGGCGGCCACAGAAAGGTATCGGCAAGCATTCTCGAAGACGTTCATCTCGGACAGGTCGCGCGTGAGGCCGGCCTGACCGTGCAGACCTGGCTTGGATCGGAACACGTACGGTTTCGTATGTATCCCGACGGTTTCCGGTCGCTTCTCGACGGGTGGACCAAAAATCTCGTTGCAGGCGCACAAAGCACATCGCCTCTCACCCTCGTGCTGCAGATTCTTTTCATCTCCGGCGCTGCAACCACGGGCGCACAGGCAGCCCTGGCACTTTTCGGCAACAGCGTACTCTCCCCTGCAGCCGCGTTTATCGCGTATGCGGCATATACCGGCCTGCTGGCAGTAGTGCTTCCTGCTCACGGAAGCTTCCGCAGTGTTACAGCGGCGCTGTTTCCACTGCATGTGCTCTTCTACTTCGCCGTATGCCAGCGCGCGCTCGCGTTTCAGTTTGCTCACCAGGAAGTACGGTGGCGGGGCCGGAAAATCGCAGCACAGCAATCGAGTCAGAACAAACCCTCACGAAGGATATCAACGAATCGTGCATGAGGCCGTTCGTATTCTGCTCATCGCAGGGTCCTGGGTCGTCATTCATATCGGAAGTGGATTTCTCGCGCACCATATGCCGCTTCACTGGTTCCAGGCCGAGCACCCGGTCTTTCGCTCGCGGCCCTGGGAACAGGGAGGAGACATCTACCGGCGCTATCTGGCTCTCGATCGCTGGAAGCAGCTGCTTCCGGAAGCCGGAGCGATGTTCTCCGGCGGGTTCAGCAAGCGATCGCTTGTGAACGCTGAGCCTGCATATCTTGCAAGATTCATCGCCGAAACACGACGCGCAGAGCTGTCTCACTGGATAGCCGTGGCAGCATCAATCTATTTCTTTTTCTGGAATCCGCTCCACATTGCAATCTGGATGCCCGTCTACGCGATTGCCACAAACCTGCCGTTCATAATCGTGCAAAGAGCTGTACGACCAAGACTCCAGCGGATTCACCGCATCTCCCGGAACCGAAATCACTGTGCATGACCCGGCGCCGTCAAGGGGGCGCAAGCAACGATTACTGTCCACCAGATTGGGGGA
>CAZMEV010000053.1:0-16659 GCA_964565375.1 uncultured Spirochaetaceae bacterium
AGCGGCGGAGGGATTTGAACCCCCGACCTAACGGATATGAGCCGTTTGCTCTGCCAACTGAGCTACGCCGCCATGTCAGGAATGCTTCGGAAGATAGCAGGCGCTCACCAGTTGTGTCAATGCCGCCGCAAGCGGGACCCTCATATGCGCCCACAGCTGCCTGCATCACGCGAGATTGTACTGTCTCGCTGACTCGAACAACCTGCGATACCACCTGTTACGGTTTCTGTAGTCGTTCTTTTCATGAGCATCTTCAGTACGTGCTACACGCTGTTGAATGAGTTTCACTGACTTCCCCAGCTCGGTAGCCGGATCATCGTATCGCGAATCCCGCTCCTCCGGCAGACTCATTGCATACCAGTACAGAACTAACGGGGCATTCGGATCAAGGGACACCTTGCGCTGTTCCCGGGAGCATTTACGAAGCTCTCGCACTGCCGTGTCGGTATCGCCCTGCTTCGCCAGAAGATATCCGTGAAATGCCCGACACAAGCGATCAACCGTTTCCTGCGGTTGCGTCCCGCTGATCAAGGCCTCTATACCGTCAAAGCCGTTGAGCCACCGTGCCGCGAGAATCGGCCGCATTTCGGGTTGATCTTCCTGTTCCCTGTGCTCGAGCACTGATATTGCTTCATCGAGCGATCCTGACAATTCATGCGCTTCCGCGCGGAATAAAGCGGTCTCAGGATCAGAGCCGTAGTTTTCAAGGAGTAATACTGCGGTGTCCACATCGCCACAGCCGGCTTTTGCTCTTGCAAGCCATTTTGTGATCACCGCGCCGGCCTCAAGATGCTCCGCGTCCCGTGCAATTTTCCGGGCGTTGTCGAAAATGGTCACCGCTGACTCGTATCTTCCAAGTTCATGGTGAACGCGGCCCTGCACAAATCGTGCAAACAGTTCCCAGTCACGCACGGCCGCGCGCTCCGCGTCGTTCCCGGCGGCTTCGGCCATCTCGAATGCCAGAGAATAATTGCCGTACAGGAATGCCGCCACTCCTTCAAGCATTCGAGAGCGAATACGATTCAAGCCATCGAAATCGTACTCCGGATCCGAGCGGGCCATGTGAAAATACTCTCTTGCTTCAACAACACGTCCGGCGGAGAGTTGAGAGAGCCCGAACTCAATATGAGCCTCGCCAGCCGCAGACACCCCCGCAAGCTCCTGATACTGCAATACGCACTGTCTGATCAGCCGCTCAGCATCGTCACCTTTGTTACGGGCCAGATGATATCGCGCCTGTTCGAGGTTTACCCTCGCCCGCACTGCGGCGCTGCAACGCTCAACGGTCTGTCGGTCGAGAGCTTCATAGTACCTATCCGCCTCTTTCGCGTTGTTCCTTCGCAGCGCCTCAGCGAGCCCGACAACTTTCGTATGAACTTGAAGGTCTCTACGAGTGCGTTCATCTGCCGCAGCGGAGCCGACAGAAAACGTGCCATTGAGCAGTTTCTCGAGAAGATCAGATTCACCACGCCTGACAAGCTGCTCGCTGAAATGGATAAACGCCTCAAGGCTGACATCCGGATCCCGGTCACCGGCCACAAGCAGATACCTGTCGGGAGAAAGCTCAAGAGTTCCAAGTCGGAACCGCCGATACACTGCTTCGGTGGCACGACTGTTGAGCTCATCCGCACGCGTCCCGAGCCTCTGCTTTAGTTCGGACACCATTGCACTGTAGCTTGGATACACGAAATGACTGTCCCTGATAAGCCCGGAACCTGAAAGAGACCGCCACAGCTCATCAACCGCGGTACGGGAATGTCCAACGGCAACAAGAATATCCGTTAACTCCGACACGCCAAGCCGACCGCCGGCAACGCCTCCTATGTAGAGCGCATCACGCTCGGACTCGTGAAGTGAATCAACCAGAAGTGCTACAAGCTTCTCCGGGATATCGTCCTCGTGAATCGCGGGGGCCCGTTCCGTTCGTTCGACAAGCCACATGTAATGATACAGATGCATGAGCCGTCCTCGACTTAACGAGTGAACCCGTGTAACAGCATCCTGATGAATTCGCGGCGGCAAAGCCCCGAGAACTTCCGAGACCGCTCTGACACCGAGACTGCGAACGCCAATTTTTACGTAAGGTAACTCCCGGAACGCCGAGGGAACGAAAGGGCGCGTACTCGTTGCTACGAGAACAACAGGAGTGTCCGATTCCGAACCGTTACATGCAGCAACAATCAGTTCCGCGATCGCTTCCGGAAGCTCATCGATCTGCTCAATCACAATAAGTGCCGGTAGCGAGCGCTCGCTCATTCTTCGTGCATAGCTTCGAATGAATATCCGCAGCGCTTTCGCGAGGTCGCCGGTATAGGAATCCGGCTGAAGCTGCCCGGGACGGCCTGACCAAGCACCCGAAAGTGCATATTGGACCCGCTCCCATGTCCAGACTTCATCTTCCTCGAGATAATGATTTACATGATATCGGTGCTCGTGCTCGGCAAGAGCCGTGAATACTGTCTCGGGTTCCACAGTATCAGGCGGTGGAAACACAGTCGGAACATCGGGCAAGCCCGAGATAGAAGCAGCTGCCCTTCGTGCAATAAATCCGACTCCTGATCCCTCGGCCCCATATACGAGTGCAACCGATATACGCTCGGAATTCCCCCCATGGTCCGAATCGGCTCGAAGCGGACTACAGTTCTCAGAGATTTCAGCAACTACCGATTCAAGCACACTGGTATTGTCGATAAAACCTTCAATCGACGGTAATACGCGCGAGTCGGAAACTTTGCCCACAGCCTTCCAAAGATCCAGCCGGCGCTCGAGCTGCAGGAAGGGCATAAGCGTGGTCGATGCATTGCGACCAACCCACAATCCCCCCTCCGGCGGTAAACGGCGCAGGAACAGTTCGAGCTCATCGGTAACGGAGACTTCATCAGGGCGAACAATATGTTCAATACACAATGCGTACCCGAAAAGCTCCTGTTCATGAGCCGCGTAAATTTCATTCAGTTGCCACACAGCTTCCATCATTGGCCCGAGCTCATGAGCTCCGGCATATGGAAATCGATATAATGCGATTCCGTCACGGGCGGACAGTGGTTCGCCGTTCGCAGAAAGCACCCTCGATTCGGTATCCCGCTGGAGACGATCAAGCAACTCCGGGTTTACCTTGCGAAGCTGTTTCGCGGCAGCTATCTCGACTGCGAGGAAATACATACTGTCTACAGTGTAGTGTAATCAGTTGCTGAATGCGATATGCAGGATCGAAACATCGTCGCTGCCCATATATCAGACGGCATTACCGGGCTTCACGATCGTGCAGGTCGACTGCTCCATTATAATCGCTCCCATACAACCTCGTAAGAAGCCGATGGGAATCCCGGTAATCGAACTCAACGAAGCGGACCGCAACGTAGGTGATACCTGAACTCTCGTACATGCGAACAATGCGCCCTTTCGCAGGAATGGTGTGATCGTCAACATCGATTTCAAGATCGATCTCTTCTCCTGTCGCAATACGATCGGTTCTGTGTTGAACAGCAAACAATACCCCCGAGGCACTGATATCGATAAGCTCAGCCGCCCTCGGAGCCGGCTTGGCACCACCTTCGAAGTACCCGTTTGCATTCAAGGCATACGCCAGAATGCGAGCAAACTGACGAACGAACTCGACGGTACCGGGAGAAAACTCACCAGTTCCCGACGACTGCAGGAGATAGATGTATCCGACCGCATAATTACGAAAAAGAACCGGACAATACAATTCTTCCTGAATCGAAGCTTCGCGTAACCGCTGTTCTTCCCGCTGTAATTCTCTCACGATTGTACGGACCGACGCTGCATCCTGGTACAGTTCGGAAACTAGCTCCCGGTCCGTGAGCACCCAGTCAGATACCGTGGTTCCCTTCAAGCGTTCAATAACTGTAAGGGGTAACACAAGTATCTTTCCGCTCCGCGCAATTACTTCCTCGATAATGCCGCTGGGATTCCTTCCACGGAACATAACAATCTTCGTTTCGGCGGCGATTTCGGAGGCACGCCGGCGAAATGATCGCATTAATGAAGCGATGCTGGCCGGGTCGAAGCTGTATCCCAGCTTAACCTCCTCATCGACTGCATCTGCACGTTCGCTTCGCGGAAAATCGAGCGCAAGCTCACCGTCGGACAGGTAAACTCGAACAGCAACCCCGGTTTCCGGACGAACTCGCTCATATTCCCGTTCGAGCCGGCGGTAAATAGCGGCAGGATTACTAAGTAGAACTTGTCCCGTTGAATCGCGCCCCTTCACGGCAGACTGGAACGTCATTACATGTCCATTCATTGAGAAGTAGACGTTAACCACCGACTCCTGTTGGAGATCATCAGGCTCTTCGAGAGCAAGCACGACATAGTCAGGGCCGTAATCGGATACGACACCCGGTATTCGCTCGGTTCGCCAGTGAACAACGACTTCACTACCGGAATCGACAAGCTGCTTGAGTACGAATTCCTTCTGAACCCGCTGCATGCTTACAGCCATTGTCTATTCCTCCAGCGCAAGCACATCGATCTGAACATCCTCTATGCTTCCACGATTGTCGAGATACACCTCCCCGGTGATGCCTGATACGTCGCTCGTGATGTCGCGATCGGGGAAAAGCCGCACACGAATTATTGTTTCCTCGCCGGAATGGTTCGGCACGCCAATTCGAAAATGTGCAAAGGATACATCGCCGTCGACCACAGGCTGAAGGCGCCTCCGCACAGTGGACTGGCGTTGTGCATCCACGAAATCCGCCGCAAAATCACCGGTCATAAGGGCCCGGAAGAATTCCTGGACAACCGTATAGGCGCCGGTATCGAGATCATCAGCGACGATATCACCGGCGGTTGATACTCCGGAATACCGTGAGCCCAAGCGCCCGATTTCACTGTCCATTGCAGGCACCGCCCGGCTACCCGGCGGCATGGTCAAGTGCAAAAGGAACTCATCCTCCACTTCTTCCGGATCGGCAGGCTCCGGCGCGGGTTCCCGTTCGGGAGATGTTGTGCTCCGCAGACGTTCACTGCCAGGCTCCGGCGCCTGCCACTCTTCGTCCTCAGGCAGTTCCGCGATATCCCTTGAAGCTGCCTCAGCGACATCGTCATTGGGAGGCGATTCCGCACCGCAGGATATGAAGATAACTCCGAAGAAGAACATGAGCGCCACAATCCTCCAGGAGTTGGTACTACCGGAAAGGCTTATAGTGGGAGGGGGCGCTCCGGCAGTATTCTTCGCAGGAGCCCCTCGACCAATGGTCCTCGCAGGGGCCCCTCGACTGCGCCGGCGCTTTACAGTAGTCTCACGAGTGGATAGGCTCTGCTCGCCGTGACACGTCATGACCGCATACTCTCGCATATCGAGCGCGATTACAATCAACCCGTCCGGGATCCGCTCTGGAAACACATTTACCTCTCGGACGGACTTATGCGCGTTATCGATACCTCTGTGTTCCAGAAACTCAGCCGCATTAAGCAACTCGGCCCGAGTTATCTGGTGTATCCAGGCGCAACCCACACACGATTGAACCACAGTCTCGGTGTTTTTCATATCGGAAGGAGCATGCTTCGCGCACTCTTAACGAGGACACAGTGCCCCGAGCTTACACTCGAGGGAGCGAAAGCGTTTCTCGCAGCCTGCCTGCTGCACGATCTTGGTCACTTCCCATATACCCACTCACTCAAGGAATTGCCGCTTATCGAGCATGAACAGCTTACGGGAAGGCTCGTCACCGAAGGAGATATTGCGGCCAGGCTCCGCGAAAGCGTGGGCATCGATCCCGAAGCCGTACGGGCAATTGTCGACGAGACAGTACCAATCGGTGCGGATAACGAAATAGCGTTCTACCGCAACATTCTATCCGGCACGCTGGATCCGGACAAACTCGACTACCTCAACCGCGATGCCTATTTCTGCGGAGTGCCATACGGCATTCAGGATATCGACTTTGCAGTAAGCCGTATCCGGCCCACAGTGGATCACCGACTCGCTCTGGATAACAAAGGGGTTTCCGCGGTTGAGAATATTCTCTTTTCAAAGTATCTGATGTATCGAGCCGTTTACTGGCACCGAACGGTTCGCGCCGCGACTGCCATGATAAAGAAAGCGCTGTATCAAGGACTCCAGGAACATGTTATCGCACCACAGGAACTGTACGGACTCGATGATGAGCAGTTCTTTGCCCGGTTTTCGAGTGAACGCACTCGGATATTCCGACTGATTGAGAACGTTCCGGACAGAAATCTTCACAGAACGGTTCTGGAACGTCCCTGGACGGGTGCCGAACCGGAAGCGGGACGAATCGCATCACTTGCGAACCGCACGGAAATTGAAACAAAAATGGTAGAAGAATTGTCGCACGAGGCCGGTCGCCACATTTCTGAGGGAGAGATAATCATTGACCTCCCGGAAGCTGTTTCGTTCGAAATTGCGATGCCCGTTACCGGAGGAGCTTCGATAATCGACTACTCCGATACGGATACAGTTTTCACCCCCGGGGTGATTGAGGACTTCACAAGGACACTGAGAAGGCTTCGGGTCATGGTCTCCCGCGAAGTCGCAGAACGAATACCGGTGCAGCGGATTAATCAGACGTTCGATGCGGCTGTTACGCTTTCTTGAACGAAACATGCAACTGGTTATAGAGTAGGCATACGAACAGATGAAACAGTCCAAGGTAATGAAAGAGCGGATCCGCAGAGTCAGGGTCCTGTTCTCGGAACTCGGTTACGACTTCCTCGAAGGCGAACTTATTGACGATACATATAGTGCCGGAATTGAGCATGGAGACTTTCAGGCGGGTTTGTTTATTGACCGTGAAAGCAAGTTCCTGGAAATAGCCTTCACCTTCTCGTTTTCGGTTGCCCTTGAGGAGTTCATACGAGACAAACTCGACGAGATTTTTCAGATCTGCTACGAGTTTGGCTGTTATACAAATCTTCAGACAAGTCGGGATGAAATCAGTTTTTCGCTGTTCTCAAAGCTTCACTACGCCGGGATGAACTATTTCAGCCTGAAGGAAACCGTCCGGGATCTTCGTGGTGCAATTGCGGCTATCAGTGAGGTACTTGAAATCGCAGCCGAACAGGCCGGGGATGAGGATGAGTATGGAAATCCATAACCTCATGGAAGACGAAGTGGTCAACCTCATTCATTCGATATGCAACGAGGAAGAACAGGCACGAGAATTCGGCTATTGCACGTCACCGGAATGCCGGGTCGATGCCGTTTGTTATGTGCTCAACCGAACACAGCCTCGATACGTCAGCAGCGCCCGGGGCATGTCTCACATCGCCTCCGAGCAGGAGCGTAATACCCAGGCGCATATTGATCTCGTAGCCCTGGCCCACGAAGCGCTGAGACGGATCTCCTCCTTTCGGCGCTCCTATTATACCGAGAGCGAAGAGGAGCGATCTGCTGATACCGACATTCCCGCCAACACCGTACTTCCGATAATTACCGGACGCCTTCTCGACGCAGAGACATTTCGGCCTGTTTCCAACGTAACGGTGACACTGCTTTATCAGGGAGCGGTGATTCCAATGGTCGACCGGCGGTGGGATAATCCCTATGAGGTAGCATCCAACACGTCCGGCCAGTATTCCTTCTGGCCAAGAACTCCTCAGAACAACGGCGACCAGAACAACGGCGACCAGAACGAATACGAGTTCTCCATCGCTGTCGATGATTCGCGATTTGAACAGTTTCGTCACTACTTTCGGGTACCGGTCCTCGCGCAGCGTCTCTCAAGTGCAGAAGCAGGACTTACACGCCATCTTGAGCATTGCCTTCCGGACATGTATCTCGTTCCTAATAAACCAGATGAGAACGAGGAGCGCGGCTGAGCCTCCGCAACTCTCAATGAAACTCGCGGCTGAGCTTATCCGTGTCTCGTTCAGTGAAATTCGGTGTGTATTTCTACATCCTGGACGCGCCCGGGAGCTTCGTCCTCGACAAATTTGAGAATCTTATTCATGACCTTTTCGCCATGGTCACGGCTGTTCGAGACGATAGCGGCACCCAGCTCGGCAAACGTGAGGCTGTTGTGAAGATCGACCTCGCTCATGCTGACACGATATTTGCGCACAACGCGGTCACGCAGGCTTAACACAACTTTCCGCTTTTCTTTGATCGAAGTCATATCCGGGAGCTCAATAGTCAGCCGGATCATGCTCACTACCATCATGACGAGTATCCTGAAACGTACCTTGGTTGCTATTCGCTCTCGTCCAGATCTCTGAAAAGATCATCGACATCGTCGACCTGGAGATCGCTCATCGTGGTATCTCCCGAAGCCTGGCGATCCTTCATGGGAAGATAATTCGTATTGTATGCCTCCGCGAGTGAAAAGACCTCGTCACTCTGATATTCCTCAGGGATACTGACCTGAAGATTATAGTTTTTCTCACGCATACCCCGATCCATTACGTGAACTGGATCGCTGACGGTAACTGCAAAATGAGGACCGTAGACAAACAGGAATGCGAACACGGTAACGACGATCAGCACGAAGTACACCAGGCCCTCGCGCGCCTGGTCACGGTTGAGCGGTCGAAGGTCAACGAACACTCGAACGTCACCAGCGGTGAGATACGTGTAGTCAGATGGGCCGAAATTATCACGGTAATACTCGTCATCGAACCGTGAATACCTCGTATGATCTCCCTCGCGTACGACAAGAATCTGAGGCATTTGTCCGGCAAGGGTCGCAAGATTCTGCTCACGATCCTCTGCCGCATAATCCTGGTCTTCGAGAAATGCTGCGACCGAAAGCGTTGCGTCGCGGTACTCAGCATCGAGCGTGGGAAAGTCAACCACCGCATCCACAACCCCGAATCCGAAAATAACAAGCACAAAGAGTGACACTGCAAGGGTGGTCATTCGGGAGATGTGGCGCTGCGCCATGGTCGAGTCTGCATGCTTGATATGCTGAAAGATCTTTAACGCTCGCAAGAGCCGGAGAATGCGGGCGATACGGATCGCCTTGATTACCTTCATAAGGTTCAGTACGCGCCCCACTCCGATCAGCGGGACCCCTCCGGCCGCAATCGCAAACATGGTGGGACCGGAGCTGAACAGAAGCAGCGGAATGCTCGCGAGAAAGTCAATCCAGCCACGTTCCTTGAACATATATCGTGAAGCACGGCCGTCCACAAATGCGAAGTAAAAGCGGGAGAGAAACTCGACCGTGAAGAACAGGTCAAACACGAAGGCCGCCACAAGCAGCCGGCGGCGCATCGGCCAGCTCCAGTCGAGCAGTACCGAAAGGTCCTCCAGAAAACTCTGAACGAGAACCAGAAGGATCGCGATTACAACGATCCGCTCAAGAATGGAAACTAGTCTGGAGCGCATTGATCCTCCCCTACCACATATTCTCGGCGGCCGTACTGTACAGCTCGTCGAGCATTTTCACGTCGAACCCGTAAAACTTGTAGTTTCGCCTCGCGATGGAAAGCCAGCTTTTGTCAGGTGTGTCTGCACCGCGATCAACTTTCATACCCGGATAATAGTTGCGCGCCCGTGCAGAAAAGATTGCTGCCACCCGTGACGTGGCTTCCACGAAACTGTGATCGAGGAACGACATATTTGCATGAACCGCGCTGGAAATCGCCTGTTCAGGCACATTCGGAGCCCGTTTTTTCAGGCCCGCTTTGGCCGTATCGGCAAACTGAGGTTGGATAAGCCCGCTTCCCTGAACCCCGACACTTTCTCCGGGGGTGGAAAAGAGGTAAATCGCAGGCTTCAGAAGCATGGAAACATCCACGAGCCCCTGGACCTGGTCCTTTCCCATTCGCAATCTTTGAACCTTTGTAAGCTCGAAATGAATATAGCTGCGCCGATTGTAAATATGTTCGAGATACCGTCGCGCCAGTCCGAAATATACAGCTGCGTACGGGCCGGTAAGAGCACGGCGTCCATCGGGGCGTTCAAGCAGGGACTGCAGCAGTGTGCGCACTTCTTCTTTGGCTCTGTCTACGCTCGCCGAAGACTGAGTAGAAAAAGAGACAAAGTCCCAGTTGATCATCCGGTTGATAATCATATCGTTTGTTCTGGAAAGTTCTTCGTCGATATGCGCCATAAGCGTCTGGAGCAGAGTTGAGAGAATCTGCGTCCACGACTGGCCGGGGAAAAAACTCTGCGACTGCAACGTCGGAGCAAGCTGTGAAGCGTTCGCGTGAAGAAACTGGATAATCTGCTCTTCTTTCTGCAGCGGTGTATACTTTGTTATGGCCGGGTTATTCAAAAGTCGCCCGACAAATGCTTTGCACTTCTGTTGTTCAGCGCTCATTGCTTTCCAGTGCGGGATATGATACTTGTGACCAGCCTAAGGCTGTGGCGAATACTACACGAACTCATCATGCATGTCCAATTCCGGCTAATCCTGTTCACATTACTCTTTATCGGCATTTTTGCCATCGAAGCAAACGCCGAGAATGGAGAGACTGATGATTCGGCCGCTGAGCTCGAGCGTGAATCGCCCGCTTCGCTGTTCGAAACCGAAATCGGGGACGCTGAGGTTGACCTGTTCCTTACCGGAAGCTGGCGGAGTCGACTCGGATTCGATTACGGACTTATCCGGCCCCGGGAGGGAGCGGATGTTCCGGGTCTGCCCGACGGAAGGTTCACAGCGCGGGACTTTCCCGGATTCACAACCCGGCCATTTGAAAATATCGTTGATCTTACACTTTCGCTTCGCCTCGACGACCGATACTTTTTCGAAACAAGCTTCGTAGACGATTTCGAACTCGATACGATCCTGTTCGGCTACGATGGGCGTGAGCAAGACACGCTGAAATCTCTGCTTGTCGGTCAGGGGCCCATTTCCATTCCTTCATATCCGTTTCTGCCGGTAGCCCAATCGGCGGGGAATACCCTCGGAGCCTCCGCGCGCCTCGAAACAGAACGCACACGGCATGACCTTATGGCCCGGTTTGAACCCACCGCGGCTGAAATATCACGGTTCCGCGGACAACGGGAACTCGCCGAGACCCGTCTTGACCCGGCGCTCTGGATCAGGGATCGGCGGTTCATTCTCCCCGACGAGGCAGTAACCAACCTGCGAGTATTTCGGGAAGTGGGCACGACAACAGCCGACGGGCAGATCGATCCCGGAGGCAGATATGACGGTCCGCTATTCACTGACGCCGCCGGTCACATTTACGAAGAAATAGATATTGATGCTGATGCTTCGTTTTCTCTCACGCGGGGCACGGTGACCCTTGATGAACCAGCCGGTGGTCGAATCGTGGCCACCTATTCGGTGCAGGGAGCACAGGTCGGCGACGACGGACTCGGGGAGGATTTTCTCCCTGCGGTGCAGACCGACGGCCGGCTCGACGCAGAGGCGAGGTTGCATGCAAACCGGAAGCAGTTTGACGATGTCGTGGGCGGCGGAGGCGCGAACGGAAACAGCTCTGCCGACGAAGCGGCAGCCACCTATCTTCGCAGGATCGGGCGCGAACGCGCCTTGCGGGACGACCTCGAGAATGGCGACCACCAGGAACTCGCCGAGGCGGCCTCGCTTTTTTTCGACCTAGATTCACAGGATACCGGTGAACAGGTGCCGGTGGTACTTCTCTATGAGCCCGGGTTTTACAGCCCGTTTGCCCGCGCCGATGCGTACGACGCCGGCGAGCTGCCGGAGGACGATAGCGATCTGACCGTGGAGTACCTTCGCGCAGGGTCGCGAAGTGAAGCGGATATTCCGATTCGCCCGCCCGCGAGAGGCGATGCCCGCGGGGAACTGCTGGTTCTCGGTGGGCCGGAAGTGCGAAGCGTGGAGGCCCGGCATCCATTCGGCGTCCAGTCTCTCCTCTACGGGCCGGGTGCACGAAGGCGGGGTGAAGAAAGCTCTTTTGAGATCGTTGTGGAGGAAACCCGGCCCCGCGGCGAGATTTCATTGCCGGGTAACGTGATCCCTGGCACTGTGACGCTTACGAGAAACGGGGTATCCGAGACCCGTTTTACGGTCGGGTCAGGCGGTTCCGTGGAACTCGGCTTTGAGCCGGGAGAGCGCGATGAACTTGAATTCCGCTACCGTACGTTCGACCGGGGAGCCGAGGCAAATGAGCTCGTGTTCGCCTCCGGCAATGTTTTTACAATAGATGAGCGCAACACCCTCACCCTTGCGCTCGGAGGGCGCTGGGATACATTCGCTGACCGGGAGTTCACCGAGGCTCCGGGAGAACAGGACGGAACGGTAACACTCTCCTCCCAGTACGACTACGAAGGCGAACGGCTCACAGGCTTTGTTCGCGGCGCAGGTACACTTTCGCTCGCCGACACGACCGGAGCGCGCCGGGTGTTCGGCATGGAAGACAGAAGCGTACCGGTGAGCCTGCCGTCGTACAGACTGCTTCCCGGGCGAGTACCCGACCCGTTCGAATTCACCCGCGCGGACGGCGGTGACTTGACCGCCGAAGAACTTGAAGACCCGCTTTCCGCCCCCGATCGCGGCCGCCTTCTCTACCGCGACTACCGCATAGACGGCGAACTCCGAGGAGTCGGGACCGATCTCGACGACAATCGTATATACGAATATGAAAGCGGTTCACTTATTGGCCCGTACCCCGCACTCCGGGATGAGGGCGGTGAACGCGCAGCCGTGTTCGATTACGAGCTTGAAGCTGACCAGTGGGTTTCCGGTCAGATACAGATTCCACCGGGAAATCTCCCGCAGGAAACCGAAGGTTTGCGGCTGCGCTGGGAAGCGGTCGAAACAATTGAAGGCGATTTTGACGGTGAGGTCGACGTGTATGTGCAGTTCGGCGCCGTCGGCGAGGACCTTGACTCAGACGGTATCCTCGACGCCGGAAGCAGCGCCAATCGCCCTACCTTTCCGTTCCGCGACGATTCCGACGGAGCCGGGTTCGACCTGCGTGCAGGAGGGGTTGCGAAACAGCGGGGACGAGCGGCAACAGAAGATGGAACGCAAACGGGAACACTTGCCTCGGAGAACCCGGACCGGATTGCCTCGCGAAAGATCGCCTCAGGACTGAACGGAACAAAAGGGCGCACAAGTGTCGAAATCCGCTTCTCTGAGTCGGAACGCAGAAAAATTCAGGACGGTCGCGCGGTCCGTCTGGTAATTGTGCGCTCGGACAATAACTCAAACAATAACAACGGAACTTCGACAGCGCGGGGAAGGATTCTTGTCAGTGATGTTTCCATTCTCGGAAGCCCTCTCCTCGCGCGCGCGGTCAAGCCGCAAACAGGGTCCGAGACTGTCTTCGTCAGAACCGGAGAACTCGATGTAAGCGCTGGTGAGATATCCGAGCGCGACGCCCGGGACGCCTCGGGAAGTCCGATCGAAACCCCACTCGGACAAGCATTCCCGGAATCAGTGCGGTTCGGCACCGATGAGGAAAACAGGATTTTCGAGGTCAACTTTCGGAAGTCGAATAACGACGAGACCTCGGAAAACGGCGGAAGCTCGAACGAAGCCCGTATCGAGCTGCGCGGCACCGGCACCGGCGTTCACCTGAACGAATACCAGGAGTTTGTCGGATACCTTCACACCGGCACCGCCGGATCGCTCGAAGCCGACCTGCTGTACGTGAATTCCGGAGAAACCGGTATTGCAGCCGAGGGTATTGAAATCCCTGACAGCAAGGAGTGGCAGCGTCTCGGTGTTTCGCTTTCCGACGGCGAGATTACGATCGAGGATAGTAACGGCTCGCGGACTCTCGATATGAGGGCGGACATCGATCGCTCGCAGGAGGTACGAACGCTCATCATGCGCGTTCGACCGGAACTCGAGTCCAATTCAAACGATACGGATGATACGTTCTACGTTGACGAACTGCATTTCTCCGGCAGTCGACCGAATGTGGATATGATACTCGAGGCGGGCGCGCGATACGTGTACGAAGGGACGCTCTTTTCCCCGACAACAGGCCCTTCCATATCGGATTTTGAGCTCGGCGCGCGGTACCGCATTGAGGCCGACGTTACCGGCAACACGATAAGCGAAATCGGCGGAGCAACGGATACGGCGGTCACAATCGGCGCCCTGCGCTTTGACGCCGAGCTGGAAGCGGTGTATTCGCCGGTTTTTGACGAGCTTGTCCTTGCTGCAGGCCACGGAGTACGCGGACCGGTTACCGCCGACGCCCTCCGAATCGAAGACCGGTACTTCCGTGAATTCGGTCCGCCCGGTGGCGACCGGGAAACGCGGAGTACAACCCTTGCATTGCGATTTGAAGAGACCGCTTTTGACGCCGAATCCAGGGCGTCTGTATCCCGCGCGCGACTCCGACAGAGCTGGCGTGTCGACGGTGCATGGGATACTCCGCGTTTGAGTGCCTCCGCCGGCGCCTCGCAAGTATCTGACCGGTATGAACCGCCGGAGGCCGCATATGCCGAGTCCTGGATTCGCGCGTATTCGTTGCTGGCGCCCTATGAACCCGAGGATGCGCTCGAGCGTCGGCTTGACGGGGCGATAAGCCGGTCAGCGGGCCCCGCGGTCGTGAGCCCGACAGCCCGACTATCCGGATCAACCGACAGTTTTGTCGACACGCTTGAGCAGAACTCTACGTTGAATGCCCGGTTCGGGATTCAGTTTGCACCCGGCCGCGGTAACGGAACCACTGCTGAAGAAGAAACCGGGGCGGACATTCCGGATGTAGAACCGCCACCTGAGGTTACCGGCGAGTCAAACGAGAACGGACAGGAGACCGGACAACCATCAACCTCCCAACAGCAGCCCCTGTTCCGTGATGTCACCGTGGAGCCGTATTACAGCCGCAGGCTGCGCGTGCGCGATTCATTCACTGATGGTTCCTACCCTGAGGATCTATCCCGATATGCGACGGTCATAGCCGAAGAGGAATATCTGTATATATCTCCACCGGTTCTCGAGCTGTTTGAACGTCGCGAGGACTCAGTGTTTGCAGGCACAGATTCAGGGCGTATTCGGTCAGAGTACCGGCCGGCTGCAGGTCTGCAGGCAAGCCGCAGTTTCGGCTCAAGACTACGGGATCTGATTGTTCCATATCGGCTCCAGGGAGAATTCGGCCGGACGTATGAGCGACGCGAAGATGCACTGCGTGAAAGCCGGGATATAACCGCCTCGGCAAGTACATTTGCGGTAAACCTTTTCGGCCGGCTCGGAGCCTACCCGCTCACCGACCTGTATGCGAGTGATGAGTTCTTTTCCCGCGTTTCCACCAGCATTCTTTTCTCATCCTCTAATGAGTATCGGACGACACTCGAGAATGAAGTTCGCCTTTTCGGTGAGGACGGAACAAGCCTGGAACTTGAAAATGAGCACCGGGTAACACGGGCGGATGAAGTATCCCGACAGAATGAGACCTCGGCAGCCTATACCTGGACGAGTGATGCGGCTTTCGCCGAGGATATTCCCTGGCCGGTCGAATATGATAGGGCACGGCTCGTTCACGAAGAGCGGGGACGGCTTGAGCTCGAACGTTCGACCGCTGAGTCGGCAACCGAGCGAACCCGACTTACCGCTGAACATAGTTCCCGACTCGAACTCGACAATACCCTGCGGCTTGAAGCATCTCTGAGTTTCGGATGGCAGCAGGAAACCGACGCCGAAGGGCCGGCAATCGATTCGTTCGGAGTCCGGGGACTTCTTGAGGCCACCCTGAGATTCTGAGCGTAATTGCATGCTCTGCCAGCGACATAGTACGGTAGCGACTGTTGTGAGCATGGAAGAACGGACAGCCGGCAACTCCATTCAGGTATTACCCGAGCAGGTAGCACGAAAGATTGCTGCCGGTGAGGTGATCGAGCGTCCAGCGTCGGTGTTACGCGAGCTTCTTGATAACAGCATCGACGCCGAAGCGAATTCTATTTCGGTCGAACTTGGTGAGGGCGGGCTTCGCTTTCTTCGCGTCACCGATGACGGTACGGGTATGAGTGATTCGGATCTCGATCGATGCTATCTCTCCCATAGCACGAGCAAAGTGCGTACCGCCGACGATCTGCTTGGTATCGAGAGTCTCGGCTTTCGCGGAGAGGCGCTCGCAAGTGTCGCGGCAGTTTCGACCCTGGAAATTGCAAGTCGCACCGATGGCGATGACGGCGGAAGACGTGTTGTTGAAGAAGGAAGAGAGGTGGAGCGCGGTGCCCCCAAAGGGACCCCGGGAACGGTCGTGGAGGTCCGGCGCCTGTTTTACAACTTCCCGGCACGCAAGCGTTTTTTGAAACGTGCCGCGACCGAGTCGGCGATGTGCCGGCAGATATTCGTGGAAAAAGCCCTCGCACATCCGGGGATTTCTTTCAAACTTGTAGTGGATGGAACCGTTAAGCTGGTGCTGCCTCCCTCGGATCTGCTTCAGCGGGTGGCCGCTACCCACGATGCGTTCAGCGAGCACCAGCTGGAGATGGTCCATCAGGCAGGAGTAGCCTGTGAGGTAAAAGCGGTTGTAGGGGCTGAGGAGCTTGCGAAGCGAAACAGACAGTACATTCAGGTGTTCGTAAACGGGAGACGTATCAAGGAATTCGGGTTTGTCCAGGCTGTTGAATATGCTCTCGGCGACCGGTTTCACGGCGGGACATTTCCGGTGACTTTCCTGTTTCTGACTGTCCCAGCTCAGGAAGTCGACTTTAATATTCATCCGGCAAAACTGGAGGCGAAGTTCGAGCAGCGCGAGCGAATACACCACGATATAGTTACCGCCCTTCGATCCTCCGGCGTACGATCCTCCGGCGTACGATCCTCCGGCGTA
>CAZMEV010000053.1:16759-20771 GCA_964565375.1 uncultured Spirochaetaceae bacterium
CGATCCTCCGGCGTACGATCCTCCGGCGTACGATCCTCCGGCGTAGTTCGATCCTCCGGCTCGGCAGAGCGCCAAGAGCCGAACTCGGTCCGCGAAGCAGAGCCTGTTCATGAGAAACCGCAAACAAGCCGCTCACAGCATCGACCCCGCAATTCGCATGAGTCGCTGTTCAGTAATTCGCCCCATACATCTCCGCAGGAGATCAGCAGCCACCCGCGTGTTCCCGCATCTTCGTATCGCGAGATTGCGCAGGGGACAGACCGGCAGAAACCACCGGAAACCGACTCCCGGAACGAACTTGTTTTCCACGGACAGGCTTTCGGCATATTTCTTATTGTGGAGACATCGGAGCGTCTGTATCTGATCGACCAGCACGCAGCTCACGAGCGCATTATGTACGATTATTTCCGGGCACGTGGAAGTAAACAGAGACTGCTCGTTCCAATTGATTTCGATGTAGAAGCGTCTGAAGCCGCCGCACTTCGTGACAGGCTCGAACAGGCCGCTTCGCTCGGCATTGAGGTTACCGAAGAGCATCCCGGCCGGTTTCGAATCCACAGCGTTCCCGAATCGTTTCGCGGGTCAGAGTCGATTCTGAAGGAGAGTCTCACCGGTCTCGAAATGATTTCCGGGGAGTTCGAGCGGGATCTGTACGCGACCATGGCCTGTAAATCAGCCGTACGCGGCGGCGACCATGTGGATGGACTCACGGCTGTCGAACTCGCTGAACGGACACTGAATCTGCCTGAGCCGAGGTGTCCTCACGGAAGACCGCTCTGGCATGCGGTTTCCCGCCGGGAACTGCTTGCAGCCGTCGGTCGGGAATAATCCCGCGTCAACGTAAGCGCGTACAGCCTAAATCCCGCTCAGCAGTTCTTCGATTTCGTCCCGCTGCTCATAATCCGGATTGTCCTCTATCAGATCTTCGAGAACCTCACGCGCATCATCGATGTTATCGAGCGAAATGAGCACTTCACCAAGCTTCTGCCGCATCTCCCAGTGATCGGGGTTATCGCTCAGGAAATCCCGCAGTTCCTCCTCAGCACGGTCGAAACGCTCGGCACCGATATATGCGAGCGCGAGATTGCGCCGAATTTCGCTCAGCTCCGGATCATTTCTTCTGGCCGTCCGGAAGTGATCTATGGCTTCGTCATATTCATCCAGACTCAAATATACGTTTCCGAGATTGTTGTTTACCGCAGCACTGTCCGGATCCATGCCGTATGCCAGCAGCAGATAATCGAGCGCCTCTTCGTGCATTTCGATTTCGTCCAGCAAACGCCCGAGCTCAACAAGCGGACGCGTATACTGGTCGTCCAGTTCGGTAGCACGCATGTGCGACTCTATCGCCTGCTCGACTTCTCCAAGTTCCTCAAGCAGCTGCCCCTGAACATAGAAGTACTCCGGAGCGGGGTTCAGGGCTATCGCTTCCTGGATATACTCATAGCCCTCCTCGTAGTTGCCTACCCGCAGCGATATCTGAGCCGCGTTATAATTGTGAGTAGGACTCTCAGGACTTAAATCTGCTGCACGGCGGAACTCCCGTTCCGCCCGCTCAAGATTCCCGGACGCCTCGTAGGCATTGCCGAGCTGCATACGATACACAGCCTCCCGTGGCTCTATGTCCACAGCCTCCTCGAGCCAGCGCACAGCTTCTTCATAATTACCCGCGTCGAGCTCTGCAACTCCGAGGCGTCGAAACGACGGGGCGTGATCCGGATCTTCCTCGATGGAACGCTCGAAGGCCGTCCGCGCCTCACTTCTGTCACGAAGCTGGAGGTTGGCGAGTCCGAGATTATAATACGCGTTCCGGTAGCCAGGCTCTATCGACACAACCTTCTCATAGCTCCCACGGGCTTCTTCGAAGTCGCCGTCACGATATTGAGCATTGGCAAGCGCGAAGTACACGCGCGGGTCATCTTCGGTATGTTCGGCCGCCCGCTCAAAGTTCTCCCGTGCGCGCCTGTGATCCCCATCGGCTGAATACAGTTCGCCAAGCGTATAATAGGCACGCCACTGCTCATCATCCTGTTCGAGCGCCTGCTCGGCGAGTTCCCGGGCCTGATCCGAATCGCCGTCCGAGTCACGCCGGCGAAGCGCCTCGGCTTTTCCGGCAAGCGCCTCTGGACGGTTGTCCTCGAGTTCCAGCACTTCGTCGAATATCTCGACAGCGCGAGCGTAATCTTCGTCCTGAAGCGCCTCTTCAGCGTCTTCGAGGAGTTTACGGATTTCTTCTTCCCGTTGCCGTTCTTCCTCTTCGAGCGCAGCAAGCTCCTCGGCCTGTCGTTCTTCGCGCTCCCGGGCCTCCCGTTCTTCACGTTCTCGCTCTTCTTCGGCAAGGCGCTCTTCCTCAGCCTGTCGTTCAGCCTCTTCGGCCTCGCGTTCGGCCTCCTGTTGTGCCTCGCGTTCCGCCTCTTCGGCCTCCTGTTGTGCCTCGCGTTCCGCCTCCGCACGTTCGCGCTCCGCTGCTTCGAGCTGCTCTACAAGCCGAGCAAGTTCGTCACTGCTGTCGCTTACACCATCGTCGCGCAACGCCGCTATTTCTTCTTCGAGACGCGCGATTTCGTCTGTTCTTTCTCGGTCCTCCGCTTCTCGTCGTCTGCGTTCGGCAACGATCTGGGCTCTGAGCTCAGCGGCATCTTCGTGATCGGCCTCGTCAATAAGAATTCTGTCGACGAGATCAAGTGCCCGCTCAAGTTCGCCGTCTTCGTAGTAATCGCGCGCCAGTCGGAGCGTATTGGCATGAGTGTCGGCGCGATCGCCTTCGTCGGAGCCCAGCATTCCGCCAATGGTAAGTCCGCCGCCAATCAAAACAGCGAAGACCAGACCTCCTGCGATAATCGGCCATTTCTTTCCGTACATATATATCCTCTACAAACGAGTCCAGAAAGCGCAATCAATCGAGAACGTCAAGATCGTCGTCGATACTCTCGAAATCCTCTGCGCCACCGGTTGATCGATCCGTGCGCCTGCGTTGATCGTCGAGTCGCTCGCGAACCGTATCACGAAGAGCCTCCCGACGTGCCTGAGCTTCGGCTTCACGGCGGGCACGTTCTTCGGCGCGTCGTTCTTCTTCCTCAATTCGCCGCTGCTCTTCGGCAAGACGCTCATTGAGCACCGCTATCATGTCTTCTACGGCAGCGCGCTGAGGAGAGTTGTCACGAAGAGACAGGTACTCCTCGTAATCCGTTATAGCCTCGTCGTAATTGCCGGCCTGGACATGAAGGTTTGCCCGGTTCCGTCGCGGTTCCGCAAATTCTGATTCCTCGTCAGCTGCCGCAGTGTAGTACTCAAACGCCTTATCCCAGTCGCCCTGTCGTGCGGCAAGATTCCCCTTGTTAAACAGAAATTCGTGTTTTGTGCCGTCGCTTTCCTTCATCCCGCGCTCGAGCGCGCTGAACGCCTTCTCATAATCACCGAGTTGTTCGTAAGCAGCGGCAAGCTGCCGATAGATAACCGGATCGCCCGGTTCCTCGCTCACCACCTGCTCGTAAAGACGGGCAGCCTCCTCCGGCTCATTGTTGAGAAAGTGCTTTTCCGCCTGGTCCCTCGTCCCCGCCCCGGCGGTGTGAACCGGAAGCAGGAGCAGCGCCCCAATAACCGCAAACGCCATGTACAGCCTGATACGCGTTCTGATTTTGACGAGTTCTGTGCTCATAGCCCTTTTCCCCTGCCCATTAGATCCTTGTGTCAAGGATACGCCAGCTCATTAGATCCCTGTCCAAAGTATACAGCAATCCCGCAGGGTGCGCCCACCGTTCGAGCACGCTCAAAAGGGCCTCCGGGCGGCTCCCTGCTTTCCCAGGCAGCCAGCCTGAAGCGCTTTCCCGGACCTTGCGATGCTGCCTGCGTGAAAAGCCGAGTTTGACACCCGAGTGCAGTTCGTATACCTTCGATAGAAACCACGAGTTAGCGCGAAACCGTGCTCTGGGATTTGTAGCCCAATGCCTTTGTTGCTCATTCTCTCTATTATACTCGGCGTTTTGGTAGTTCTGTTTACCGTAATCGTCGT
>CAZMEV010000054.1:0-2007 GCA_964565375.1 uncultured Spirochaetaceae bacterium
CCCGCGTTGAAGCGGCCGGTGACATCGAAGTCTACGGCACGGATACGCACGGCACCGTCGTCATAGAAAGCGACGGCTACGGGTTCGAAACACTGACGGAGGTCGACGGCGATATCGCGCTCGCCGACGTGTGTGTCGACCTGAACGAGGCGCCCGCAGAGGAACTCGAGCGGATCATGCACATAGGGGAGTCGAGAGCCGAAGCCATCGTTCGGTTTCGCCCCTTCGAATCGATCGACGAGCTCACCCGGATACCGGGTATTGCCGAAGGGCGCCTTGCGGATATTCGCGAGCAGGGGATTGTGTGTGAGCCGTGAGCCGGCCACTCCCGCGTTTGCCTCCGTCCCCACGCGCTTCCCGTCCACGCGAGGCTGCTGCGGCCATAAGGGACCGGTTACGGTCGTTTCATAGCCGACTGCACGGTGTCTGGCTCGGAAATGGCGGCAAATGGGGCGGGTTCGGCAAGGCCGAAGCCCTGGGCGCGGTGACACCCGGTGCGGCGCACAAAGTCGAGCTGGGTTTCTGTTTCTACCCCCTCGGCTACGAGGTTCACGTTCAGTGCGTTTCCCATCGCAACGACACTTGAGACAATGGCGCGAGCCTGCCTGCTTTCTCCGACCAGGCCGATAAACGATCCGTCGATCTTTACGGTATCCACCGGCAGGCGAACGATGTAGCTCAGCGATGAGTAGCCGGTCCCGAAGTCATCAATGGCGATGGAAAACCCGAGCTCCCGAAGTTCGTTCAGCCGCTGAATGCTTGTTTCCACATCGGTGAGCACAGTACGCTCGGTCAATTCGAGTTCAATGCGTCTTGCCGTTGCGCCTGTTTCCTTCAGAATGGTTCGTACGTCCTCGGTGAATGAAGGCGATTCAAAGTGTCGCGCAGCGACATTGACGGCGATTCGTGTCGCGGATCCATCCGGCCATTGGCGGGATGTTTCGCAGGCCTGTCTCAAGGCCAGCTCCCCAATGCGGACAATCAGCGACGAACGCTCGGCCACGGGTATGAACTCTCCGGGTGTCACGACGCCTCTGTCCGGATGCCGCCAGCGGAGAAGGGTTTCAGCAGTCACCATACCTGATGTCTGCAGATCAAAAATCGGCTGATAATCGAAAAAGAACTCGTTCCGCTCCAGACCGGCTGCGATACGCTCCTCGAGCTCTCGAACCTCGACAAAGCGCGTATGCTTGGCCGGATCGAACATCCGGATTTCTCCGGGCCCTCGCGATGCAGCGAGATTGCGGGCAAAGCCGGCGTTTCGAATAAGCTCGTCGAGATCGGAGCCGTGCTGCGGATACTCGGCTACGCCCACGCTGAATGACAGGGAGATGCTGCGCCCGGCCACGCTGTAGGGTTGCTGAAGAACGTGCCTGAGCAGATTCAATTGCTGCCGGGCCGGCTTCTGTACCTGATGATTCTCGAAAAGCAGCAGAAACTCATCTGATTGTCCCCGGTATATGTGCGCGTTCAGATCCGACTGCTCGCGGATTCGCCCGGCGGCAGCCTTAAGCAGCAGATTGCCGGTGTGGTAGCCGAATCGCTGGTTCATTTCACGGAAGCGATCGGCAGCAACCATGGCGAGTACGGCATTCGGTTCGTCCGCGCTACCAGGATGGATTTCCTCGCCGGCGAAGACGTGCATGTTGAAGTACTCGCGTAACACTCCCCGGTTCGGCAGCCCCGTTACCGGATCGTAATAGGTCAGTTCGCGGATGCGCTCCATCATAATGTTAAAGCTGCGGGCAGCCTTTCCAAGCTCGTCGTTGCTGTCTATTTCTGCATGTGCGGTCAGGTCGCCCTCGGCCGCGCGGGCGAACTCCTGCTCGAGCAGGGAAACAGGTCGTGAAATCCGGTTTGCGGCAACGACCGAAAGCAGTACGATCAGAACGAGGACCACAAGTAATATTGTTGTGATCGTAACGCTGCCGGTTACGATCGGCGCGGTGCTGTAGGTCAGTTCTACAACCGCCGTTATTACGCCGAAGGCGTATTCGTCCGCAAACT
>CAZMEV010000054.1:2107-20225 GCA_964565375.1 uncultured Spirochaetaceae bacterium
TAGGTCAGTTCTACAACCGCCGTTATTACGCCGAAGGCGTATTCGTCCGCAAACTCGGGAACATCCGGTCCGACGTAGAGATAGCGGATTATCTCCGTACCGCGGTGCAGTTCCAATGGTTCGCGTTCGGCAACAACCTGCCGGGTTCGCGCTTGCAGTTCATCCGTTGGCCTCTCAGGGTTGCGTGCCGATACGAACCATCCATCGCGGTCGAGGATCCGCGCCTCTTCCACGATTGGACTGATGTCAACAAGTCGCTCGGACAACGCAACCGGGTCGAGCGACGCCAGGTACGTTTCGATAGTCTCAGGAGTGACGCCCACCTCCAGTATCCAGTCACTGCCGGGAGCGGCCACATAGCCGTATTTCCGAAGTCTCCCGCTTCGTGTTTCCCGGCTCATGCGCTGGAGAAACGGTTCGTTACTCTCCCGTACCCATGCAAGCAGGGACTCTCCGTCGTCGATTTGCCCGAGGTCCAGACCGCGATCAGTTTCATAGGTAGTGTATTCAATGACGTTGTCCCGAGAGATAAGGTAAAAGTCCAATCTGTCGTCGAACTGTTCCTTCAAGGACGCAAGATTCATTTCCGCGGGGACAGCATCGACCTCAAGAAACTCCTCGCGCATCTGTTCAAGCGCCCGTTCCATTTCCTCGGCCAGGGAGTTTTCGACTATGTGATAGGCTTCGTTGGTAACTTCAATAAGGCTTCGCACATCCTGCTCGACCTGCTCGCGCGATGTATCGTACAGCGACAGTATGTGCCAGTAATTGAGAAGGGCGAGGCCAATGAGGACCGGAATAAAGATTGCAAGAATAGTCGTGACAAGCCGGGATTTGAAGGTCATTTGTCAGGCAACACCAGATTCAGGATAATGGCGATAAATCCTGCCTGGACAATACCTGGTTCAAGCATTGCCCGCACAGATTGCGGAAAATGCTGAAGCGAGTCCGGTACAAGTGCCATTCCGAGTCCCACCCCCAAGGATATTGCAATAATTAGCATATTCCGGCGGTTGAGGGTAACCCCTGCAAGAATGCGTATGCCGGTTGAGGCTACGAGCGCGAACATGATCACCGCGGCGCCGCCTAACACCGGATCAGGCATGGCGCTCACCACCGCGCCGAGTTTGGGAACGAGCGCGAAGGCAAGCAGAAAGAGTGCTCCGACGGTAACCACAAAGCGGCTCATTACGCCGGTAAAGGCGACAACACCTACGTTCTGGCTGTAGCTTGTATTCGGAAGCGCGCCGAATACCGACGCGAGTCCGGTGCCGACGCCGTCGGCCATGAGGCCGCCCGACATTTCTTTCTGTGTTATCTCGCGGTCGGCGCCGCTCTGTGTAATGGCGGCAAGATCCCCGATTGATTCGATGGCCACGGCAACACTCATAACACCCATTGCAAGCACCGAGGTCAGCGGGAAGCTTATTCCTTCTCGAATGGCGCCGGTAAGGCGAACCATCGGGCATCGCGTACGACCTCGAAGTCCACCATACCCAGCGGAATGGCCACCCGATAGCCGGCTGCAATACCGATAATCGTAACAACAATTCCTGCGACAAGCGGGGGAAAGAGAAACCGGATCCACCGGATGGAAGCGCCGATGACCACCTGCACCACCCCGGCGACCATCGCCCCGCCGAAGACAGCCGGCAGCCCGTACTGCCCGGCGATAGGAATGGCTACGAGCACAAAGCCGATGCTCGTGCCCATGACCACCGGAAGCCGTGCACCGACCGGGCCGACACCGATTGTCTGAATCAGTGTGGATAATCCGGCCACAAGCAGCGCTGCCTGTACAAGAAACACCCGCGTCTCCGGCGGGGCATCTATTCCGGCGGCGAGCATAAGCGGAATACCCACGTTCCCCGAGAACATGACCAGAACATGCTGCAGTCCCAGGGGCACGGTTCTGCGCAGGGGAGGCTTATCATCCACGTTGTAGCGCACGTCCAGGCTCGTCCCGCCTGTTGTGTTCTTCCTATTCATACGAGCTGCTCCAATGTACTGATCATGTGCACGGCGTTGTGCATTATCGCTTCGCAGGTATCCAGTTTCAACACGGTGCCTGGCTGTCTGCACGGGGGCAGTGAACCAAAGCCGTGCGGCCGTCCTTGCCGGACGCCTTGACACCCGGGCGTATACTAAAGGCTATGGGACGAACAATACTCATTACCGGAGCCAGTACGGGGATCGGCGCGGCATGCGCCCGTCACCTTGCCAACAGGAACACGATACTCGTGCATTACAACAGCTCGGAGGAGGCGGCACGCGAAGTGGCCGAATCCGTTGAATCGCTCGGCGGGAGTGCTCACCTTCTGCAGGCGGATGTTTCGACGCAGGCCGGCTGCGATGAGCTCGTTTCGCAGGTGCAGGCCGCCGCCGACTCGCTCGACGCACTCGTGAACAACGCCGGAGGAATGGTCCAGCGACATGCCATTGATGACGGGCTCGAGTGGGACCTTATCGACCGGATCTTCACACTCAACACCCACTCGACTATCTACCTGACCACCCGGCTTCTTCCTCTGCTTCGAGCAGGGAGTGATCCGTGCGTTGTGAACATGACATCCATTGCCCAACGCCACGGCGCGCCGACTGCAACCATCTACGGCGCTGCCAAGTCGGCCATAGACTCCTTCACCCGCGGAACCGCCAAGGAACTGGCCCCCGACATTCGGGTAAATGCGGTCGCCCCCGGCGTTATAGAAACGCCCTTTCACGACCGCTACTCGACCCCTGAACAGATGCGGACGTTCGCCGAGCGCACGCCTCTGAAGCGCAACGGAAACGCGGACCACATCGCGCGCGCCGTCGCCTTCGTTCTCGATAACGACTTCGTCACCGGCGAAACGATCGATGTCAACGGCGGAATGTTCATGCGCTGATCAATTCAATATTGTACAAAGCATCGTCTGCACGCTACATTCTCTCGTGCAATCATGTGCGTCGGACACATGAACGGGCTTATTAAAAAGGGGGATTTATGAGCCGGTGCCATCGTATTAATACTTCAGCAAAGCTTGTACTGCTTCTGATTCTCATACCGCTGTTGGCAGGCTGTGCCACGATCTTCAGCGGCACGAGCGATGACATTACCTTCACCAGCGATCCCGAAGGCGCGACGGTGTATATAAATGGTGTACAACGCGGACAGACGCCGACCACCGTACAGGTCAGTCGCGATACCAGCGCACCCCGCGTTCGCCTTGAACTCGAAGGCTATCGGACAGAGCAGTTCCGGCTCCAGACGGATTTTAACACCGTATCCATCCTGAACCTCGGAAACTTTCTCTTCTGGGGCGTGGACATAATCAGCGGCGCGGTATACCGCTATTCGCCAACCAGCTATAACGTGCGGCTTTCCGAAGGCGACAGTGCGTTTATCGAGAGTGACTCGGTCATCGTGCTTCACAGCATACCACCCTACAGAATAGAGCCGGTAGCCGCTGCTGAGTAAGGAGCCCACCATGAACCTGTTCCGTCAACCGTTCATATCTGTTCTCGCTCTGGCCGTGTTCGTGGCCGTGGGAGCGGCGGCGCCACTGTCCGGACTGGACCTTTCGCTGCGCGCCGAGACCGGCATTGTCGCGATACCGTTCCACACGATTCAGTTCGGCGAAGACGGCGACCGCTTCGACTACCGCGAGCAGGGCGGCCAGGAGATCCTGTTCCCGTATTCCCGCCTTACTGCTGAAAGCCTCATTGCCGACCGGCACGAAGTCGAGATTCTCTTTCAGCCGCTGCGCTTCGAAACGGTCAGCAGAATTCCTGAGGACGAGTCTCTTCTGATTGACGGCGAAACCTTTCAAGGGACACCCGGAGGTACACCGCTCGATCTCGGCTACAGTTTTGATTTCTGGCGCGCGGTCTACCGCTACCGTTTCAGTGATACGCGACGCTGGTCACATGCCGCCGGTGGCGCCGACGGCACCGGCTCGGCTGGGACTGTGCGGACCGAAACACAGCAGGAACCGCGGTACACCTACAACAATCTGAACACGGTGTCTTTAACCCTCGGGGCACGAGCGCGGCTTACCGGCGATTAAGGCTCCTGCCGCAGGTAGTAACAACATGGAAACAAAGATAGGCATCATAAACGTGTCCGACCGCGCCCATGCGGGGGAGTACGAAGACCTCCCCGGCAAGGAAATAGTCAACACACTCAGTTCCTACCTCGCCTCTTCCTGGAAGCAGGTGTACCGGGTTGTTCCGGATGAGCAGGATCAAATCAGCGAAACCATGATCCACATGGCGGATGAGGAACGCTGCTGTCTCGTTGTCACCTCCGGGGGTACCGGCCCCGCCCTCAGGGATGTCACGCCGGAGGCGACGGAAGCGGTGTGCCATAAGATGCTGCCGGGATTCGGCGAACTGATGCGGCAGGTAAGTCTGCAGTATGTCCCGACAGCGATTCTCTCGAGGCAGACCGCGGGGGTGCGAAATCAGACGCTGATTATAAATCTTCCGGGCAAGCCGAAATCAATCAGAGAGTGTCTTGAAGCGGTCTTTCCCGCGGTTCCCTACTGTATAGACCTTATCGGCGGCCCCTACCTCGAGGTCAACCATGAGGTCATTACGGAGTTCCGTCCGCGGAGTTGACGCTGTAATTCGGGCGTCTCCCGCGCCCGGCGGCCCTTCGTATCGCTGACGCGAAAACCGACCACCAGGGTACAAAAATTTGCGCCGTGGCGCTTGCCCGATTGCATATAAATAGAATATATTCCGGATATTCCGCATATTTACAAAGAGGTAATACGCATGACCAACGCACCATTCCGGAGGGTGACGACTTCATTCCTTGCCCTCGTTCTTACGTTGACCGTTTCGTTTTCCGCATTCGCCGCGGGAGCCGGCGAAGAGGACCCGGGGATCCCCGATCCGGTGGTTGTCGCAACCGACGCGACGTGGCCGCCTATGGAGTTCCTCGATTCCGACCGGGAGATTATCGGCTTCGACATTGATCTTATGCGTGCCATCGCCGACGCGGCCGGATTTAATGTGGAGTTTCGAAACACCGCATGGGACGGTATTTTCGCCGGACTCGCCGCGCGTGAATACGACGCGGTCATCTCTTCTGTTACCATTACTGAAGAGCGACAGCAGAACATGGATTTCTCCGACCCCTATATTAACGCCGGGCAGGTCCTGGTTGTCCCCATCGATCTGGCCGACGAAGTCGCAGCGCTCGAGGACATGGAAGGGATGACCGTGGGCGCGCAGATCGGCACCACCGGAGCAATGGCTGTTCAGGAGGCTTCTGGTGTCGACCTTGCCACCTTCGATGAGGTCGGCCTGGCGTTCGAAGATCTGGCCGCCGGCCGGATTGACGGAGTCGTTGCCGATACGCCGGTTGCCGCGAACTATGCCCTCCAGAATGTCTCGTATGCCGAATCGCTGACTATTGTAGGGGAGCCGTTCACCGACGAGTTCTACGGGGTAGCCTTCCCGCAGGGCAGCGATGAACTGCGCGAAGCGGTTAACGACGGGCTCGCGCAGGTGCAGGCCGACGGAACGATCGACGAGCTCATTGAACAGTGGCTTCGGTAACACAGGAATCGAAGAAAGGGACCGGCTCTTCCGCCGGTCCCACTTCCGCCGGTCCCATTTCGGTCAGCGACGGCGCACTCATACCCGACCGACACGAGAAGCAACTGCTTTCCTCGTGGAGGATTGCCTTCTTTGGGGCGATTGCGCTTCTCATTGCGCTGCCGGTCATCTCGCCGCGCCCGTACCGGGATATACTTGCGTTCATCCCGGACGGGGTGGTTACCACGTTTCACGTAACCATGGTCTCGATCGTGTTTTCCCTCATTATCGGGCTGTTCACGGGGCTCGGGCGCATTTCGAGAAACACGGTCATTAACCGTATCGCTACGATCTATGTCGAGGTTGTCCGAGGCATTCCGCTGCTTGTGCAGCTCTTCTACATTTATTATGCACTTGGACAGCTGGTTCAGGTTCCGCGTCTGAGCGCCGCAATTATCGCCATGTCCATTTGCTACGGCGCCTATATGGGCGAGATCTTTCGAGCCGGACTGCAGTCGGTTCCGAAAGGGCAAATGGAAGCGGCGCTTGCGCTCGGGCTGAGCCGGCGTCAGGCACTGCGGAAGGTGATACTCCCGCAGACGCTTCTGATCGTGCTTCCGCCGGTCGGAAATGAGTTCATCGCGCTTTTGAAGGATTCCTCACTCGTTTCGATCATTGCGGTGGCGGATCTCCTGCGGCGGGGACGCGAGTACGCATCGGTGAGTTTCAATTACTTCGAGACATACACTATCGTGGCCCTCGTCTATCTGGTCATAACCCTGTTTCTCTCGAAGATCGTCGCGCTGGTAGAGGAGTGGGTAGAGAACCGTGGCGTATAATCCGGACGCCCGCGTTTCCATTCGCGGGGCAACAAAGACATTCGAAGCCCGTTCGGGCAATGCCGAGGAACGGACACAGGCGCTGCGCGGAGTCGATCTCGATGTATTTCCCGGGGAGGTAGTTCTGGTTATCGGACCGTCCGGCAGCGGAAAAAGCACGCTGCTGCGATCGATCAACCGGCTTGAGACACTTACCAGTGGCGATATCTATGTGGATGGGCAGGGTGTGACCGACCCCTCGGTAGATATTCGTCGAATCAGGGAGCACGTCGGAATGGTGTTTCAGGCGTTCAATCTCTTTCCGCACATGACCGCACTGCAGAACCTGACCATGGCTCCGAGAACCGTAAAGAAGCGGTCGAGAAATGAGATCGAAGAACAGGCGAGGGCACTGCTCAAGCGGGTGGGACTTGCCGACAAGGAACACGCCCGCCCTGATCACCTCTCCGGTGGTCAGCAGCAGCGCGTTGCCATTGCACGCGCGCTTGCGATGCGACCGAATGTCATGCTCTTTGATGAGCCGACCTCGGCGCTTGACCCTGAGATGATCAAGGAAGTGCTCGACGTAATGCTGGACCTTGCCCGTGAAGGGATGACCATGATCGTCGTGTCCCACGAAATGGGCTTCGCCCGGGCGGCTGCCGACAAGGTCGTGTTCATGGACGAAGGAGAGATCGTCGAAACCGGAACTCCCGCGGAAATCTTCGACGCACCCCGCGAAGCGCGGACAAAACGATTTCTCGAGCACATTCTGTAGGCAGTTGCTGTCTCTACTGAGAGCGGGCGCTCTCATCGTGTTCAGCTTCAGAAGAAGATTCTTTCGGGTCGATGTTTTCCCGGTGGCTTCCCCCGAAGGAGAAGCCCTGGAGCTGGTCTATTAACTTCTGAAACTACTCGGTATGCTGCCAGTTATGGAACGTGCACCAGCTCCTCTCGATGAAGAAAAACGCCTTGCCCGGCTTCACTCATACAACATACTCGATTCCCTCGACGAACACGAGTACGACCAGGTGGCGCTGCTCGTTTCGGAGATCTGTGAAACTCCGATGGCAAATATCTCTTTCGTTGATCGCGATCGACAGTGGTTCAAAGCCGTAGTAGGGCTTGAAGACCGCGAGACATCGCGGGATATCGCCTTTTGCAGTCACACAATTCTGGGTAACGACATTCTTACCGTTGAAGACGCGCTTGAAGACAAGCGATTTGCCGATAATCCGCTGGTCGTCGAGAACCCCGGTATTCGTTTTTACGCCGGCATGCCACTTGTAACGCCGGATGGATACCGGTTGGGAGCGCTTTGTGCCATAGACACCCAACCACGGAAACTCACCGAGTCGCAGAGCAAAGCGCTTAAAGTATTATCAAATCACATTGTTACCCTGCTTGAGCTTCGACGACGGAATCGAGAACTCGAAGAGCTCTCTGATCTCAAAACACGACTGCTCGCCATAATTGGCCACGATATCCGTTCACCGCTGGCAAACGTATCGAGCGCCGTCTCACTTCTGGGCAAAGAGAGCTTATCTGATTCCGAAACACGTGAAATTATGGAGGAGCTGACAGCGACGCTCAAATCCACCGAGTCTCTCCTGGATAATCTCGTTTCCTGGGCGAAGAGAAATATCGATGCGGTGGACACAACAAACACGGAGCATATCGCTCTTTCACAGCTGGCGCAGAAGTTAACACGACAAATGGCCGCGGATGCCGAACGCAAAGGAAATACCATTGAAACCAACCTCGCCGGGCTCCCCGAAATCAAAGCGGACAGAGACATAGTCGAGTTTATCGTGCGCAATCTTCTGGTCAATGCGAACAAGTTCACAGAGAACGGAGAGATCACCTTTTCAGGTTCCCAGGCAGACGAGCACGTAGTGCTTCATATCAGTGATACGGGAGTCGGGATGCCGCCCGAAAAAGTTTCCGGTCTCTTTAACTGGGAATCAAGATCACGTGCCAAAGGGACCCGCGGTGAAAAAGGGTCAGGATTGGCACTACTGCTCTCGTATGATATGGCACATCGGATCGGCGCCACCATTGACGTGACCAGTGAGGTCGGTGTCGGCACTACCTTCACGCTCCGCTTTCGGCAAGATCATCAGGGCGGGTAAATCCGCAGCCGCGCGTTTTTGGGGTCGCCTGCCACACACACTCGTGCATGCGGCATTCTTGCAATGACCGCTTATCGACTTTATAGTTTCAGCATCAAAAAAGTCTCTGATTCCTGACAGGACCAACTTTGGATTTAATAAAAAACACGACGATACTGCTTGTTGAAGATGAAGCGCTCATCGCAATGAGCGAAAAGACGGAACTCGAAAAATATGGCTACAGCGTCCGCACCGTTACAACCGGTGAGCAGGCTGTCGAAATAATACAGACATCGTCCGACATTGATCTGATCCTTATGGACATTAACCTCGGGCCCGGGATCGACGGTCCCCAGGCTGCCGAGATAATTCTGAAAGATCACGACCTGCCTATCGTGTTCCTCTCCTCTCATACAGACCCGGAGGTAGTAAAAAAAACCGAGAAGATCACATCCTACGGCTACGTGGTCAAGAACTCGAGCCTCACCGTTCTCGATGCATCTATTAAGATGGCACTCAAGCTGTTTGAATCCAGGCGCGAGTCGTATGATACCTTCACCCATTCGATCAACGGTCTGTGCGTCCACCGAGCCATTCGTGACGAATCAGGAAGAATTCATGACTGCGAATACGTGAGAGTGAACGGCGCCTTCGAGAAACATACCGGTTTTTCCTCAGAGGAAATCATCGGCTTTACTATTCGGGACCTTTTTAACGAATCGGACGCGGAGGGTGTCATCCGACTTTATGATGAGATTCTCGCCGGCAGGGCGAATGCCAGGCAGGAAATCTACTTTGCACCAACCCGGCAGTGGCACGAGATCAGCGTCTTCTCCATGCATGGCGATGATTTCACTGTGGTGGAACAGAACATTACCGAGCGCAAGAACGCAGAAGAGGACCTTCACAGAGCCAATACAATACTCAAGCGACAGCAGGAGACTGCCCCATACGGCATACTTGTTGTAAGCGAAGACGATACAGTCGTCTCGTTCAACCAGGTCTTTGCCGACCTATGGAGGATACCTGATGAAATCATGGCCCTGCAGTCCGGCGAGAAGGCCCTTGAATTCGTTTTGCATCAACTACCTGATCCGGATGCCTTTTTCGAAGAGGTCGCTACACTATATGCGAACCGATCTCCAGAAGAATCGAAGGAAATAGCGCTTACAGATGGGAGAACGCTGGTACGATACTCGTACCCGATGTTTTCGGACCGCGGGCCCTATCTTGGTCGCGTCTGGTATTATCAGGACATTACCGAGCGAAAGCAGGCTGAAGAGGAAATCCAACGCCAGCTTACCGAGAAAGAATCACTTCTCAGAGAAGCCCACCATCGTATCAAGAACAACATGGCCCAGGTTGAAAGTCTCCTTTCCTTACAGGCAGCCTCCGCAGACGACCCCGGCGTTATATCTGCATTGAATGTTGCGATGTCTCGCGTCCGAAGTAGTCGCATCCTGTATGAGAAACTCCTTGTCGGCAGTCGTGATCAGGAGGTTCCCATGCAGGAATACCTCGAAAGTATCATCGACTCCCATGCAGCGGTCTATAACGACAATGCGCACGTTTCCGTACAAAAAAGCATTGTCGACTTTCCCCTAAGCTCCAGAAAAGCGATACTCATCGGAATTATTGTGAATGAGCTTCTAACGAATGTATTCAAGTATGCGTTCGACAACCGGGAAAAGGGCCGGGTTCTTATAACACTGGAGAAGACCGATAACCGGGTAGCTCTCACTGTGAAGGATAACGGAATTGGTTTCAATGCCCGAGTTACGGACGACAACGCAACGGGCTTCGGACTCACATTGACGCAGATGCTCGCCGAACAGCTTGGTGGAACATTCTCAATCGAGAGTGAAAACGGCACACGAAGTGTCGTAAATTTCGAGGCGTAATCACGGAAACCTTGCGATCGAACAAGGTTCCAGATGGACAGTTCCAGATGGACCAGCTCTCAAGGCCTATGCCGTCGAGTCTCGTACGGTGGCCATCAAAGATATCGGCCTGAGGTTGGAAGTGTTTCGCGAGATCCATCCGAGATACTTTCCGGAAAAACTCGACGTGACCAGGCGTCGCGCGCTCTTGCAATCAGTAGATGCTTCTTGCAACTGATCTTCCGTTCAGTATAATTTCCCGAAGGGACGTTGCGTGCGAAGAAAAGCTTTCTTCTTTTCGATCCATATCTGTTTCCTCAGCTCGGTACTGCTGGTTCGGTCTCCCGCAAATACCTTGTCGTTTGAAAGACCGCCGTCACCGCCTTCTTACACCTTTGAAGCGCGGGAGACAACGGTATTTCCAGGGAATAGCACCCAGCAAGCGGTTGGCTATAGCTGTGGAAAGGGACTTCTGCCGGAAGACCGGATTGGCGACCTGGGCCTTCTTTCCCAGTTTTTTCATAGCGGCTGCTTCACCGACGGAAGATACAACCATCGGGATTTTCCTGTGACCCGAGGGGAGATCATTACCGATGATGGGGAAAGATTTCCCGCTTACCAGATCGGCGAGCCCGGTTCCAGGGCATCGGAGTTTCTCGGCTCCAAGCATATCGTGACTTACCGGTTCCCTCAAAAACAGGATTATGCCGTTTACTCTTTTGCAGACAGTCAATTAAGAAAGATTCATTCTGTGCCTGCTTCCGCCGTCGTCGGGGGAGGGGGGTATACCGAAATCCCGGAGTTGAATGCCAGCGCTATTGAAGGACAAGTGACCTATGTCTTCTTGCCGGAGGGCATGGGGGTAGACGGTTTTACTCCTGTCGGCGCAGGGGTAGAAGCTGCGAGTCTGATTAACCTGGAGGGAATCCAGGTAACTTCGTTTCGGTACGATGTAGAAGCCACTGTCCCAGATACGACCTCAGGGTTTCCATTTGGACCAGCAACCCATGAAAACGTCTACGGTCAAACCAGGCAGTATGAAATCGTTCGCGATGAACACGGCAGGATAGGCGCCGTCTGGCAGGATTATTCATCCTGGGTATACTGGGTCTCCTGGTTCGACGACGACTTAACAAGCTTCAGGACCATCGAATTGCCGAGGGTGCGGCACGATGAACAGTTGGCAGCCGCTACCTCGGATCATGACGGAAATATCTACTATCTCAGCATCCAGGCAGGCGACGGAACCGGTGGTTCGAGCGGATATGAGCAGGCACGGAACGCGGCCCTCTACAAGGTAAGCTCTTCTGGGCAGCAGATAAATAGAACTGTGATAGATACTTCTCCGGAAGGTTTAAATGTTGCCGCCTTCGACAATGAGCCGGACATATTAAATGGACCCGTCCGAATGTATAGTGGCGCGGACCTGGAATACTCAGGCGGAGTGCTGGGGTTAATCTTTTCCCGTACTATGCATAGGGCTTCTGACGGCCTGAACCATCAAGGCGCGATTGCTGTGGTTTTTGACGCCGAAACGTTGGAGGTAGTTAAGAACCACGGCCAGACATCCGGCCACTCTTTCGACAATGCTCTCTATCCTGCTCCGGATGGCGGGTTTTTCGGAGCTGATATCGGCGATAACTATCCACGAGGAGTTCATCTCCACCGATTTACCGGTTCCGAGCGCGATTCACGGGTCGTTTTTACCTTTAAAACTGCACACGGAAAGGACCCGGTGAGTCCCGCCGGAAGACGATACCCCTTATATCAGGAGATAAGTGGCGATGGTGAGACCTTCTATAAGTGGTCAAACGATAACCGTACCTACTCGGAGCTCGGAGGTGTCGCTAAGCAGAACGGCGTATACACGGTGGTCTTTGCCTCCGAAAGGAGCCCAGACGGAGGCACACTGAACAACTCCCGTGTCGGCGATTACTTGAATGACGCACGGAATATCGGTCTTGTACGGGTCCGTAGTGACTTTGCCACGAAGTGGGAGACTCCAAACGTGGTTTCCGATGACTTAATTCTGAGTGCCGGGTTGACAGAGACCGGTGGGTTCTATGATTTCGGTGGCCAGTGGCAGCCTCAGCGTAACACAGGTGTCCTGTGGCTCACCGATTACCAGGATCCGAGTTCGGAAAACGCCAGCCGGGTTAAAACTGCCTCCCTTCCAGATGGAAGCCTTCTTATACTCTGGGAAAAATGGTCTGCCTACGCGTACATCGAAACATTCGCACTCCGGGTCGATCCGTATGGGAAAAAGCTCGGAGGGCCTTTCGCTCTCGGTTCTGGCCTGAGGCTTCATCGAAGGGATGATCCTTTGGTGGTCGGAGATTCGGTAGTACTCATGTCCGGCTCGAAACCCTCGGGGACGATTGCGGTCAATGTAATCGAGGTCTATTAAGGGCCCAAGCGCGTAAAGAGGAGCAATAGCTGGGTAATTATTCGAGCGGCCAGAGGGGGTGAGAGTTCAGGAGCGCGACCATACAGAGTATACAGGATTCGCAAATCCATTACTCTGTCGCCGGAAACATGAACCTGATCGCGATGTTCCCTGACCACCTTTCAGCCTTGTCGCTGATCGTGCTTATCTGAGTCGGCCCCGGCGCGCGGGAGGGTACTCACGTTCCCATGGCCTCCGCGAGACGCGCCGCCGTTTCCATGTCATGACTGGGAAGGATTAAGACGCGCCGCCGTTTCCATGTCATGACTGGGAAGGATTACCAGTTCCGGTAGTCGCTCCTTCAAAGCCCGTACCCGTGCGTTCGACTCGCGCATGGCGGCGAAGTTCTCCCCGACACCGGGCGTGTGATCGGTGAGGAGCATATTGAGTTCGAACGCAAGGTCGGCTATCAGAAGGATCGGAGGCATGCCTTCGCTTCGCAACAGCATGGATACTGATCCGGCCGTATACCCCGGTGTTGGTAAAAGCACAATGGAGCGATCGCCCATGCTCGAGATTACGCGAACCGTTAGGGTCTGCCTCAATGGTGCGCGAGAAGAAGGTGCGACAATCGAATGATAACGCCCTGCCGCGAAACGGGGTCGCCGCTACCATCAGATGATAACCCCCGCGGCTTGACCGGCCCAAAATACATGCGTTAATGTGCATATAACTCGTTCGAGGCGCCGCGGGCTTCAGCATTAAAGGTGCATACGGAGGGGTGACTATGGCTGAACAGCATAACATAGAGAATCACGTCGGAAACGGGAAGGAAGCACAAAGTGAGTCCGGCGGGCTCGGCTTTTTCGAGAAGTACCTCACCGTCTGGGTTGGCCTCTGCATAATTGCCGGACTTGCCCTTGGCCATGCCTTCCCGCAACTTGCCGATGTCTTCGAGGCCGGGGAGGTCGGAGGGTATCCACTGCCGGTTGCGGTAGTGCTCTTCCTTATGATCTACCCGATAATGGTCCAGACCGATTTCGGGAAGATCATCAGAGCGGGCAAATCCGCAAAACCGATTATCACCACGCTCGTGCTCAACTGGGCGGTCAAGCCGTTCACCATGGCCTTTGTCGCCTGGCTGTTTTTCCGGGTGATATGGGGACCGGTGCTCGGTGATCCTGAGCTGGCCGGCGACCTTATGGCCGGGATGATCCTACTCGGCATAGCTCCCTGCACAGCCATGGTTCTCGTATGGGGCTACCTTTCAAAAGGCAATATGGGCCATGTAGTGGTTATGGTGGCCATCAACTCGCTTTCGATGGTGGTTCTTTACGGGCCCCTTGCCGTACTCCTGCTCCCCGTTGCGGATGTCCAGGTGCCGATCACGCGAGTAGCATTCGGCGTGTTGGCATATGTAGGACTTCCCCTTGTGGCGGGCTACTATACGCGCAAGCTGCTGCTCGCGAGAAAAGGCAAGGAGGCGTTTGAGCGATTTACCGGAAAGCTCCACTATGTCTCTACAGCGGCGCTGCTCATAACGATTGTTGTCATCGTAACGCCGCAGGCCGGTGTCGTGCTCTCAGATCCACTGCTTGTATTTTTCGTTCTGATCGCTCTGACAGTTCAGATTCTTCTCATATTCGCCATCGGATACGGCATCTCCCGAAGGATAGGCCTTCCATACGAGGATGCCGCGCCAACCTCCCAGATAGCCGCGAGCAATCATTTCGAGGTAGCGATAGCAATGGCCATTACCCTTTTCGGGTTCGATTCCGCCGCTACCCTTGCCGCGGTAACCGGCATGCTCATCGAGGTGCCGCTTATGCTCATAATCGTGCGGATATCGCTGAACACCAGACACTGGTTCCCCGACAAAGAACAAGCTGTCGCTGCAGAATAAGCTCCCCGGGAGGCATCCCGGAAGCCTCTCAGCCCGCACGCCGCAGCGGCTGACGCGGCGTTGGCAAGATCAGGCGAATCCACAAGCATAGCCTGCTTAAGGAGGCAGCATATATGTATACAGGTACAATTCATTCCCTTTGATGATCTTGTTTCGTTGTACGGCGACATAATCGAGGGCGAAGGATCGGGACCGGCGGTGGCGCTCTGCCAGACCGGCGTACGCGGTGCACACACCTACGTCGTGCTTCGAGTGCTTGGATACAACGAGGCGCAGGTCTACGACGGCTCGTGGGCCGAGTGGGGCAACGATCCGGATCTGCCGATCGACAGCTGATTCCGGTCCATGCACGTCTGGCCGGGCAAACCAGAAAGGGCGCTTCTGACGAGCGCCCTTTTTCGAACCTTGGTCGCGTCATCGGGGAGCTTAATGAATTCACAGGTATGCTTTCCGGGGGATAAGTCGAGCGCGATGATCGGTCTCCGAAGAACCCCTATCCTGCTCGGTAGCATCCCCCCACTTGGGATCTGGTCGTCAGGCGGTCACGACCACCGCGTATTCGAGATGGGCGTTGCTGCACCAGGCTATAGCAATCGATTCTAATCGGCTTATTGTCCGGAAAGTGCTTCGTCGGCATCAAGTTCACCCATGATCACCCGGGAGAAATATTTCCGGCTTATGCGCTTGTAATACCGAAACTGGGCGGAGGGTCTTGAAGAGTACTGCATGGCTGCCTGCGCTACCGGAGCATAAAAGCGCTCATACCACACCGGTGTGAGTTCCTGCATGTATGGGGCACGCCCGTACCTCTGCTTCAGTAACGGTGCAGCACCATGGACAAGCTGCGTTTGAAGATAGCGGTACACCCCTTTTTCCATGGGCATGCGGATGAACCCGTCTATCAGGTCGTCGACCCGCCCGGCGCGAATGAACGATCGATACTCTTCCTCCGGCGACATGAACATCATACGAAACCGGCGGACAATCATGTGAACCAGGGTTCTTGGCAGGTTCTGTTTCTGTCGTTTCGAGACAAAACGCTCGTATATCTCGCCCACCGAAATCCCGTCCGGATCATCGTAAGAATTGAAGTATCGAATTATGTCGATGAATATGTCGGTCTCACGCTTTCCGGGAAAGAGGTACATAAGCGAGTTGTCCCTTATGTAATCAATCGCGTTCCGATAGAGACTCTTGTACCAGGGTTTAATCTGTTCGCCCGGGGAAGAAGGAGGACGTCCGGCCCGCCGCTCGAAGTACCGTCGATTGTACTCGTTAATTTCGACTTCCAGCCAATCCCAGGTGGAAGGGCAGGCAACGTAGAAGTCCTGATCGGATAAAACATCGAATATCCTCGTCCGCTGGTGGAGACGATCTTTTGCGCGCAGCAGCGGGAGGTTGTTCCGATCCATGTCTTCCGGCAGGCGATACGCCAGTGGATAGCTTCGGACTTCGGCGGTCATGTACTCCAGGCCCAGCGCCTTCGCCGCGGATACCCGGTGATGCCCGTCACGTAGGAAATAGGCGCCGCCGACTTCGATTACCGATATTGTGTCGCTGAGCTGTCCCTGTGACATCAGGTGATGTATTGTGACCCATCGAGCCGCCATCCAGCGCTTGCGTGGGTGAAGGGCACGAGAGAAATCGTCAGCCCTGTTCTCCGAACCGACAATTGAGGCAACCGGTATATCGGTGGTACCGATATACGTTTCATTTCCGGCGGACACGGCCTCCAGAACCGATGCAAGACTCAGCAACCGATTATCATATCCCATCAAACGGTAAATAATGGAGGTATCGCGCCTTCCGTGTTTCAGCGCTTTCTGGAATGCGTTCTGAGATAAGCGGTGCTTAATCGACTGGGCAGGCATCGCCACAGCATAGCCTGTCCCTCCCGCTCCTGTCAGTCAGGCGCAAAGCAGTTACAGACAGAAACAGACGAATCGTCCCTTCCGGATCCTCTCCAACCGACGGTCGATCATTCCGCGATTTTCTCGAATGCGACCGCACCCGATGCGGAACTCAGGATGGTCCGGCGAGCGGATGATCTCATGACGCGATGGTGAGACGCTCTCCGAAAAACGTTGAACGGGTAAGCTTTAGAAGATTCTTTCAGGTCGATGTTGTCTCCGGTGTATGGCCGGCGGGCCGCAGTAGGGCACCCGCGACGAAGGGCAGACTCGCGAACGAATCGAGAGAATTCTCTATCGCGCGCGAAAGACCCCGCTTTTCAAGCTGCATACAATGTCTGTACCGTTTCTTCCAGAACCGCTGATACTCGGACCACTTGCGACCTCCCGAGCGAGGTAGCATACTGAGAACGTTGTGGCGGAAGTAACAGGTGCAGACATGCGGGCCTTTCTCGATCGCCGACGGGAGCGCGAGCGCCGGGAGCTTCGCGAGCTTCATGCACGCGCGGTCTCCGACGCAGACCGCATTGTCGAAATGATAGCCACCACCTTTCGTCCGACACGCAGCGTGCAGTGGGGATCAGTACTTCATCCTGCGCATTTCCGCCGGTACTCGGATATCGATATTGCAACTGGCGTTGTGTCGTAATACTATCCCTAAGTCTTTGTGTAAGATTCAGCGAAGAAGTGTGACTACTCGTGATCGGGCTGCTCGTCGTCGGTGAGTTTGTCCCGTATAAATGCGGGGTTTTGCCGCAAATCCAGGATTCGGTAAACGATAACCACGTCACCCTCGATGAGGTAATAGATTGCATACGGGAATCGTCTGGAAAAGAGCCGATAGTATCCGAATATCTTCTGGTGGATGCCGGCGTAGAGTAAAAGCGAATCGATGTCGGAAAAGAGCGAGTCAAGGAAGTACTCGCCGACTTCCAATCCGTTGCGTGCATAAAACTCCCGGCCACGTTCGAGATCGGAAACGGCGGATTCAAGGACCTTAATGGTCATTGGCGTGTTTGCCGGAGCTTTCTTTTAGCGTCTTCCCAGTCCAGAGTCTTTTCGGTTCCGGCGGAAACTCGCGATCGTGTCTGTTCAAGCGCTTCTGCATGCCATGCAGGCGACTCGGGGGCAGGCTGCTCTTTCAGAATTTCCTGCCACAGCGCTTCCATGGTCCGAAGCTTCTCTTCGCGCGACATGCCCTCTATGTCAGCCTGTGTGATCATATCGTCTATAGTGTACTGGTTTCGTCCGAGCTGCTCAATCAGAACTCGGCGATCATAGGGGCAACCCTGTTTCCGGAGGAACGCCAAGATATGATCATCCAGACAGCCGTACGATAGTCCAACACTCCCGGACGACCGGATGATCTCATGACGCGATGGTGAGACGCTCGCCGGAAAAATTTTAACGGGTAAGTTATAGAATATTTATTCAGGTCGATGTTGTCTCCGGTGCCTGGCAGGCAGGTCGGAGTAGGGTCTGCGCGGCGCCGAGAATTCGCGCGTATACCGAAGAAGAATCCCATCCGGGACACCACACGTCACCCCCGCCGGTATACGATATAACCGAAAATGGCACGGA
>CAZMEV010000055.1:0-19830 GCA_964565375.1 uncultured Spirochaetaceae bacterium
AGGCGAAATCGTACCGACCACAAAACCTTCGATTGGAACAATGCTCGCATGTTCCGGCGCCTCTTCTCCAAGGGCAGCCAGTTCTCGAATCGTGCGGGCGCGCAACTCATCGACTGCGACTGTATATTCTCCGACCGATAGAACGATCGTGGTTTCGGTGAATGTCTGTAACTGTCTCACAAAAGTTTCGTCGAGACTGCGACTTAGGGCGAGCGCACCGATCACCTCACCTTCCCGCTCGATCGGCGCATAGGAGGTCAATGTGGCGCTTGTAAGATCGGAGGAAATCGTGATGTTTTCCGTGCCATCGAGTGCAAGACGACGGTTATCCGGATCGTTATGCAACATTTGGGGATTGGTGCCGACCCATCCGAACGGCTCGTCGGGGTTGCGATACACTGCTATCGAACTCATACGTAGTGAGCTGCGATAGACAGAAAGCTGGTGCTGAAGCAGATTGCTCAAGCCGAAGTAAGTGTAGTCAACAATCTCGGCCTGGCCCGACAGGAGATCGGCGTTGATTGATTGTTCATCGACGACCTGTTCGAAGTATCCTTCAATGCCGGAAATGGTGCGGGTAACCTGGGACCCCATTGCCTCCCGCTGACTTCGCGACACAATAATCGTGAGAGTCACGAGGCTCATTATGCCCTGAATGAGCACAATCGCGACGAACATGAATGCTACTTTCGTGGAAATGCGTCTGCCTTTAATCAATCAGATCCTCAATCTCCGACTGTGCCTCGTCCAGCGCAGCACCCGGGTCAAGGGATTCGAGTAGCGCTCGATGCACCCAGTGCTGTATGCGTTCACTGATCATGCGATACTCGGGATGAATTGGTCTGTGTTTTGCCCCCGCAAGTTGTCGCCGTTTGAGCTCGGTGCCGACCGTTCCGCTTTCGGCTTCATGCTGGTCGAGAATCTCCTGCCACACCGGCATTTCCGTTGGGTGTTCGCTCTGAAACTCTTCTGCCGCCATGTAGCGTATCAATTCCCATGACTTTTCCGGATGTGCGCTGTTTGCCGGGACTGCGAGGCCCTGGTAACCGCTCACGGTACTTGTGCGTACCGAATCGGCATGCACTTCGCCGGGTTCCGCGCCGCCTGAACTGTCATGAGCATGTACCGACACCGGAGCATGTTCCGATACCGGAGCCTCTTCCGACACCGGTATGACAGAAGCCCGCGAGCGCTCCCGGACATCCGCACCTTCCTCGTCGATAAGCCCGCCGAGAAACGTCCAGTTAACCGTAAAGAGACTGTCGCCCGCCAGGAACACGTCGGCGGTGAACACCTCCTCGCGTTGAAGCGAATATGGATTGAGCAAACCTTCATCAAGAAGCGTCTGGAGATAGGAAACAGCTTCAACCGCCGCCTTGCCGTTTACTGCGATTGATCCGGTCTCGTCCGTAAGCGAACCGCCGTATGCACCCGTCAACCACACAAACACACATACAAGCGTTTCCTGTTCGCTAAGCGGCAGAAAGATCGGATAATCAATAATGCCTGCATCGCGGGCATCCCGAGCCATCGCTTTAAGCTCCTCGAGCGTTTCCGGCGGTCGCTCATGGCCTGCCTCCCCGAGCAGACTCATATTCGTGTACATAAGCTGGAAGTTGCCCAGAAACGGCATAGCCCAGAGCGCATCGTCGTAGGCAAACGCCGAGTAGATCTCAGGGACAATCTCCGCGGTTACCGTTTCTTCGAGTGCGTCGGGTAGAGGGTCGATAATTCCGCGTTCGGCGAACTCCGCGGTCCAGATTAGATCGAGAAGAATGACATCGTAGGAAGAAACCGGTCGGCTGGATGACTCACGAATGAGTTCGTACTGCTCTTCATATTCAACGAACGAGAGTTCAACCGAAGTTCCGGTTTCCTCTTCGAACGATTCAGCCCGTTCGAGAATATCAGATGGCTGGTATCCGGCCTGCGCCATATAAAGCATGTGAAGTGATTCACTGCCCGCGGTGTGCCCGAATACCGTGAGGAGAACAACTACTGCGCAAAAAACACGAAAAGGGTGGCGCACACTTCGATGGTAGGTCCGCCTATAACAGCTGTCAACGCTCGACCGGCACTCGCAGCCAGTGTTCTACGTCCGGTCCATCCGGTGAATATCGGTTCGTGAACTCATTTGTTTCCGGTGAGTAGTCGTAATCATGTGCCCACCGCTCCGCGTTCGTCACAACCTGGCGAAGCGCATCGCCAATGTAATGGGCTTCCTCGTCTGTAGTCGTAGGATGAAGAGAAATACGAACCCACCCCGGTTTCTGTGAGCGGTCGCCTTTGTCGATAAGGTCGGTAATGCGCTTCGAACGCGTAGGATCAACGTGCAGCAGATAATGCCCGTACGTTCCCGCGCACGAACAGCCGCCGCGCGTCTGCACTCCAAAGCGGTCATTGAGAAGCTTTACAATGAGATTATAGTGCAGATTTTCCACGTAGAACGACACAATGCTGAGCCGGTCGGTAACCTCCGGTGCCAGAATGTGCACGCCGGGAATAGAGCGCATGTGTTCGAAAAGAATCGCCACAAGTTCATGTTCCCGCTTTGCGATCAGTTCCGGGTCCATCTGTTCCTTAAGGTCTATCGCCATCGCGGCACGTATTGTCTGCAGGAAGCCCGGTGTGCCTCCGTCTTCACGTGCCTCTATATCTGCTACAAATCGATGTTGTCCCCAGGGATTCGTCCAGTCCACAGTGCCGCCGCCGGGATGGTCCGGGACCTTGAGTTTGTACAGCGAGGAATTAAATACCATTACGCCGGATGAACCGGGCCCGCCGAGAAACTTGTGCGGTGAGAAAAAGACCGCGTCCAGTCCGGCGCTCGGATCGGACGGATGCATATCTATCGCATCGTAAGGTCCGGAGGCGGCGAAATCTACAAAGCAGTACCCTCCGTGCTCGTGCATAATTGCGGCCAGCTCATGGTATGGAGTACGAATTCCGGTCACATTCGAGCATGCCGTGAATGAACCGATTTTGAGTGGGCGATCCCGGTAGCGCAACAGCAGCTCCCGTAATCGCTCAGGTTCAACCAGTCCGTTCTCGTCCGGTTCCATGACTGCGACATCGGCAATAGTCTCGAGCCACGAGGTGTGGTTCGAGTGGTGTTCCATGTGAGTTATAAATACTACCGGCCGCTCTTCAGGCGCCAGCTGCACATGATCCTTCCACTGTTCGGGCACGCGAAGACCGAGAATACGCTGGAACTTATTTATAGCTGCGGTCATTCCGGATCCCGCGGTAACGATCACGTCTCCGCTGCCCGCGTTCACGTGTGCCTTGATACGTCTGTGCGCTTCCTCATATGCGCGGGTCATCGTTGTGCCGGTAATGCTCGATTCCGAATGTGTATTCGCAACATATGGGCCGAAGGTCTCGGCTATACGTGTTTCGATCGGCGCGAACAGCCGGCCGCTCGCCGTCCAGTCGGCATATATAATGGGGCATTTGCCGTAGGGGGAATCATATTCTGCATGTATGCCCACAATTCCTTCCCTAAACGGCATAAAGTGCGGTTCATGGGATGATTTGCCTGCAATTGGTCCGGTGGTAGCCGTGCTCATATCCCATTAGAATAGATATGCTTTACGTGACCGTCAAGAAATGACGGTCAAGAATCTTGAAAAGCAGGAACCCATGAGTGGCCTTGGCTTAGCTGTTCTTGCCGGCGCTCGAAGGTCCGTATCTGTCCGACGGGCCAAAACAGATTCCGCTTTCGCTCGATTTTCGCCAGCCGGTAGTCTCGATTGCTGTGTGTCCGGGAAGCCACCCCCCGGCCATTCGCGTTTCGATTTCTTCCGCTGCCACGATGCCGCTTGTCGGGTCCTCCGATTCGACACTGAGCGCCCCGGTTGCAACCGCGAATTTGACAGCCTCCTCCGGCGATTTGCCGCGGCTTACCGCCGAAAGCAACCCTGCAATAGTACAGTCCCCGGCCCCGGTCGTTGCTACGACATTTACAGGAAACACCGGACACAATACTTCCCGCTCACACCACATATCCGCATGAGCAGACAGTGCCGTTCCGGTGTGAGAAACACGATCCTGATTCGACGATGTGCGCAGATACATTCCGTTTGCCCCGAGTTTCAGACCGACTGCCGCTGCCCCCATCTCCAGAAGCTCATGTGCGAGATCGCGGAGAATCGACACCTCTTTGCCGGCACGGGACAGCAATTCATGAAAGCCTTCCGGATACAGCATCATAATTATCTCGTCGATGCTCGGAAGAAACAGATCGACCTGAGGCAGGACCTGTGCGAGAAGACTTCGCCAGTCAGTGCGGCCGGCATCGCTGCCGGGGTCCGGCCATGCCATATCCAGCGAAGTCGTATAGCCAAGCTCCCGGACCCGTGCGAACATTGCTTCGAGGTCTGCCGCGTTTCGCATACCCCTCATAAGCGGAGGGTATCCAAAATGGAAAATGCCCGCGGCTGCTCCTTTCTGCTGCTCGAAAACCGCCTTCACGTCTTCCGGCGAGAACGTATCGTTTACGCCTGGATAATGGAAGAACATACGATCCTCGTCCGGTGGATCGAATACGAGCGTATAGGATGATGCTTCTCCTTTCGAAACATGCAGCCACTCGTCGAGTCCCTCCGCCCGCGCGTACAGCGCACGACGAATAGCATCTCCGAATCCGTCGTCTCCGATCTTACCGAGTAAACGAACCGTTTCCCGAAGCTGAACAGCCGCAAGCCCTGTATTTGCGACACACCCACCCGGGCCGATGTGAGCCGGCCCCGTATTAATCAGCTTCCCCGGCTCGATCGACTTCGAAAATTCCCCGTGTCGTTCGCTCAAGTCGGGAGCAATATCAAGGCAAAGGTGACCGGCTACAATGATCGGATGGCGCATTTGTTTCGAGGACTCTCCTGTGGTGCCCATCATAGCGTCTGTCTATATTACTCCATATCCTTCAGCTGCACATCCAGCGCATTGAGCGAAATCTGCAGCTCCCGGACGAGAATCGCAAGCGAAATGATCATGAGCACAAGGCTTACTCCGAACAGTACGTTCCCCAGAAGAATCGCTCCGAAGAAGAGCGCGAGCATCGAGCCCACGCATACGAGAAGCGCAAGCGCACCGGCGATCTGCATACGTCGGATCAGAACGAGTCTGCGCCTCAGATTTCCGATCTGGGTGTCAAAATCGGGATTCTGCTCGTTGCGCCATTTCTCGTGCAGTTCGCGCACAAGCGAAGCATACGATAGAAACCGGTTTGTATAGCTGAGAAACAGAAGGGAGATTGCCGGGAACAGCAATGCCGGAGTGGAAAGTTCAAGATTCATTCCGGAAGCCTATCACAATCTTTAAGCACACACGAAAGGTCCTCAAATGCACCTCATGTAATCAATTTTTTTCCTTTAAAGATTCGAATTTTTTTGACCGGGTCACAGGCCCGTGCTACTGTACCTCACTTGAAAATTAGTGTCGGTTGTGGGAGCCGCTGATCTTCTTTGATTTCTGTGTTCTCTTCGAGCCCCGCTCTGACGACATGGAGGTTCTATGAACGCAATTCTTCTTGCAGTTGTGGGGCTGAGCTCCTTCGTGCTCGGTTACCGGTTCTACTCAAAGTATATCGCTGAGAGAATATACCGGCTCGACCCAAACTTCAGGACACCAGCACACCAGTTCGAAGACGGACGGGATTATGTGCCCACAAATAAGCACGTGCTTTGGGGACACCACTTCACGTCGGTTGCCGGGGCCGCCCCTATTGTTGGTCCGGCGATCGCAATTTTCTGGGGATGGCTGCCCGCGGTTCTGTGGATCATCCTGGGAACAATCTTTTTCGCCGGAATTCACGATTTCGGTACGATCTGGATTTCCAGCCGCCACCAGGGACGTTCAATGGGCGCCATTTCCGAAGACCAGATAACTCCGCGAGCGCGAACTCTGTTTATGCTCATCATTTTTCTTTTGCTTATGATGGTGAACGCGGTGTTTGCAATTGTTATCGCACGACTGCTCGTTGGCTTTCCTGGTGCAGTCATCCCTGTCTGGGTCCAGATCCCGGTAGCCATGACGGTAGGCTTTCTCATTCACCGCAAGGGCGGCGGACTGCTTATCCCATCCATAGCAGCGCTTATTACGCTGTATCTGCTTATCTGGATCGGAAGCATGGTGCCGCTCGAATTCGGTGAGGTGACCTTCATCGGCCTTCCTCCTCATGCCACATGGGTTTTGATTCTCTTTGTGTACGCAGGAATCGCCTCACTGCTCCCGGTCTGGCTGCTGCTCCAGCCGCGGGACTATGTCAATTCACACCAGCTGTTTATCGCACTTGCAATTCTGTACCTCGGTGTATTGTTTACCAATCCCAGTATTTCCGCGCCGGCGTTTAATCCCGACCCGGTCGGCGCGCCACCGCTTATTCCGGTGCTCTTTATTACCATTGCGTGCGGTGCCATTTCCGGATGGCACGGCATGGTTTCTTCCGGAACTACATCCAAACAGCTCAACAAGGAAACAGACGCTCGCTTTGTCGGATATGCCGGTTCACTTGGTGAAGGAACGCTGGCGCTTGGCGCGGTTCTGGCCACCGGAGCGGGACTTGCGGCAACCCGTGCCGACTGGGGTGCGATTTACAGCAACTGGGGAGCCGCATCCGGCGGAGCCGCAGGTAACTTCGTAAGCGGTTTTGCTGCGCTCGCAGGCGGTGTCGGTCTGAGTCCGGAGCTTGCTTCCGTACTTGGTGCGGTTGTTGTAATCATGTTTGCCGCGACGACGATGGATTCCGGCGTTCGGGTCCAGCGCTATGTACTCAGCGAAATCGGGCAGATCGGAAACATTAAGTTCCTCCAGAAAGGTGGCCCGGCTACCCTGGTAGCCGTTTTAGCATGTCTGGCTCTGGCTTTTGGCGCTCAGCCGGCAGGTGTCGAAATCGGCGGCGGTGGCCTGGTGATCTGGCCCCTGTTCGGAACAACCAACCAGCTTCTCGCGGCCCTTTCGCTGCTGTGTGTCACACTCTTTCTCAAGCGGCTTGGGCGAAACTTCTGGCCGGCGTTAATTCCGATGGTTTTTCTGCTCATTGTTACGATTGCGGCAATGTCCATCAGTATTTTCCAGTGGTTTGGCGTGACCGCAGCCGAACCCAACTTCCTGCTTGGAATTCTCGGTGTTCTCATTCTTTTTGGTGCACTATGGATGCTTGTTGAAGCCATCGTTGCATTCAGAAAAATCGGCCCCGGAGGCAGCAGTGAGGTTGCCGGAGAAGCGGATAGCGTAACCGCAGGCAAATGAAGAATGCGAACCGTGCCGGCACCTTCAGCCGGCACGGTGGTCCGAAATGAGGTGAATGTCGTGTCCGAGGATGAACTGTCGGAAAAACTGAAACGCTACTGGAGACGCTTTAACGAGATCTACGACGGAGTGTTTTTCGCGCCGTATAGAAGCCAGGTCGCCAGGGAGACACAGGATAAAGAGGAAGTCTTTCTCATGTTATGCTTTCCCGACCTGTTGGGAATTCCCAACCCGGTGAACTACTATACGCTTGAGCTGCTTCCCTATATGTTTGAGCGCTTTCACGAATGGCATAAACGGCAGGGTATGGACCACTCGCCGCTTGACGGGTTCAAGTGTTGCTAGGAAAGAAACGATCGGGTGGAAACCCTCAAGCTGCACGTAAATGGCTCGATCGGAGGGTGCTGTTTTTTGGCGGCAAAGGCGGCGTCGGTAAAACAACTTCGGCGACTGCCTTCGCGCTGCTGTCGGCTTCACTCGGTAGTCGAACATTGCTGGTATCTACCGATCCAGCCCACTCCTCCTCTGATATCCTTGAGCGCTACGTTGGCAGCGGTATACAGCGAGTACGCCCGAGGTTGTGGGTACTTGAACTGGATTCAGAGAAGGAAGCGGACGCTTACATTCAGGGCGTCAGTCACACTATTCGCAGTCAGGTAAAGCCGAACCTCCGTTCGGAAATCGACCGGCAGATTCGAATGGCCCGCGTTTCTCCCGGCGCACAGGAGGCAGCCCTGTTCGACCGGATCGCCGAGCTTATCGACACATCGCAGGAGGACTACGAGCGAATCATATTTGACACGGCGCCGACCGGTCATACAATTCACCTGCTTGCGCTTCCGGAAATGATGGAGGCATGGATAGACGGGTTAATTTCACGACGCAAACAGGTAAATGAAATGTCGGCGCTCTGGAAGAACATGACCCTGGGAACGGGTGCTGACGAGGGTGACGATCCTGTGGAGAAGGTGCTGCAGGAGCGGAAACGAAAGTTTGCAAAAATGCGACGGGTTCTTCTCGACGAAGAACAAACAGCCTTCGTATTCGTTCTCAACCCCGAGCGGCTGCCGATTGTCGAAACCGAAAAAGCGATCAATATGCTGCGTGAACACGAAGTTCCGGTAGGCGGCATTGTAATCAACAGGGTGTTACCTCAGGAGATTCCCCAGCATGAGTTCTTCCAGTCCCGTAAGCGGCAGGAGCAGGAATACCTCAAAGATATCGGGGTACGGTTTTCACGCTTGCCGAGCCTCCAGTTGCCCCTTCTCGACCGCGATGTGGTTGGAGAGGAACCGCTCGACCAGATTGTGGCCCATCTGCGCACAGCGCTTGATATACCAGTTCAGACAGGAGAGATCACATGAAAGCCATGATCTGTGAACAGTGGGGGGAGCCCGACGTTTTTAAATCGGCAGATATCGAAACTCCGGAACCCGGTGAAGGCCAGGTCCGGATTAAGGTTGCTGCAACCAGTGTAAACCCGGTCGATACAAAAATACGTGCCGGTCATATCAAGGCTGCCCCGGCCTTCCCCGCTGTTCTCCATGGCGATGTGTCAGGTGTGGTGGATGCTGTGGGGCCGGGCGTCACGGAATTTTCTATCGGCGAGGCTGTGCACGGCTGCGCGGGAGGCTTTAAGGGCTTATCCGGCGCGCTGGCCGAGTACATGGTAGCCGACGTACGCGCTCTTGCCCGCAAACCCGTGGAGATGAGCTTTCGTGAGGCCGCAGCATTTCCGCTGGTCGGAATTACCGCATGGCTCGCCCTCGTCGACCGCGCCCGCGTTCAGCCTACCGATCACGTCCTGATACACGCCGGCGCCGGCGGTGTCGGCCACGTGGCGGTTGCCATCGCGAAAGCGCTCGGGGCGCGAGTTGCGGCAACAGTTTCCGGAGAGGAAAAAGCCGAAATAGCGCGGGCTATGGGCGCGGATGACATCATTAATTACCGTAGTGAAGCGGTAGACGAGTATGTTGAACGTCTGACAGCGGGACGCGGGTTCGATGTTGTATTCGATACGGTTGGCGGCGAGACCATAGAAAAGAGCCTCCGAGCGACACGGATCGGGGGACATATGCTCGGAATCGCCATGCGCACAACCGCTAATATCTCGGCCATCCATGAGCGCAGTCTTACCGTTTCCGGCGTCTTTATGGTTCTTCCGCTTCTTACCAGGGATGGGCTCACCCACTTTCCGGAAATCCTGAGTACGCTCGACCGATGGTATCAGGAAGGTCGCTTCCGGCCGGTGGTCAACCCGGCTGAGTTCACCCTGAATCAGGTGGCTGACGCCCACAGGATGCTCGAGCAGGGGGCCACCGCGGGAAAGATCGTTATAGACATATCGTGAACTCAATGTGCGCCGGAAAAGACGCACGAGCCGGAAAAGACGCACGGATAGACACTCCGATGCCAGTGAACACGAACATGTGCTAAGATACGAGTTCGTTATGCCCGTAACCGAACATACAGATCCTCGCCCCGCTGAAATCCTCGCCGAGCTCACTTCACTGGCACACCCCGAAGATGCCGTTCATCTGTCGCGCTTTTTCAAGACCGGGCCCGGAGAGTACGGCGAGGGTGACCGATTCCGGGGGATCCGCGTTCCGGTCCTCCGAAAGGCTGCCAAGCGCTATCGAAGGGCTTCGCGCGAGACACTCACCGCCCTCCTCGACTCGGAGTTTCATGAGGACCGTATGCTCGCCATCCTTATTATGCTCGAGCAGTTCGCACGGGCGAACTCCGAAATACGCCGAGATGTGTACGATCTGTACATGGAACGGATTGACTCGATTAACAACTGGGATCTGGTAGATGTGTCCGCACCCCACATCGTCGGCCCCATGCTATACGACGGGCTCGAGCCGCAATCGCTTCTCAATTCCCTTGCCGTCTCTGAATCAATGTGGCACCGCCGCATCGCAGTACTCGCCACGTTTCATTTCATTAAAAATAATGAGGTTGATGTTTTCCTCCGCCTTGCAGAGCGCCTCGTACATGACCCTCACGATCTCATGCATAAAGCCTGCGGCTGGATGCTGCGGGAAACTGCAAAGCGCGACCGTGCCGTCGTCGAAGAGTTTCTCGACCAACACCTCGATTACATGCCGCGAGTTATGCTTCGTTACGCAATAGAGCACTTTCCCGAAGAGCGGCGACAGGAGTTTCTGAAAGGCAAACGGTGAGCTTTCCGCCGGCTCCTGCGCACTCACGCAGCATTCACAGCAGAATAAGCGCCCACAGCGGAATGGTTATACCTGAAAGCAGTGTGGTCATACTTACGGTTGCTGCCGCAAGACTTTCGTCAGCGTCGAATGCGCCCGCGAATGTCTGTGAGACCACCGCCGTGGGCATTGTGCAGAGCAGCACCAGCGTAACCGTGAGCAGGGGACCTGTTGGAAAGAGCCATGTTGTCATACCCCAAACCAGTGCCGGCATTACCATTAGCTTGAAAAACGCCGCAGTAAAAGCTGTGCCGAAAAAGCTGCCGAGATTCCGAAATGACAGTCTGAAGCCTACAACGATAAGAATCAGTGGAAGACTCATGCGCGCGAAGAGATCGAGGGTGTCCGCGAGAATTCCAGGGATAGGCAGGGACACGGCCGAGGCGGCAAGGCCTGCTATTATCGAGAGAATCAACGGGTTACGCAGTACGTCGGAGAGCCGGGAAACTATAGAGTCACGTCCGGAATCGTGCTGAAAAAGCCGCAGCACAATGATACTCGTGACCGAATTGATAATAACGCCTGCGGCGATCGCAACGGCGATAATGCCGAGCACCTCGCTGCCTAACAGTGTTGAGACAATCGGCAGCCCGAGGTATGCAAGGTTTGATCGGTAGGTGGCCTGAATAAACGGGCCCCTCTGTTTCGGTGAGAGCCCGGACGAAACGGATAGTGCTACCAGCGCCGTAACAATGACCGCCACGGGAATTATGACTGCGGTCAGCGCAATGTCGGTACTGAGTTCGGGAAGGTCGGCTGTCTCAAGAAAGAGCATCGCCGGCAAGGCGACGTAAAACACCACCCGGTTCAGCTCGCCGGCGAAGGAGTTGTCCACGAATCGCGTTTTACGAAATATGTAGCCGGTGGCAATAAGTACGAATAAGGGAATAATCAGTTCAAGTGCCTGCAATGACATGGGAGCGCCATAGTAGCTGATTATGGATTACAAGGGTACAGGTCGCGGCCCGTTCGTGCAGCTGTTACAATGCAGGCGTTTCAGTCGAATGCAAACCGGAACTCGGACTGCCGACAAACAGGGAGGATATCATGACCAAAATCGAGCGAGTCGAGCGAACACTTTCCGGAGACCGTGTCGACCGGCCTGCGGTGAGCATGTGGTACCATTTCGGCGTTCAGCATCGCCCGGGAGTCGAATTCGCACGCGTCAGCCTCGACTTTTTCCGGCACTACGATTTCGATTTTCTCAAACTTATGAACGACTACTACTATCCCATGCCGGACGGGCTTGAGGAGATCGCGTCAGCTGCAGACCTCGACAGGCTTGGTCACTTCGACCCGGAGGACAGCCCATGGCGGGAACAGCTTTCAGCGATGGAGTATATTGCCGCGGAACTATCCGGAGAAGCATTCTTTATCGATACGATCTTCGAACCCTGGCAAAGTCTCGAGCGAACCCTCGCCGGTGAGCATCTGCGTACACTCATGCAGGATGAGCCGGAGGCCCTGAAACGGGCCCTTGATACCGTTACCAATAACCTTATCGCGTACGCGCAGGCGAGCATTGACCGTGGAGCGAGTGGAATTTTCGTTTCGGTCATGGCAAGCGAAGAGTTTCTGACACGCGAACAGGCACAGGAGTTCGAGCTGCCCTACGCACGAAGATTGCTCGAAGAGGTTGCCGACCGGGCTCCCATGAATACGCTCCATGCTCATGGGGAGAATATTTATGTTGATGATATCGCATCGATGCCGGCTGCGGTGCTCAGCTATCAGGACCGGGGCGCGAACAATCCGTCGCTGTCCACAATGCGCGAACACTTCGACGGCTGCCTTATGGGCGGAATTGATCAGACAAATTTTTCGCCCCGCACCCCACGATTCGTCCGCGAGCACACACGGGAAGGCATTGCTGCCGGCGGCCGGACACGGTTCTTCCTTGCAAACGGATGCAGCATTCCCTCGGAGGTAAATCCGGCGGTAATTCATGCGGTAGTGAAAGAGGCAAAAGCAGCGGCTATCGGAGGCGGTCACACATAACGTCAAAGGCGGTCACAGACAAGCTCGCCGGAGTCGGTCCGCGCAACGGTCGTATCAAACGGTTCACTTTCGCGGCGGAAAACCTGCTCAACCCACTTGAGGTCCGAGGCTGAAACCGGTCGGAGGGAAAACCGGTGACTCTGTAGCGGCACAATTCGGACGCTCTCAACAGTCCGCGTGTCGGGGTCAATGTCGGCAAAGTACATAATGGACAGGTCCGGCCGGTACGACTCATGCCCGGGGATCCCTTCGTAATCGCTTACAAAATCGCCGCATCCATACAGAATCAGTGCGCCATGGTACAGCTCAATGCCCTTCATGTGGTGTGAAGAGTGTCCGTGAACGATAGAAACGCCGGCGTTGTCGATAAGCTCATGAGCGAATGCCCGTTCGGCTTTCGAAACACTCCAGTCCCAGTTACCACCCCAGTGCACAGATACAATACCGGTTTCCCGAGCCGGAAGCTCATCCCGGATTCGTGCTGCTTCCGAATCGATGGTGCTGCGGTTCAACCGTGAAAATGCGTGCACCCCGGGCCTGGTATCTGTCGCTTTCCATTCGCCGGGGATGCCGCTATTCCCGATACCGACTGCGAATACATCTGCTCCGGTACCCTCCGGGCGGGCCGCAGCGGAGGCTTCCCGAGCCGAACGGCCGGCGCCGCAGACCGATAATCCCCGGCTTTCGAGTGTCTGAAGCGTTTCGCGCAGGCCGTCACGTCCGAAATCAAGTACGTGATTATTTGCAAGCGAGTAACAGACCTGCCGGGCGCCCTTATCTGGTTCTGCGTCGACCAGTCGACCCGAGGCGGCATGACGCACATTATCCGTACCGCTGACCTGAAGCAAGCGGGAGTTAGCCGGATGCATGCGGTAATGGATGCCCTTCTCCGGCCACGGTTGTGCGTGCGTGGTAACGCTTGTTTCGAGATTCATGACATACAGGTCGGGGATATATTCCCGCCAGACATCAAGGGCGGCGCCCCACACATACTCGAAATCGGCGTCCCGTGGGATCGGCCCGTTTCGCCGTTCGGCAAGCTGAACATAATCGCGGGCATCGGTTATGAATGACTCATAAAGTGTCGGCTCGGACGGTGTCGGAAGAATCTGGTCGACGCCCCTGCCGCTCATAATGTCACCGCAAAGAAATACTCGCATAATTCAATATCCTCTCCGGGAGGACCTGCAGGTGACTGTGCCGCTTCCTGCATCTCCGGCTTTGCCGGCCGGCCTCCCCTGGCGATATAATGACGGGACCCATAATCGGTATTCACAATGCACAGTTCCTACGAATCATCCGACGTTACGTTGGAAAGCCGGCGAGGCCGGATCATCCTCATAATCTGTATACTAGCAAGTGGCCTTGGATTTCTTAAAGGCTCGGTAGTTTCCGTTGCACTCCCGGTACTCCAGCATGCGCTCGATGCTGACGTGGGACAGGTGCAATGGGTTGCCAACTCCTATCTTCTATCGCTCGGTTCACTGATTCTCCTCAGCGGAAGTCTCGGTGATCTTTTCGGGCTCAAACGGATCTTTTGTCTCGGCATTGCCCTCCTCGGCGTGTCGGGTGTGCTTTCGGCTGTCTCATGGAATACATCGTCTTTGATTGTGTTTCACGGTCTTCAGGGCGTCGGCGCAGCGCTTATGATTCCCGGAAGCCTTGCCATTATTCGCAAGACGTTCCCCGAATCAGAGCAGGGGCGAAACGTAGGACTATGGGCCGGATGGAGCGGGGCTATCGCCGCGCTTGGACCTTTCGTCGGGGGCGCTCTTGCGGACATAAGCTGGCGGGCCGTATTCTGGTTGCCGGTTCCGATAGCTCTCGCGGCATTTCTGGCGGCATGGCGAATGTTGCCGTCCTACCCGACCCGCGCAGCGATGAAACTGGACTGGGCGGGAACGCTGCTTATTGTTCCCGCTCTGTCGGGCATCAGTTACAGTGTCATACGATACCCGGCTACCGGCTTTTCTCCTGACGTCGTTGCGGCAGCTGCGGCCGCTGCCGTCGCCGTTACGCTGTTCGTTCTTGTCGAACGTCACGCACTAAATCCGGTTGTCCCACCGGCAATGTTCAACCGCTCATTAACAGGAGCAAATATCGCCACTTTCTTTCAATACTTCGCATTCAGCGGGACGCTCTTCGCGGTTCCATTTGCTGTTCAACAACTCGAAGGAGCTTCAGCTGCAACAGCAGGTATTATGCTGCTCCCCGCCACCGTGCTAATCGCGATTGGATCGGGCCCTTCCGGAGCGATAACCGATGCGAAGGGACCTGTCGTACAGATGCGGCTCGGGCCGCTTATCTTCCTGCTCGGGGTAATACTTATGGCCCTCGCTGTCATGGGAGACATCATGGGTATTGAGTCGGGGACCGGCGAAGCAATGACGTTCGAAATTGACGCGCTTTTTTTCTGGTTTACCTCTGCAGGCATGCTTCTTGTCGGAGTCGGTATGGTGCTCATTATTCCGGCGATTACTACGAGCGCCATGAACACATCGCGGACGTATGCCGGTGGTGCGAGCGGCCTGAACAATGCGGTCAGTCGGGTTGCCGGCCTGTTTGCGAACGCAGTAATCGGGGCAACGCTTGTGTCACGTTTCCGAACGGCCTCCATGCGGATACTCGAGGAACACGGCGCAGGCGATGAGACTATAGCTGCAGTGAGCGCCTCCGCGGGCCGGCTGCTCGAAATTGAGACCGAAGCGATCATTGGACCCGGCGCGTCGGATGAGCTTTCCCGCCTGCTCGAAGAAGCGTTTCGCCTCGCCTACACCGATACACTCTTTGTGAATATCGCCGCAGTGGTTCTCGCGTTTTTATCGGCGTTGGTAATTCGTGCGCGGCGATAATTTAGTCGTGGGCGGCCCATAATGGTGTGGCGAGATGCTTCGTACTACTCCGTTTCCGCCGATTCCTGCTCCTGTTCGGATGACTTTGTTTCGGCATCCTCGCCGAGACTTGCTTCCACCGCCTTAGGCTTCGCAAACGCGGTCGTAACACGGTCAATAATGATGGCCAGAAACACAATGGAAATACCGGCCTCGAATCCCTGGCCAATGTTCACACGGTTAATTGCCAGAAGCACCTCCATGCCCAGTCCGCGATTTCCGATCATTGATCCGATAACGACCATGGCAAGTGCCATCATCGTCGTCTGGTTTATACCGACCATGATCGACGGTCTGGCAAGGGGCAACTGCACGTCGAAGAGGAGGCTCCAACGGTTTGCACCGAATGCGGTTGATGCCTCGATAACGGCGCCTGGCACCTCCCGGATCCCGACGTTGGTTAAGCGGATGACCGGGGGGATCGCATAGACAACAGTCGCAAATGTTGCCGGCACGCGTCCGAGACCAAACAGCATTAACGCAGGAATCAGATACACAAACGACGGCATCGTCTGCATGGCATCAAGCACAGGTGTCAGCGTGCTGCGTACAGAATTATTCCATGCCATGAGGATCCCGATCGGGATACCGAGAATAATTGATATACCGACCGAGACGATAACCACCGAAAGCGTATTCATGGCATGCGACCAGTAGCCGAGTGCACCAACCATAAAAAGCAGTATCGCCAGGACTACGCCTGAGCGTTTACTGCCGGTCGCTCGCCAGGCTACAAGACCCACGCCGACAATGGCTGCCCACCATGGCACGGACAGCAGCGTCTGCTCCACCGCGATCAACAGCTGCAGACCAACATCTCCGATCCAGTCGAACAGCCAACTGAGATTCGAAAGGACCCAGTCCATACCGGCGTCAATCCATTCGGCTACCGGAAAACGAATCCAGTCTGGAAAATCAAACATCTTCAGTCTCCCTCGACAGAGCATTCAGAACGGCGCGTGGCCGTACAACGCCAAGCAGTCTGCCCTGGTCATCGGTCACCGGTAAGGGATAGCTTTCGGAACTCACTGACTCGAATAAGTCTTCTATAACGACGTCCGGCTTGACCGGTTCGATAAAGTGCAATTCATTCTGATCTACGGTAGTGCACTTCCGTTTTACTAAGCGTTCAATTACTTCTCGAGTAGCAACGCCGAGGTATTTGCGTTTTCGATCCACAACGAACGACCATTCACGCTTCTGACGTTCCATTTCCGTTCGCGCGGCGAGCGGCCCCTGCCACCGATACAGGAGAATTTCGGGATCTTCCATGACTGTTGCGGCGGTGTACACCCTTGCCGGACTGGCGTCCCGCGTGAACGCCCGCACGTAGTCATCGTGCGGATTACGGAGAATTTCCTCAGGTTCGGCTACCTGGATAACCTGGCCGTCCCGCATAATGGCGATTCGGTCTCCAAGCTTCAGAGCTTCGGAGAGGTCATGGGTTACGAAGACGATCGTCTTTCCGATATTTTCCTGAAGGTCGACGAGTTCATCCTGGATCTCACGCCGAATCAGTGGGTCGAGACCGCTGAACGGTTCATCCATGAGAAGGATATCCGGATCTTTGGCCAACGCCCGAGCCAGACCGACCCGTTGCTGCATACCACCGGACAGGGAAGCCGGATAGTAGTCCTCCCATCCGGCGAGCCCCACCATTTCCAGCGCTTCCCGTGCCCGCGCTTCCCGGGGGGATTTTTCGTCGCCACGAAGCTTAAGTCCGTAGGAGGCGTTTTCCAGTACAGTGTAATGCGGCAGGAGACCATACCCCTGAAACACCATGCTCACGAGCTCCCGGCGAAATTGCAGCAATTCCTTGTGCGACATTGCTCCAACATCATTGCCGTTTATGTGCAACGATCCGGAAGTCGGCTCCACCAACCGCAACAGCGTGCGTACCATGGTGGATTTACCACTTCCCGAGAGCCCCATTAGTACGAACAGCTCGCCCTTTTTGACTTCGAGGTTTACATCGCGCAGTCCGACGACACAGCCGGTTCTGCGCTGAAGCTCATTCTTGCTCACATCCCGGTATTTCTGCTCCAGAACCCGCTCGGGATGCCGGCCGAATACTTTCCAGATTCCCTGCGCATGTACCGCAGTTTCCGATTCGGTAGCGCGTACACTTTCAGAATCTGATGTTTCAGAACTGAGAGCTGAGGAGGGACCCGAACCAGCGGACTCTGTATCCGCTGGTTCAACCTTTTCTTTTGAAGATTTCGTGTGGTTCATCACGGAACTCATCTGTTTCTATCGCTTAGAGTGCAGCTCGGACATTGTCCGCGACTTCATCATTCACCCACTCGGTCCAGGTATCTTCGTAGTTGCGCAGGAACCACTCCGCGGCCTGTTCGGCATTGTCCACTTCGTTTTCGAGTACGTTGAGAAACTGATTGTTCATATCGACGGTAGTGCCGTAATTCGAAAGGAAATCCGCCACCTCCGGCAGGCGCTCGGCGCTTTCACTGTTCATGAGAATATCAACCTCCGCAGGATCGAACTCCGATCCCTCCAGGCGGACCATGTCCAGTTCATACATGAGAGCGGTCGGTTCCCAGTAATATCCAACCCACGGTTCTCCACGATCATAGGCGCCACGCATGGAAGCGGCGAGACTCGTGCCCGAACCGGGCAGGAAGCCGGTAAAGGTATCCTCAAGGTTGAACTCTTCGAGAATCTCCTCGCTTATTTCCGCAGCCGCCCAACCGGGAGGGGGAAAGATAATTCGTCCCATGCCGGGGTTTTCCGGATCAGGGAACAGATCTCCATACTGCCGCAGATCCTCAACGGAACGCAGGTCAGGGGCTTTAGCCTCCATGCCGCGGTCCGGATCGCCCTCAATGAGGTACCTCGGTACATACCAGCCCTGCGGCCCATCCGGAAGGTTTTCACCGAGGTTTACGATGGTTCCCGCTTCCTTCTCCCGGTCATATGCCTCCCGGAAGTTGTTCTGCCAGGATTCCATTGTGATGTCGATGTCCCCGGCGGCGAGGCCGTTGAACAGCGGAATCGTATCTCCCGGTGTAAAATCGACGTTGTATCCGCCGTAGCCCTCTTCAAGAATGAACGCGACGATACGGTTGTGGACCAGAATGCTGTCCCAGGAGCCGTCGGCCATCGTGACTTGTGTTACATCTCCGTCTTCGGCCTGGCCGCCCGCAAAAACTGCGGCGGGACTCAGCAGCAGAACGGCTGCTGCGAGCACTGAAAACACAGTTGTTCTCGTTAACATCTAATTATCTCCTTCGGTTCAGTTGCGCTGATAGAAACATTACGGTTTCTGTTGGTTTCATGTCAAGTGAAATCTTTGGAGCCCGGAAGAGTTGTGCTCCGGATGCTGGACGTTGCATGATGGACGTCGATGGAACGGCGATTGATGACGATCGTGAGGGGAGAACGCCTGCTGTCTATAACGGACCGCAGAACTGTTCAAGTCTTCGCTCATCAGAGTACGCAGGCCGGGTATGAGGCTTGCCGGTAAGCCGGTAACGGTACAGCATAAAGAGGTAGCGGGGATGCTTCTCTACGAACGAAGCCTCTCCGGAGGGATTATTGCGAACTTTGGTTCAGCAGGAGGGCCTATGCGTGTGAATGCCCGTTACTCAGGCATGATCGGTGCGCTGATTTTTGTTTTCGCGGCTGCCTGTGTCGCAGAAGGTGCCGGTGCGCAGGAAGAAACCGTACCGCTGCCTGATTATCGCACCGAGGGGCAGTTCGCCGTTGAACGAGCGCTCGACGGACGGCGTTCTGTCAGAGACTTTCGGGATACGCCCCTCGAGCTGGAAACGCTTTCCCAGCTCTGCTGGGCCATGCAGGGCATTTCCGATGAGGCAAGGCAGCTGCGTACCGCCCCATCGGCCGGGGCGCTGTATGGCCTTGATACCTACGTCGTCGTAGGAAGTGGAGAGGGAATTGAGCCTGGACTGTACCGCTATGAACCCGGCGATCATGAATTGGTGCTGCAGCACAGCGGTGATATCCGTTCTGCAGTCGCTTCGGCAGCGCTGGGACAACTCTGGATCGCAGATGCCCCTGTGGTGTTCGTGATTGTCGGTGTTCCCGAACGGCTTGAGTCCCGGTATGGCGAACGGGCTGAACGTTATACCACCCTCGAGGCTGGACATGCGGCACAGAACCTGGCACTGCAGGCCGTAGCTCTTGAGATGGGAACAACCATGGTTGGTGCGTTCGCAGACAGTGAACTCAGAGATATTGTCGGGGCCTCTCACGATCATCTGCCATTATATATTATACCTGTGGGACACCCGGACCTATAGCGGACATTTCAGGGCCGGCACGCGATGGTTGCCCCGCCGACTATTACGTAGTCTTACCTTTCATCAGGGACGGCTCCGACCTTGAGTGTCTGTTCACTGCCTTCACTGTTGATCGTTATGAAAAAAACGCTTGATGTCGGACTGCTGCTCGCCCATGCATCCTGGGCCGGCTCGATCGCGGGAGCGATC
>CAZMEV010000056.1:0-18402 GCA_964565375.1 uncultured Spirochaetaceae bacterium
GCGTTGCCGTACCAACATTCCCGAACTCGATCGACGCGTCGATCGCGGCCGAGCGGAACGCTCAGAACGTCGCCTGGCAGATGTTCGACAGCCTTGTCTTCCAGACCGAGACGGGCGAAGTGGAACCTGCACTCGCGCGCGATTGGGACGTCTCCGACGACGGGACCGAGTACACGTTCTACCTGCGCGAGGATGTAGAATTTCACAACGGTGAGCCGTTTAACGCCGAAGCCGTTGTGTATTCCTGGGAACGTGGTACTCGACCCGAACTTGAATGGAGTGACCGCTGGGATCGTGCCGATTCGGTCGAGGCGATTGACGAATACACCGTCCGCATAACGACCGATGAACCCGACGCGCTTCTGCTCGGAATTATGGCGCAGCACTGGAACATGGTGCCGCCTGAGTACACCGAGGAAGTCGGTGATTCCGAATTCGGTCAGGCGCCGGTCGGTACCGGCCCGTTTCAGTTCGTCGAGTGGGTACGTGAAGACCGGGTTGTTATGGAGGCCAATGAGAATTACTGGAGGGAAGGACTCCCGCGTGTAGACGAAGTAGTGTTCGTCCCGATCCCCGAGTCCTCGACCCGGATGGCAGCAATTCAGACCGGCGAGGTCGACATTGTAAACCGTCTTGACTTTGAGCAGGCCGGAAGTCTCGAGGGCGCTGCCGGGGTCGAGGTCGTGAGCTACCCGATTGACCGAACCTTCTATATTGCCTTTAACAACCTGACAACCGGTGTGGGCGAGCCTACCGAGGATGTCCGTGTGCGTCAGGCAATGAATTACGCGGTTGACCGCCAGGCCATTCTCGACAGTCTTTTCGGGGGCACTGGAGAGCTTTCAACCGGTCTCATGACCAGCGGAAACCTCGGCTACGATCAAAGCATCGACCCGTATCCATATGATCCCGACCGGGCACGTGAGCTGCTTGCAGAAGCCGGGTATGAAGACGGTTTTGAAATCGGATTTGCCGCTCCTGAAGGCGCGTACACCAACTTCACTCAGGTCGCCGAAGCTGTTCAGGGATACCTCTCCGACGTAGGTATCGAGACGGATCTCGATATCATGGAATCGGGACGCTTCTGGGACCTCGAAGCAGAGAAGGAACTCCCGCCGCTGTTCGGTGACAGCTGGTCCGAGCGATCAGGAGAGGCGCTTCCGAGGCTTCGTGGTGCGCTTGGTGGCTGGGATGCGAGTTTCTCCGCGTGGGAAGAAGAGGCCATTACCGATTACATGGACGAGATTGGACGCACCGTCGATCAGGAACAGCGTGCTCAGCTTTACACTGAGCTGCACAACTATATGTTCGAGAATCCGCCGTTCATTTATCTCTATGTTCCGGAGACCTTTGAGGCAACTCGCGACAATGTCGTGGATTACAATCCCCGCGCTGCAGAGGACTACTTCCTCATGTACACCTCTATTGAATAGAGGCGCTCGTTCAGCAGCATAAGCAGCCTTTTCGGGGCGGCGATAACGCCGGCCCGGAGGGTCTGCTTCGGGTAGCGAAAGATGGCAGGCTGCGCGCCTGTGTATGTGCACAAGGCAGCCCTGCAAAGCGTTACCCGGCTTTGCGAGCGTTCAAACCGGACCAGGAGGATCCATGCAGCGATATCTGTTCAGCCGGCTTATACAGTCGGCGTTGCTAATGGTGGGCGTACTGATCATTACCTTTTTTATGGTCAGGTTGACCGGTGACCCGGCCCGAACCATGGTTCCGCGCGATGCGTCACCTGAACGTGTCGAACAAATGCGTGAGGCCATGGGATTCAATGACCCAATGATTATTCAGTTTACCCGGTATATGGGAGGGGCGTTTCGTGGCAACTTCGGGCAGTCGCTCCATTACCGTGCTCCTGCGATGGGGCTTGTTCTCGAGCGCGTTCCGGCGACCATACAGCTTACCCTGGCTGCGGTCGCATTTGCGCTCATGTTCGCGATTCCCCTCGGGGTTATCGGGGGCTCGAGACCGGGGAGTGTGTGGGACACCCTTGCCCGCGGCTTCGGGTTGCTCGGACAGACAATTCCGAACTTCTGGCTCGCGCTCATGCTTATTGTTTTTTTTGCCGTGAATCTGGGCTGGTTTCCGAGTTTCGGAAGATCGGGGTTCATTTCGGTTGTGCTTCCAGCGATTGCGCTCGGCTTCTTCCCCCTCGGACAGTTTACCCGTCTTGTGCGGTCCGCGGTGCTTGAAGTTCGGAGTGAGGACTACATTCGCACTGCGTACAGCAAAGGAATCGAAGACCGGCAGGTTCTTGCACGCCATGTATTCCGCAACGTGTCCATTACCCTTGTGAGTATTCTCGGGGTTCAGTTCGGTTACATGCTCGGCGGTTCCATCTATATAGAAAGTATCTTCTCGTGGCCTGGGATCGGGCGGATGATAAACGAGGCGGTCCAGGCCCGGGATTTCCCGCTTGTACAGGCCATTGCCGTATTCAGTGCGGGATTCGTTGTTGTCCTTAATCTGCTGACCGACATTGCCTACGCACTGATAGATCCGAGGATTCGCTATGAGGATTGATGCATTAGATCAGCAGAATGTGCGCTCACCATTTCAGCGCGCACTGAAGATAATATTTCGAGACAAGGCAGGATTAGTCGGTGCGATACTTTTCAGTATCGTTGTGTTTTCGGCAATCTTCGCACCATATATCGCGCCGCACAGTCCGACCGAGCAGAATCTGCGTATAAGCCGGCAACCGCCGGTATGGCAGGAAGACGGCAACTGGGAACATCCGTTCGGAACGGACAATCTCGGGCGTGACATGCTCAGTCGAATTATTTTCGGGACCCGTGTCTCGCTCACCGTCGGTTTTCTCGGCGTTGCTATAGCAATGAGTATCGGTATGCTGCTCGGTCTTATAGCCGGATATGTCGGTGGCACGACGGACAATGTAATTATGGGGGTGGCCAACCTTTTCCTGGCCATTCCGTATTTGCTGTTGGTGGTTGTCGTTGCCGCTGTGCTTGGGCGCAGCCTTTTGAATGTAATTCTGATATTCGGCTTTACAAACGCACCTCTGTTCGTTCGTATTACGAGAGGAGAGGTCCTCAGGATTAGAAAATCGGGTTACGTCGAATCGGCTATAAGCCTGGGGGCGAGGCCGGGACGGATTATTTTTCTCCACATCCTTCCGAATCTCATCGGACCGCTTCTTACTGTTGCGACATTCGAAATGTCCGGAATGATTTTCTATGAAGCCGGTCTGGGCTTTCTCGGCCTGAGCGTGCCTCCGAGTATTCCGAGCTGGGGCAACATGCTTGCGGTCGGCCGGCAGTATATTCAGTTTTCGCCATGGCTCGCCGCATTTCCCGGGCTTGCGATCGTGTTTACATCCCTTGGTATGAACCTGCTCGGTGACTGGTTGCGTGACATTCTCGACCCCAAAATGCGAAGGAGTGCCTCGTGAGCGACGAAGCAAGCAATACAGACACAGTTCTCAAAGTGCGCGATCTGGCTGTTCGCTTCGACAGTGTCGACGGTACGGTTCACGCGGTAAACAATGTTTCGTTCGACCTCAAACGCGGGCAGACGCTCGGCGTTGTCGGCGAGAGCGGAAGCGGTAAGAGCGTTTCCATGATGGCTCTTCTTCGGCTCATTGCCGAACCGCCGGGAAAAATTACTTCCGGTTCAGCAATGTTTTATCCCGCGAAGGGCGAGCCCGTCGATCTGCTGGCGCTGAAGCGCCGGCAGATGTCCAAGTACCGTGGTGACCGAATCGGGTTCATTTTTCAGGATCCGATGAGCTCACTTAATCCGCTCATGACTGTGGGCGATCAGATTTCAGAATCTGTTAAGCAGCACACAGACCTGACCGGCGCCAGGGCGAAAGCGCGAACTATCGAACTACTCGAACATGTAGGCATTCCTGGAGCGAAGGATCGGTACAATAACTATCCGCATCAGTTTTCCGGTGGAATGCGCCAGCGGGTCATGATTGCGATTGCGATATCGTGTAATCCGGATATTCTGATTGCCGACGAGGCTACCACCGCGCTCGATGTAACGGTACAGGCACAGATTGCCGACCTTACCAACCGCCTGAGTAAAGAGCTGTCCATATCGGTCATCTGGATTTCTCATGACCTCGGGGTTGTTGCGGGTATCGCAGATCAGCTCATGGTTATGTATGGTGGTACCGTTGTCGAATACGGAGAGATAAATAAGCTGTATTCTCATCCGCGGCATCCCTACACTATCGGGTTGCTCGGAGCACTTCCGAAGCTTGCCGTTTCGCAGGAGCGACTGGTCAATATCGGCGGCTCTCCGCCGAGTCTTTTTGCACCTCCACAGCAGTGTCCATTCGCCGAACGGTGCCCCTGGGCCTTCGACCGCTGTATGAACGAGCGCCCGCCCTTATTTGATGCCGACGGCGGCTCAGTCGGGACCGCTGCATCCGGTTCCGGGCGGGATATGTGGGGCGAATCACACTTGACCGCGTGCTTCTACGACCTTGAAAAGGACCGAAGGCGGCCGGAAGACGAAGCCGGGCAGGTGTACCCGGGCACGGAGGCGAAGGAGGCAATCCATGAGTGAGCAGGAGCCGTATGTACAGGTAGATAATTTAAAGCAGCATTTCCCGATTACTCGTGGTGTGATATTCAGCCGGAAAGTAGGAGCGGTGAAAGCGGTTGACGATATAAGCTTCCAGATCCGCTCGGGTGAAACACTCGGGCTTGTCGGTGAAAGCGGGTGTGGGAAGTCGACTACGGGCCGAAGTGTCCTTCGCCTTTATGAGCCGACAGCGGGTAAGGTCCGTATCGGAGACATGGATATCAGCGGCATGAAGGCGGAAGAGCTTCGTCAGGTCCGTCCAAAGATGCAGATGATCTTCCAGGACTCCTACTCCTCGCTCAATCCCCGTCATTCTGTTGCCAATATTGTCGCTGAACCTATGATCATTCAGGGTCAGCGCGACGGAGCCAGGATGCGGTCCCGCGTCCAGGAGCTTCTTCAGCTTGTCGGGCTGGAACCGGATCACATGAAGCGATTTCCACATGAGTTTTCCGGTGGACAGCGCCAGCGAATCGGCATTGCTCGTGCACTGGCGCTTAACCCCAGCTTCGTCGTTTGTGATGAACCGATATCCGCGCTCGACGTGTCGATTCAGGCGCAGGTTGTGAATCTGCTCGAAGAGTTGCAGCGGGAACTCGGGCTCACCTATCTTTTTATCGCCCACGATCTGAGCATGGTGAAGCATATCTCGCACCGGATCGCCGTTATGTATCTCGGCAAGATCATGGAACAGGGCGATTACAATGACCTGTTTTCCAAACCGATGCATCCGTACACGCAGTCCCTCATGTCTGCGGTTCCGATTCCGGAACCGACGGTGGAGAAGTCACGAACCCGGGTTATCCTCGAGGGAGATGTGCCGAGTCCTGCGAAGCCTCCTCAAGGGTGTGTGTTTCACACGCGCTGTCCGTTTGCCACCGAGCGGTGCCGACAGGAGGTCCCTCAGCCGCGGGAACTCGAAAGCGGACATACGGTTGCCTGTCATAACGTGGACGATCCGAGCGTCGGGCCTGATATTCAGGCGCAGCGCGAACGCATTGTCGAAAGCATAGACAGCGCAGCTTCGGGAGGACCGGACCGTACATTTCTCTCGACGGCAAATAAATAGCGGACAGGTGGCGCGCTTTCAAAGCGGGCAGAATTCGTCTGAATTTCATGTAACTATTCGCTCCTATCGGGGTCTCATGTTCGAGTTCGCATATGCGAGCACGTAATTCGTGACCGGGAGCGCCGGTAATGGTGCACCCGGAAGACAAGGAGTTCTCCCGTGAGTATCAAAGCCCGCTTTGAGGCGTTTCGCCGAATGAGCATTATTCGTCAGGTTCTGTATGTAGCCGTAGTAGTTGTGGCAGGTGTCGGCATCTATACGGCGGGGTCGTACATCCAGGAGCAGCCTACAAGAAACTTTCAGGCATCGCCTCAGGGTACCGTGCAACTGGTAAATGAGGATGGAACAGAGCATCTCTCAACGATCCGTGTGCTCGATACCCCGGCCCTTCGTCGTGAAGGGCTTCAAAAAGTTCGGCCCGAGGTTGCCTCGGAAAAACCGGTGCTGTACGTGTATCGTGTAAACACAATGGTGCGCCACTCATTCAGTGATGTCCGGGTACCCCTTGAAATCGCGTTCTTCACTGAAGAAGGTGTTCTGACCGAGGTTCACTCCGTGGAGCCCGGTACCCCCTCGCTTCGGCCTTCCGAGCGATACCGTTTCGCACTCATGGCCCCTCCCGGGTACTTCGCTGAAAACGGCATTGGCATGGATCTGCAGACCTCGCTCGTTCCGGACTCGGTTGCGATTGCCAGTCGCTGAACGTCTATTCCAGTTTCCACGCCGGTTTTCCTGAGCACCGGATACGGGAGTTAATCAGGGCTACTGAAGGATAAACGCAGGGCTGCCTCCAAGGGGGCAGCCCTGTCTATTTTTCGGCGGATCCAGGGTTTTCAGCGAGGCTATTCAGCACCTGCGATTACGTCGCGATAGAAGTAGAAGCTGTCCTTGGGGACCCTTCGCTGATCGACGTAGTCACAGTAGACAAGTCCGAACCGTTTCGTATAGCCGAACGCCCATTCGAAATTGTCAATGAAACTCCAGAAGAAGTAGCCTTTGAGATTCACGCCGTCGCGCACGGCATCCGAAGCGGCCTCGAGATATGCCCGCAGAAATGCTATCCGGTCGTGGTCGTGTACCCGGGTTCCGGTCCCGTCGAGTTCATCCGGCATAGCGCATCCGTTTTCGGTTATGTAGATCGGTATGCCGCCGGTGTAACTATGCAGCCATTTGAGGTGCCGGTAGAGTCCGTACGGAGTGATCGGCCACCCCATATCTGTTTGAGGTTGATATTGCGGAACGTGTGCGAATCCTTCCGGATGGCGCTCGCTATGTTCAACAACCGATTCCCGGTAGTAGTTCAGCCCCAGAAAATCGATATCCCCGGCGATGCATTCCAGGTCGCCATCCTCGATCGGCAGATGTGCTTCATTGTAGGCATTCAGAAACCGATCGGGATAACCTTTTCCGAGAAGAGGGCCGAGAAACATGCGCGTGGGAAGGTCTGCAGCGCGATCGGCGGCATCGATATCCTCCTGCCGCAACGTTGCAGGCCGCGGAGTTTCCGTATTCAGCGTCGTTCCAATGCGTCCCTGGTATCCGCCTGAACGGAACGTCTCAAGCGCGAGACCGTGGGCGAGATTCAGATGATGTATCGCTGCGGTTGTCGCGCGCATGTCGGTGTGACCGGGGGCATGGTGACCGCTTAAGTGGCCGAGAACAGAGGCGCAGAACGGCTCGTTGAGGGTAATCCACATGGACACCCGATCGCCGAGCGCGTCGAAGCAGCTCTTCGCGTAGTCGCGGAACGCGTACGCGGTATCGCGCGCCGGCCAGCCTCCGGCGTCCTGCAGGGGTTGCGGGAGGTCCCAGTGGTAGAGGGTGGGTACGGGTTGAATACCCGCTTCCAGCAGACAGTCGATCAAGCGGCTGTAGTAATCCATTCCTTTGGAATTGAGGGTTCCGGTTCCTTCAGGATAAATACGTGGCCAGGCAATCGAGAAGCGATACGCCCCTGCTCCGAGCGACCGCATCAGATCTACATCTTCCTCGTAGCGATGATACTGATCGCAGGCGACGTCGCCGGTGTGTCCATGTTGTACCTTTCCTGGGGTTCTCGAAAAGGTATCCCATATACTGGTTCCACGGCCATCTTCTCGAGCGGCGCCTTCCACTTGATAACTGGCGGTCGCCGTACCCCATAGGAAATCGTCGGGAAATCGACTGCTTAAATACATGTTGGAGAACTCCTTTATACGCCTCCAGTGCGCGCCGGTGTTGCGCACTGACTGACACCCCGCCGCATGTTCTTGACTGTGCGCAGGAAAGTTGGTTTAGTAAGGAAACTAAGCGCCAGCTTCGCACGCTCCCGGTGCCCTGTCAACGTCATGAAGGGACAAAGAGGATGGATTGAGCCTATGGAATCACACGGAGATGCAGACAGTGTCTCGGCCACCAGCGGCATTACGAGTTCGAGGGTGCTGCGGAAAATACGAATGGCGCAGCGAATCAGCCGCGTGGATATTTCCCGGGCGCTGAACCTCAATAAGTCGACGGTCACCAAGGTTGTCGCCGACTTCATGGACGTCGGCATTGTAAAAGTTGCGGCCGAAGGACATGCAGGTCCGCAGGGAGGCAGAAAACCCAAATATCTCACGCTCGACCCCGCCTTCGGCTGTGTTATCGGGGTTGAGATTCGTACTGATTCCTGGATAAGCGTTGCCGTTGATCTCAACGGGCGCATTATCGACACGTTGAGCGAAGCATTGGCCCCCGGTGACCTGGCCCCCGGTGGATCCCGCGTTGTAGATCTGTTCCTGGAGATCGCATCGACCATGCGGGAGCAACTGCGTCGTCAAGGTCAGCGGGTGCTCGGAGCCGGTCTGGGGATCGCCGGGATTATTGACCACACGAACGGAATTATCCTGCAGTCAAATCCTCTGACGATACATGAGCCGGTACGGGTCTATGAAGAAGCTTCCAGCCGGCTTGGCCTGCCGGTGTTGGTCGATAACGATGCGAATTGCGGATGCTGGGCTCAACTCGCTTATCCGGAAACAGAACGCCATGAGAACTCCGTGTTCGTACTTGGCGAGTTCCGACGCCCGGATACCAGTGACAGCGATTACCGAAGTATCTCGGTTGGTCTCGGGTTCGTTCTCGGAGGAAAAGTGCACCATGGAAGGGATTACTCGGCCGGGGAGTTTCGCAGCATACTGTGGCGGCCTGGCAACACCACACAGTTTTCAGTCTCCGATACCGAAAGCTCGCGTGTGCGTGAGGATCCCCGACTGCATGAACGCATGTACCGCGAGTTGTGCGATCACATTGCATTTCTCGTGAACACCCTGAATCTTGACCATGTGGTATTCAGCGATACGTTCGGCTTTTCCAGCGAGTACGTCATAAAGGTGTGCCGCGAGGCGATCGAGGAGAACTGGTCGTACTCGAACCAGGCCCGCTGCGATATCGGTATCTCACCGCTCGGCGAACGTGCTGTCGCCTGCGGCTCTGCAGGAATGTTTCTCGAACACCTCTTTTCCGTACCTGATGTTTCCGACCCCCGAACCCGAATGAGAACGGGGGTGCATCTGCTTGCCGACATTCTCAAGGACTGCAATCCTGCGTATACTGCAACGCACCAATTATGAAACATTCTGATAGAAGTACACGCCGCCAGGCATTGCACCGGGAGGTTGCCGATCGCATTCTCCTGCTCGACGGTGCGATGGGCACAATGATCCAGTCCTATGATCTGTCCGAGGAAGACTACCGTGGCGCCGGCGTTAAAGCGCCGCATATGGCGGACAAGCTTTTCGGCATTTCCAGGGAATCGGCGAATCCCTCCGCAACTCCGAAGGTGGACGAATCGGTACCGGTTTCCGGGCGCACTGAGTCCGGCGAGTTTGTCATTTCGTCGAGTGGCCGGGCCGCCATTGACAGTGCCTGTGCTGCGGGCAACGACCAGAAGGGCAACAACGACCTGCTTACGCTCACCCGGCCCGATATTATCCTTGAAATCCATAACGGCTTTCTGGACGCCGGTGCCGACATCATTGAAACGAATACGTTTAATTCGACATCTATCAGTCAGGCTGACTATGCGCTCGAGCCGCTTGTCTATGAACTCAACTACTCGGCGGCACAGCTTGCGCGCCATGCGGCGGATCAGGCCTCCGAATCAACTCCCGACAGGCCACGATTTGTCGCCGGAGTTCTCGGCCCCACCAACAAGACGCTGTCCATATCGCCGGATGTGAACAATCCGGGATATCGAGCGATCAGCTATGAAGCGGTCCGCGATGCATATACCGAAGCTGCGCGGGCGCTTATTGACGGCGGCGTTGATCTGCTTCTTATCGAAACTATTTTCGACACGCTCAACGCGAAAGCATGTATCTATGCAGTGCTGAACCTCTTCGAGGAACTCGGGTTCGAAGTACCGATCATGATATCGGGCACGATAACCGACCGCAGCGGCAGAACGCTTACCGGTCAGACGCCCACCGCGTTTCTGCATTCGATACGCCACGCCCGCCCGTTCAGCGTCGGGCTCAACTGTGCGCTCGGGGCCGACCTTCTGCACGAGCATGTCCAGGAAATTGCGGCGGTCGCAGGGTGTCCGGTAAGCGTCCATCCCAATGCGGGCCTTCCCAACGATATGGGTGGATACGACCACAGTCCGGGGTTCATGGCAAAGACGCTCGGCGAGTTCGCCGAAGAGGGAATCGTGAATATTGTCGGTGGCTGCTGCGGAACCACCCCGGAACACCTCAGTGCTATTCGTGAGGCGGTGGAGAAACATCCTCCGCGAACCATTCCCGATATTACTCCTGCTACCCGGCTTTCGGGCCTTGAGCCGGTTACTATCGCCGACGACAGCCTGTTTGTGAATATCGGCGAGCGGACGAACGTGACCGGAAGCAAACGCTTTCTGCGGCTCATCCGCGAGAAAAAGTACGAAGAGGCGCTCGAGGTTGCCCGCGATCAGGTGGAAAATGGTGCCGAAATGATCGACGTGAACATGGATGAAGCCATGCTCGAGAGCGACGTCGAAATGGCATCGTTCCTGCAGATGCTTGCAAGCGAACCGGACATTTCCCGTGTGCCTGTCGTCGTGGACAGTTCGAAGTTCAGCGTCATCGAGGCGGGGCTTAAGTGCATCCAGGGCAAAGGCGTGGTTAACTCCATCAGCATGAAAGAGGGCGAGGAGCAGTTTAAAGCCCAGGCCCGCGAAATCATGAAGTACGGCGCTGCAACCATGGTCATGGCGTTTGACGAGCAGGGCCAGGCGGATACCGAGGACCGGAAATTCGAAATCTGCGCGCGAGCCTACCGCGTTCTTACCGCAGAGGTGGGCTTTCCACCCGAGGATATTATCTTCGACCCAAACATTTTCGCGATCGGCACCGGGATCGAAGAACATGCCAATTACGCGGTGGATTTCATAAACGCCTGCAGCCGCATAAAGCGCGAACTGCCGTATGCAAAGATTTCCGGCGGTGTTAGCAATGTAAGCTTCAGCTTTCGCGGAAACAATGCGGTGCGCGAGGCAATCCACGCGGTCTTTCTCTATCACGCCATTAAGGCAGGCCTCACTATGGGGATTGTCAATGCAGGACAGCTCGCCGTGTATGATGAGATCGAACCGACGCTGCACGAATACTGCGAAGACCTTGTGCTTAACCGGCGTGACGATGCAACCGAACGGCTGCTCGATTACGCAGAGACGGTAGAAAGCTCCGGCGTTGCTACGGGTAAGGACACGGCCTGGCGCGAGGAACCGGTAGAAAAACGGCTCGAGCACGCCCTTGTGAAAGGCATTACCGCCTACATTGAGGATGATGTAGAGGAGGCACGGCAGCGAGCTGAGGCCTCGCTCGATGTGATCGAAGGGCCGCTCATGGACGGCATGAACGTAGTCGGCGACCTCTTCGGAAGCGGTAAGATGTTTCTGCCGCAGGTCGTAAAGAGCGCTCGAGTCATGAAAATGGCGGTTTCCTATCTGCTTCCGTATCTTGAAGAGGAGCAGCGGAAAAGCGGAAAGGCCGCCCAGAAGAAAGGTCGGGTGCTCATGGCCACGGTTAAGGGTGACGTCCACGATATCGGCAAGAACATTGTCGGTGTGGTGCTGCAGTGCAACAACTACGAGGTTATAGACCTCGACGTCATGGTCCCCTGTGCCGATATTCTCGCAGCCGCCCGGGAACACGATGTGGATATTATCGGTCTGTCGGGACTCATTACGCCGAGTCTTGATGAAATGGTACACGTGGCGAAGGAAATGGAGCGCGAAGGCTTTACACTGCCGCTTATGATCGGCGGGGCCACTACCAATAAGATTCACACAGCCGTCAAAATCGCTCCTCAGTACTCAGGGCCTGTTGTTCATGTGAAGGATGCAAGCATTGCGGTGGGAATAGTCGGCAAGCTGCTCGGGGAGAGCACACGGGATCGCTTTGTGGAGGAACTGAATGCGGACCATGAAGCGGTTCGACAAAAACGGGCCTCCCGGGACGACAGTAAAGAGTATCTGCCGATCGCTGAGGTGCGTGAAAAACGATTTCCCACCGACTGGAATACCGATTATATACCGACCCGCCCGGCGTTTCTCGGTACGAAAACATTCCGCAACTACGACCTCGGCGAAATTGCCGAGTACATCGACTGGGAGTATTTCTTCGTCGCCTGGGATATGAAGGGCAAGTTTCCTGAAATCCTCGACGATCCCGAAAAGGGGGAAACCGCCCGGAGGCTCTACGACGACGCGCGGGCAATGCTTACCGATTTCATTGAAAACCGGCGGCTCGAAGCCCGCGCGGTAATGGGGTTCTGGCCGGCCAACAGCAATGACCGGGATGAAATAGAGATCTACACCGCCGACACGCGGCGGGAAATTCGAACTCGGCTGCCGACCCTGCGCCAGCAGAAGCGCAAAAGCGAGACTCCCTATTATCTCAGTCTCTGTGACTATATTGCACCGGTTGATTCGGGGGTGGCCGATTATATCTGTTGCTTCGCCGATACGGCCGGAATTGGTCTGGAGAACGTCGTCGCTGAACACCGGGCACAGGATGATGACTATTCGGAGATTCTCGCCAAAGTGCTTGCCGACAGGCTTGCTGAGGCATTTGCCGAACGGTTGCATGAACGCGTTCGAAAAGAGTTCTGGGGCTATGCGCCGGATGAAAATCTCAGTATAACTGAGCTTCTGAATATCCGGTATCAGGGGATTCGTCCGGCCCCCGGCTATCCGCCATGTCCCGATCATACCGAGAAGCGGATTATGTGGGATCTGCTCGAACCGGACCGGGAAATCGGTCTTACGCTTACCGAAAGCTGTATGATGATGCCGCCGGCTGCGGTCAGCGCCTTCTGCTACGGACATCCGGGGAGTAAGTACTTCTCCGTCGGAAAGGTGGCGAAGGACCAGGTGCAGGATTACGCCGAGCGCAAAGGCATTGATATGCGCGAGGCTGAGCGGTGGCTACAAAGTGTACTTGCTTACTGAATGAAGGTGAGGCAGCCATGAGAAGATTTCTGCATATGCGCAGCTGTATTTCCGCAGCGGGAACCGTTCGTGCATCGTTGACGCTTGTTCTGATTCTGATGCTCGCCGGATGCGCCGGGCTGGAACATCTTCTCTCGCCGCCGGACCGGCCGACAGCCGAAGTACAGTCGGTCGATCTGACCGGGCTCTCTTTCGATCATGCGGAAGTCACGGCGCTTGTTGAAGTGAGTAACACCAATGACTTTGCGCTCGATCTGAATGGGCTTTCCTACAGTATGCGCATAGGTGATTTCGTTCCTGTCTCCGGAAACGCAGTATCCGATGACTCCCGTCTGAGTATTCCGGCTGATGGTTCGACTGAAGTGGAAGTAGCAATGCGTGTAGCGTATGAGGAACTCTTCTCGTCGGTTTCAGGTATAGCCGATCGAACCGAAACGCAGTACACCGCTACGTTCGTGCCATCTGTGTCGGTTCCTCTGTTCGGTGTCGTCGAACTGCCGCTCGAGCACGCAGGAACTATTCCGGTGCTGCGGTTGCCGGAAATCTCTTTCGATGGCATTGAACTGAGAAGCGTCGGGCTGAGCAGTGCTGAACTCGGGATTGCCATTCTTATCGATAATCCGAACGAGACTCTTGTCATTCCGCGTTCGCTTCCCTATGAGTTCGCACTGGACGGACGTACTGTTGTTTCCGGTAATCTGGATGCGGAACGCACAGTAGGTGCTGAGAGCCTTGACCGTCAGGTCCTCACCGTTGAGATACCCTTTTTCGATGTGGGGCGATCGTTCCGCGATGCGATCGTCGGAGAGGCGCCACTGGCCTACCGGTTCGAGGGCGCTTTTACGTTCAGCGTCGGCGGAGGTGAACTGCCGTCTGTGCCGGATACGACGCTCCCCTTTTCGTTTTCGGGGAGTCAGGAACTGTAGGCCGTAGCGAGACTGTAGGCGGCGGCGAGACTGTAGGCCGCGGCAAAACGGTAGCCGGCGGCGAGACTCTAGGCCGCAGCGAGACTGTAGCGGGCGGCAAAAAGGTCCTGCCGAACCTCATAGAACACGCGAGAGTATTTCTCCTGCTCCGGCACGGAGCGATATGGTTACACGGTCGCTGAGCGGAGTGGCTTCCGGATTAATCTCTATTACGGGAATACCGCGGTCAACGGCGATCCGGGGGAGGCTGGCGGCGGGCTGCACCTGTGCCGAAGTTCCAATGGTGAAAAACAGATCGCAGCGCTCTGCTTCGGCAAATGCCGCTTCGAGTCGTTTGGTCGGAAGCATTTCTCCGAACCAGATCACATCCGGTCTGAGGTATTCCCCGCAGCGCGGGCACCTCGGAACCTCTACCTCGTTGAAATCCTCATCCCGTTCAGCCGCCTCGGCGGCGAATGCGGCCGCCATATCACCTGCGAATACCGCCTGGGCTTCCGGCGACTGTTCGTCCCGATGATAGGCAACGCAGCCGTTGTTGCATCGCACACGGAGCAGATTACCGTGAATATCAAGGATGTGGCTGCTGCCGGCGCGGTGATGCAGCCCGTCCACATTCTGTGTCACGACGGTAACGCGATCCGCATAGCCCTCCATTCGAACCAGCGCGAGGTGTCCCGGACCCGGATCGACTCTGCGGAGTGCCTGGCGACGTGCGGTGTACCAGCTCCACACTCTCGCGGGGTTTGCCTCGAATGCCTCGGGCGTTGCAAGCTCCGATGGATCAAACCGGGCCCAGTATCCGGTCTGCGAGTCCCTGAATGTGGGAATACCGCATTCGGCAGATATTCCCGCTCCCGTCAGCACACAAATGCGTGACGCGCTATCCACATACTCGCGAATCCTGTCTATGTGTTCCTGCATGGTAAACACCACCTCTCTTTCACCTGTCGTTTCGTCTCTCCGGATGCTGCCCGTATGTTGGTACGACGGGGTATGCGGCACCGTACTCAACGGATAGTAGGTCTGCCCCGGTGTATGAGGCTTCACCTGCTCGTCGAACCGGTGGCGTTCATTATCCGCTATCGAAATCCCGCCGGGCGCCATCGCCTCATCGCGTTCATCGCGATAACCGCGAAAAAAGGAGGCGAACACTCGTCGTATTCCTCTCCAGGAGAAGTGAATCGGGACATCGTGAACTTCGAGGTCTGCAAAGAACGTCTTTTTCTGATAGATGATCTGGCTCGGAAACACGCTCAGGTGACCGACGATCAGATACGCTACCGAAGCAGCGATTGTCGCCCACGAGCCGGTTCCCAGTCCGAACAGCTCAACTGCCATAAACGCTGCGGCGATCGGGGTGTTGGTGGTTGCCGCGAGAAACGCGATCATGCCGATCGCCGAGTATACCCCAATGTCGAGACTGAATATCTGGGCCCAGAAATTCCCGGCCATGGTGCCGATAAAGAACACCGGTGTCAGAATTCCGCCACTGCCGCCGGCCGAAAGCGTCACCGAGGTGGTAACCATTTTAAACAATGCGGCAACTCCGCGATAGGGCTCGCCGTCCAGGGAAAGGTCAATTAACTCCATGCCGAGGCCGATGTAGTTGGTCGTCCCGGTAAGCAGCACAACGCCGACAAGAATAAGTCCCCCTGCCAGTGCCTTGACGCTCCCGGGCAACGTGAGATGCTCAAAGACACGTTCGGTCCGGGTCAGTAGAAAAATGAAGAGAATTGCGAGCATGCCGATGACAAAACCGAACACCACCATCTGGAAGAGCATGGTTATTTCAGCTGTCACCGCGTAGTCGCCGGCAAAGCTCAGATGGCGGACGCCGAGCGTGCTCGTAATAAAAACACTTACGAAGCTGGCGATCAGGGCCGGCAGGAGGCGGTTATAATAAAATCTGCCGATAGAAAGCACTTCGGACGCGAAAATGGCACCTGCGATAGGTGTGCCGAACACACCGGAAAAACCGGCACTGATGCCGCAGAGAACGAACCGTTGCTTGTCGAGCTTGTTCAGACGAATCATTCGCGCGAATCCGGAAGCAACTCCTGCTCCGATCTGCGCGCTCGGCCCCTCTTTTCCTGCCGATCCGCCGAGAATCAGGGTAACGAGGGTTGCAACCATTTTGACCGGAATGACTTTAAGATCGATTGTGCCGTCGCGATGGTGAATGGCATCTATGACCTGTTCGGTACCGTGTCCCTTCGCATCCGGGGCCAGACGCGAGACGAGCAGATAACTGACTACCAGCCCCACAGGGATAAGCAGATAAAAATGCGGCAAATCATAGACAACGCCGATTCCCCCGTCGAGCAGTCGCAGGAATATCGCGGTCGGAATTCCGACGATAATCCCGGCGATGGCAGCAAGAAGCATCCATTTCAACGTAGTAAGGGTAACGAGCGACTGGATAACCAGAAATCGCAATCCCCGCATAGTGGATATGTCGTTGCTTCCGTTATCCCTCTGTGAACTCGCCATGAGTGACTGGAAGGATACGGATAGTGCTGCTGCCGGCGCAACCAGTGAAACCCCATTCGCACCGCATATTCTCCCGCTGCCGCTGTGCCGTATACAATGGCCTTCACAATGAGAGAAATGGCGCATCGGTTTGCTTCCGCGCTCACCGGCCGGGTGTACCTTCCACGGACATTGCGTTCCCGGCTGGCCTCTGAAGGCGGGGCAATGCTTGTACACGTGAGTGATACACCGTGGGAAATCTACGGCTTCCTGCGTAAACTGCTTCGTCGCGTTCAACCCCGCTATGTCGTACATACCGGAGACCTTGTAGATGACATTAAACTCGAGTTCGACCCGCATAAACGGGAGCGCTGGGAAACCCGCTCGCGGCAGTTGCTTGATATTCTTGAAGGTGACGGGGAGCGAACCGTCTATGTAGTGCCGGGTAACCACGACGATTCCGAGCTCCTTGAGGCGATTTCAGGACATACCCGCGTGGTTCCCTCCGGAACGCAGGAGATCGGCGGTCGTCGGTTCTATCTCGATCACTACGGGCCGGGGGGTGAGGCACGGGCGGAGTTTGATCTGTACGGTCACAGCAGGACCCCCGATTCCATGCAGACCGACCGCGGCCGGCTTCTTAACGGGCTCGTGAGCGCTTCCGTCATAGACCTCTCGCGCGGGACGGTTTACGCTGTATCATATCCGATGGATACCGATCGGTACCGGCTTCTTGAACGAGGCGGAAACGGAATGTAGACGATGTTTTTGCTGCGCACAGGTCCACGGGTCGTTACAATGCATACCGATGCCCCCCGGCAGTGCTGTGATCGGTTGCGGGCATTTCCCGGCGCCGAGGCGTGCGGGTTCCACGAAGGCCTCGATCGTGCGGGCGAAGACGAAACGCTGTGCCTTGTGGCGCACAACGACCTCGGCAGCGGGCTGAACCTGCAGGATCTGGAAGAGGTGTTTGTAGTACGTGAGGATATCGCGGCATTTCTTGTGGATTTTTTCACCCGCTCCGAGCAGAGCATTGCGGGTTCCTGCCGGCCTTCCCTTGGTCCCACGATTGTTCTCATGCGTACTACCGGAAGTCGCGAGTCAATGCTCTCGAGGCTCGAGACGAGATACGACGGGCATCGAACGGATATCGGAGCGGCAATCGAGCAGGGGGGACGCGGACATACCCTTCTTGCGCTCACCGAAACACCGCTGAACAGAAGTCTCAGTGAGAACGATATCGCAGCTACGGTGCTGCTTATTCGGGAACCCGGGCATCGTATTCTCGAATCCCTTCGAAGTGAAGCGCTCGTCTATATTACCGAGAATCTCGATACACATGAATGGTACGAAGTCCGCATTAACATTTACGATTCAGCCGAGCGCTATAGTCTTCACTACCGGCGACTTCTCACAGTGCTCTCGGGCCTTGAACTCGGCATGATCCTCGGCGAACGATGGACCGAGGATCACGCCCTTGCGCTCATGTCGGTGCTCGCGTTTCAGGTACGTATGTTTACGCTCGAACCTCCCTCGACCATAAAGGAAGTGCTTGTCGGTCTCGAGTACGACGAGCAGGGGAACCGGCTGGTTGATATGGATTTGTACTATCGCAACCGGAAGGTCCCGTGGTCGGCTGCCGCGGCTGCCGCCGGTCGTGACGGGAAATCGCCGGAGGGAAGACGTAACCGCGAACCCGACACCCGCACAAAGCGCTTCTGGGATCGGCTCAAGCACCCCGGAGCCTCAACCAGACCAAAGCGCGACAAAGTTACCGACGGTATTCGATGCCGCCGTGCTCTTCTCGAACGCATGCCGGAACAGGCCCGCCGGGAACTCAAGGCTATCGAATCGGAGCTCGCGCATCCTGCTGAGGAAAGCGGCTCCACTTGAAAGCTGCGCCACTGGCCCCAGCGTGGCGCCACTGG
>CAZMEV010000056.1:18502-19585 GCA_964565375.1 uncultured Spirochaetaceae bacterium
GCGTGGCGCCACTGGCCCCAGCGTGGCGCCACATTAACCCCGCGCTGCGTTATACAAGAATTCGAGGCTCATAATTCCGCCTCGAGTTCCCGGGCCCGTTCAAGAGCGAGGTCCTGCCGTGTGTTGCGGGACTCGAGAGCCTCAAGTTCCGAGATCATCTCCGCGACAATGGAGCGGGCTTCCTCGGTGTCACCTCGATTGCCGCGGGAATCAAGAGATTCGGCGAGATCCAGATAAAAGCCGAAGTAACGGTAAGGAACGAGCCCTGCCTCGTATTCTCTTTCATGGAGGTCGACCGCGCGTCGTCCGTATTCGACTGCCTTGTCGTCGTCCCCGAAGGAAATAAAGCCTCCCGGAAGTTCCCGGTAGAGAATCCCGAGCAGGTAGTACGACTCTTTCAGCTCGCTGTCTATCTCCAGTGCCCGTTCGGCGTAATCGCGGACATCGCCGGCACTCGAGAGCGCGCTGAGGACACCGCGAATTTCCCCGCGCAACCCGATATTCGACCCCTTCCAGAAGTATGCATATGCGATTGAGTCGTCGAGGTCGATGGCTTCCTGCGCCAACGCCTCCCCTTCATCGAGACGCGCCCGCGCCTCCCGGCCCGAAATCTCTCCGGAGCGGTGAAGCAGGTCGGCTTCATTCATGACCGCCCGTGACTCACGCCAGAGAAGCTCGGCGCGCTCTGAATCGGTCCGTGCCTGCCGGCGGAGCGCTTCGAGCCTCTCGAAAACCTCCTCGTGCCGGTCCTCTTCGTGGAGCTCGTCGATCTGCTCGAGTTCATCTTCGAATGACGCGAACAGCGGCGAGGCGGCAACAAGAAGAACGGACACGAACACTGCTGCGGGAAAACATCGACCTGAATTCTTCATGGTGATGTAGAAGGTATAGACGGAACGGCCCTTCGAGCAAGCGAAATCGCTGCCGACCAGGCGTAATCACCGAGGGTTTCCACCGCGGGGCATTTGCAAAAATGTCGTCCGTTTCGTACCTTAGGGCTATGCTGATTGAGGCGGAAATATGGACAGTGGCCCGTACCGATAAGGGCAATGCGGTCATCGTTAAACCGGTCGATTCCGATCG
>CAZMEV010000057.1:0-19521 GCA_964565375.1 uncultured Spirochaetaceae bacterium
ACCTCTGAGCCGGATGCCCACCTCTGAGCCGGATGCCCACCTCTGAGCCGGATGCAAACGCTTAGGCGGCAGCAGCCCAAGCGTTGTGGCATAAGCTCCTACTTGCGTGGCATTTCGAGTATAAGCTCCACCTCGCCGAGGCTGAGCTTGGTTGCCCGTGCGATTTCGTCGGCCTTCCAACCGTTTCGAGCAAGCTTTGTAACCGTATCACGCACACTGACCGGAGGTGCTCCGCCCTTATCGGATTCCTCCTTGCCGCTCTGCTTCATAATGCTGCCGAGCAGTTTCACCTGCTCTTTGGCCTCTTCGCCGACTTCCTGCAGTCGCGTCTCGGTGCGAGCAAGCCACTCCCTGGCCTTCTGAAGCTCTTCCATTCGGCTTTCGGTGTCCTCGATCATCTGTTCGAGCTTGTTCATCTGCTCGACCGCATGATCGGCATCCTCTTTTCCGCGTGAAAGCTCTTCGATTGTATTTGAAACCTTATTCAATCGCTTCGGCAGCTCTTCGACCTCGCCGTGAATCTTTTCAATGCGCTTTTCGAGCTGCTCAAGATCGTTAAAGCTCTTATCTATGCCCTCGCTTGTCGCATTAAGAACGTTCTGCTTCTTCTCGAGCCGTGAGAAACCCTGCTCGACCTGTTCACGCATCTCTTCTACTTTACGCAATCGGACCTGAATATCCTGCAGCGTATCGTTGGAGTTGGTTACCTGTGCGAGCTTCGATTCAACCTGCTCCGACATATTCAGAAGTTTCGCGTAATCGTCCTCAATCTGATCGATGCGACGCTTCTCCTGCATGAACGAGGTAAGCCGCTGCTGCGTATCCTCTACCATGCTGCGTACCGCGTTCACCTCACTGTCGAGGCGCTCAACCGCCTCCCGTCGCTCATAGACACGATCGAGCTCGTCGCTGAGTCGCTGAATCTCCTGCTCAAGCGTCGCTTTGAGCTCGTCAGCACGCTCGAACGCACGAGTATGCTCAACGAATGCTTTCTGCTCTTCCTTCAGCCTGTCGACCTGCGACTGAAGATTCGAGGCCTGTCGATCGATTTCGCCGAGTACAGTTTCGCGGTGATCCGCCACCTGATCTTCGGTTTCCCGTACCAGCTTGCGGATTTCACCGAGTTTCTCATCGGCTTCAGATTCAACGGCCTTCCGGCGGTTTTCGATTTCATTACGGAACGACTCGCCACTGTCTTTAACAGTCGCCACCGCCTGTTGAGCGCGCTGCTCAACTCGTGATGCTGCCGACTCAGCCCGTTCTTCGACTTCCACAACCCGCGATTCGACCTGATTCAACCGTCCCTCGGTTGTTTCATCCGTCTCGTTGAGACGCTGCCTGACCTGCTCATACCACTGATCAAGCTCTCCTCTGAGAGCGGCTATATCCTGCCTGAACTGTTCGCGCACGCCATGTTCGGTTTCGGAGACCGAGGATTTCAATTGCTCGCCGAACTGTTCGATTTCATCCTTCAGCGTGTCACCGCGGGAAGCAACCTCACGGGCATGCTCATCAAGTTCCCGCTGTTGTTCGGCAATCTTTTCTTTGAGCGCACGTCCGTGCTCTTCAAGTCGGCTGTCAAACTCTTCGCTATAGCGTTTTTCGAGGTCCGCCCGGCCCTGTTTCGCTTCCTCCGCGATCGCGGCGAGCTGGTTGTCGACGGTTTCCTGCCATTCCTCGAGCCTGCGGTCCATGGCGACACTTCGGTTTCGAAGGTCGGTAAAAAACTCGTCTTCAAACACCTTCAGCTTTTCATTGACGTTTTCGTACGCACTCGACTTCAGCTCGCGCAGCTCACCATCGAGCTCATTCATGGAATTACGAATGCGGTCCATTTCCTGTTCAGCCTGTTGCAGATCCGCATTGCGCTGCTCGTGGAGCTTCTCGCCCACCGCTTCGAGTTCCGACTCAAGCCGATCAGCTGCCTGCTGCATGGAGTCGCGAACCGCCTGCTCGAAGTTATCCATGTCGGCGGCGGCTGTTTCGAGGCGCTCCATGCGCCCGTTCAGTGAATCCTCGGTTTCCTGAAGTTTCGTATCGAGTGACTCAAAAATCCGTTCGGACGCGCGGGATACCTTTTCATCAAAGGTGTCCTGCCAGCCGTGTTCAAGCTCGGCAAGCTGTGATTCGACATGCTGTTTCTGCGCAGCAACTGCTTCATCGAGTGTTTTTGCAACCCGCTGGACTTCGGTGGAATTATGCTGGAGGGCGGTCTGCCGCTGCTCGAGCTGCTCGATCTCCGAGCGCAGCTGATCGCGACTGGACTCGATCTGTTCATTGAACTGCTCGCGCCACTGAGCCACCGATTCGGTTGTCTCCCGGAAGAGCTGCTGCATCCGTTCCCTGATCTCTGTTTCGGTCTCGTCGATGTTGCGACCGAGCTCGGAGAGTCGACCGGTCAACGTTTTTGTTCGTTCTGCCGTTTCAGCCTGCAATTCTCCGAGTCTGGCATCAAAGTCGGCGGCTACCCGGTCGCGATCCGCGGTAACTTTTTCCTCGAGTTCGCTGTACGCCTCCGAGAGTTTTTCCTGAAGAGACAGGTCGATGTTTTCCCGACTTGACTCGAGAGTCTTCTCGAGCTCCTGCCTCGCCGCGGCCGTTTGCTCGTCGATATACATTCGCAATCCGGAAAGCGCTTCGCTTTCGAGATTCCGGCCGCGCTCGCCGAGTGAATCGAGTGTCTCTTCGGTCTCGCGTGAGAGCTCGTTGAGGCGTTCGGCCGTCCGGGAAGCCATGGCATCCGCACGCCGTTCCGCATCGTCTGAAGCCTGCACAACATATTCGCGCGCCTGATCCGCACGGTCATCGAGATCGGAAATGACTGCCTTAATGCGCTGTTCAGCCTCGGCCACCTGGTGTTCAACGGACGAAACGGTGTTCTGAACATTTGCGACAAGCTCATCACGGGTTCGCTCGAGTTCGCGTGCGTTATGCTCCTCGAACGCGGTTTCGGTGGAAGCGAGCCGCTGCTCGATCTCGCTCATCCGCGATTGTGACGCCTTGATACGTTTCCCGACACTGTCGATGTAATCCGACTCAGCCTGCACCTTATCTATATTTTCCCGGGCACGGGCGGTGCGCTCGTCGAGCTCGGAAAGCGATTTATCATATGCATCGATTCGCTCTGCGATCGACTCGACAAACTCCGCGCGATCGCGAAGCTCCTGCTCGGCGTCGCTGAGTCGCTTGAGAATCTCGCGCGAGGTTTTCTGATTAACATCGACCTCAATAGCTACGTCGCGCAGCGCAGTCACTCGCTCGGCTACGAGGTGATCGATATCGTTCTGCACTTTGTCGGCAAAACGTTTTACTTTTTCCAGGGATCGATTATTGCGGTCTATTTGCCGATAGACGGCAAGAACCACGAGTACGACCCCGACGACAATTACGTCGCCAGCGGTAATCGGCATATGTTCCCTCTCCCAGTAAACATGTTCCCTATAGTAATATATAGCACACAATCGCAAATACGAGAAGGCATCGATTTCAAGTGAGAGACATGCAGCCCGATGCAGCTGCCTCCAGGGCAGCTGCTGACGCGGGAAGAGTCCGCTATTCGGACGGTTTTTCCGGGAGGTACGGCAATATCCACTCACGAAGCTCGCCGTATTCACTGAAGGTAATGTCGGGATGCACCGATGCCACCGGTGGTTTTCGTCCATTATCATTCAGCCAGGCGGTACGCATACCCGCCCGCGAAGCGCCGATAACATCGTAGTGGAAACTGTTGCCGACATAGAGCACCTGCTCAGCGGGGCAATCCAGGCATTCAAGAAGCGCAGTAAACGGCTCAGGGCTTGGTTTCAAGTAGCCGACTTCCTCGGTAGAAATTCGGCAATCCCAGCCCGTATCAAGCCCCAGGATTCCCAGCTTCCGATCGACCGGAAAGTCGCTCATCACTCCAAGTTTTACCCGACCGGACAGCTCTCTCAGGAGTTCTGCAACGCCGGTATAAAGCGGTACCGATGCGAGTATTCCTTCAGAAGCATCATAGATATCGCGTGCCAGTCGTTCGCGGAGTGATTCAGGCGAGGTGCGAAGCGACTCCGCCGTCATACGCAACTGGGTTTCATAGAAATCCTCGATCGGTCTCACCTTGCGCAGCTGCCGCCGGACGCGCGCGAAATGATAAAGCAGCCTCGGGCGGGTCAGCGCGAGCCCGATACTTTTCAGATACATTGCCTTGTTCGGGTAGAGAGTGCCGTCAATGTCGAACGCTATCGCACGAAGAAGCATAGGCGGGTAAGGTTACCCGCATCGGCACTGGAAACGCAAATCCCCCTCCATCGTTAATGGATGAGTGCCGTTGCCGGCGCTGCGTCAAGACTGCCCTCGGGACAACTCACCCGGGCGGCTTTCGGATGCATGGACAACTCACCCGGGCGGCCTTGGGATACGCCGGACAATTGACCAGCCTGGCTCGATGTACGTAGAGTCAGCGCATGAGCGACCGAAATCATCCCGATGACAGTCAAGAGCAGAAAAACGAGGACAGGCAATCCGGAAAGGATGCGCCACGAAACTGGTCTGCTCTCGGTCCGGTCCACAAGGCACTGTTCGAGGCGGATGACGACGAGGATATAGAGAGCGATACGGGCCTCGATCCCGCATCCCTCAACTATGAGGACTCAGATGAGGACGACCACACATATGAGGATGATGAGGGGCTCGACCTGTTCGGCATGTATCCGGATGAGGAAGAAGACTGATCGCGGGCGGAGATCTAAAGAGTCGCGCCTACACCTGTACAAGTAGGGTTGTGAGTGAGGACATGTGTAAGTCGGGCTGTGAATGGCGATCTGTGCAAGTTGGGCTGTGAGTGAGACCATGTCCAAGTTGGGCTTTGAGTAAGGTCAGTCCGACTGATTTGTAGCGTCGAAGAGGGTCTCTCCGCTGAACCAGAGTCGTTCAAGTTCGTAGAAATCCCGGAGTTCTTTTGTCATGAGGTGAAAGACGACGAACTCGCAGTCTATCAGCAGCCATCCGGTTTCGTCCGGGCGTTTATGCAGATTTCTTCCTTCTACCCCGTGCTCCGCACAGTATTCGGCGAGTTTTTCGACAAGCCCCCGCATCTGCGCGTTGCTTGAAACGGTGCAAACCACGAGAAAGTCGGTTATCGAGGAAATTCCCCGGACATCCAGTGCAATGGTATCGCCTGCGCGAGATTCGTCGAGCAAGGCGGATGCACCCCGCACAAATAAGGCGCTGTCGAAATCTTTACTCGCGAACGAATCTGCCATCAAAATCCCGTCCCAGAATAAGTGTCACATCTATTTCTCCGTCGGTCGCTTCATCCGGTCGATTAACCACATTCTGCGCCCGTATCACTTCCGCTACGCGCGATGCGAATCGACCGTCCCCTCGACGGTCGATGACCTCGGTGTTTTCGTAGTCGGTTGAGTCTGCATTGGCATACCTCACAACGTCAAACATCCCGAGTTCATCGTACATCTGGCTCGTTCGCTCGGCGAGGCCGGAGATATTCGTGCCATTAAGCACCTCGATCGTTACGATCTCGCCGTCCTCAAACTCATCCATGTCCTCAGCGGATAGGCTGGCGGAAACCTGTGAGACGGTCTCACGAAGCCACTGACCTTCAAGATGAGGAAAGAGTAACCGTCTCGACTCACCCTCCACCTCGACGGTGCGGTAGGCGCCGGTTACCCGCTGACGTGCAATGCGGGCGGTATCAAGACGGCCGATTTCCGCAATAAGCGATGAGAGCGAACGATTATCGAGATTGGTGGTAACAAGCTCACTCGTGCGCTGCAGGCCAGGCCCCTCCTGAAGAACATCGGCCCGGGAGTGCATGCGTTCGAGGAGGGTCTCGGCGAACTGCTGCCTGCGCCTGACCGGCTCTATATTCCGCTCACCGGGCACGGACCGGTCGAGAAATTGAAGCACCTTCGGCCCTTCGAGGGTAACGTTACCGGCGGGCAGCAGGGCGTTACGGCGCAGCGACTCGGCATCCTCATCCCCCTGGGTCGCGTCGGTCGCAAGATCGGCGACGAGGTCAACCGACAGATCAGTGCTGGTTATCGGATCGGCCACCAGAAGATCAACTCCATCGACAAGGTCTACAAATGAAGAGAGTTGCTCTCGCTCGAAATGCAGGTGAAACGGTATTTCTATGCCAAGCAGCTCCGATACCAGCTCCCGATAACGCCCGATGCCTTCTTCACGGTAGAGCTCACCGATGCGGTCGGTACGGCCGAGACTTCTCAGAATTGCGCCGACGTTCGAGGGAACGTCGAACATTGCCGCCCGCGCGGTGCCGGGCTCATAGATTACAGCCTGGGTGAACAATGGAACTTCATCGGGATCACCGGCGGACAACATGAACGTGAATTGTCGATCCGCGTCGACCCGGGAAGAAATCTCATCGCTGCGGACCTGGAAATATATGAACAGCGCGGTGCTGCCAAGCACAAGGAAAATAAGCAGGACAAATACTATTGAGCTGTCTACTCGGAACCTCATCGCCATGGATGTACGTGACCTCAACCTCTGAGCCTATCGGTACAATTGAGCCTATCGGTACAATGTACGTCTTTCAATGATGTCATACACTTCGACCGGAACCAGATCACGGTACGCCTCTCCGTCCTCAATCCGCCGCCGGATATCGCTTGACGAGACCGGAAGCACCGCGTTCGAAAGCACTCTCACCGTACCTCCGAGCGCCTCAAGTTTGGCTATTCGCGGATCCTCACGCGGATCATCACTATCACGGGCGCCGATAGTGAGAACGGTAGTCAGAACAAGCTCATCCATGTGTTTCCATCGCTCAAAGCCGTCGAGCAGGTCATCTCCAAGTATGAGGCCCGGCGCCATGTCCTCGGATAGAGTCGCGCGAACACCCCGCACGGTATCTACGGTATAAGAGGTTCCCATTCGTTCAAGTTCCCAGTTCAGCACGTGCATGTGTTCACGGTGCTCGACCGCTGCCTCTACCATTTCTTTTCGCGCAGTGTCGGAGGCAACGGCGCCGTTGCGTTTGTGCGGAGATCGATAGGCGGGAACGAAGTACACCACGTCAAACAAACCGCTATGAAGCGCCGCATCCGCGAGATGGAGGTGCCCGATGTGAATCGGGTCGAACGATCCACCGAGTATCGCAGGCGCCTTCGAATCACCTCTCATCCGGGTCTCTCCCATGAACAGCGCGGACAAGCCTGTCGGCAAGCCGGTCAAGCCCGGAACGAGTGGCAACGCTCACGATAAACACCTCTTCGTCAGGAAAGGCAGCGTTCAACTCCTCGGCAGCGTCTTCGTCGGCAGCATCGATCTTATTGCCGACGATAATGCGCGGTTTTTCACCAATCTGTTCTCCGTAAGAGGCGATTTCGGATTCGAGTACATGAATATCGGACACAGGCGATCCACACAGGTCCACGAGAAACAACAGGCGTGCGGTCCGGGATATGTGCTTGAGAAAGGTCAATCCAAGCCCGTGCCCCTCCGCCGCTCCTTCAATTATTCCGGGTATGTCCGCGATAACGACATCGTATGCGCCACGGCGATACACTCCGAGGTGTGGAATCGTGGTCGTGAACGGATAGTCGCCCACTTTCGGACGCGCATTACTCATTGCCGAGAGCAGACTTGATTTTCCGGCATTCGGCAGCCCGACAAGCCCTATGTCGGCCATGAGCTTAAGCTCAATACGGGCTTTCACCGATTGTCCCGGCATACCGTCCTGAGCATAGCGGGGAGCCTGGTTGGTACTCGTAGCGAACCGGGCATTACCCTTTCCGCCGATGCCTCCGCGAAGCAGTACCTGTTCGTGTGTATCCGCGAGATCGGCGAGCAACTCACCGGTATCCGCGTCGTACAACACGGTCCCGGGAGGCACCTCTATAAGAAGATCCTCTCCATCGGCCCCGTGGCGATTGCGGAATGATCCTGCGCCACCCCTGCCGGCGGAGAGAGTGTTCTTTCCTGATAAATGAGACAACGTCTTGAGGTTTTCGCGGCGGCGCAGGATGACATTCCCGCCGGTACCGCCGTCACCGCCGTCCGGCCCACCCTTCGGGACATACTTTTCCCGTCGAAAGCTGACCGCTCCCTTTCCTCCGTGCCCGGACTGCAGAGTAATCGTAGCCTCGTCAACAAATGATTGCACAGCTGCAGACGATCAGTTTTCGCCCGCGTGCTCCACTTCGGCCGGCTCGATCGAGACGAAACTGCGTCCCTTCTTCCGACGGAAGGAAACTACGCCGGTTAACCGGGCGTAAAGCGTGTCGTCTTTTCCACGACCTACATTAAGTCCCGGGTGAAATTTGGTACCTCTCTGCCTGACGAGGATCGATCCGGCTTTCACGACTTCGCCACCGAATCGTTTCACGCCAAGGCGCTTTGAAGTACTGTCGCGTCCGTTCTTGGAGCTGCCTCCACCTTTCTTATGAGCCATAGTTACTGCTCTCCTTCCAAAACCTGATTAGCTGAAAACCCTTCCCGCACCGCGGGGAGTCGTTACGATTCCCGCGACACACGAAGCTCTACCTCGTCGGGGAACTCCGACGCAACCTGACGCAGGCCGCTGAGAAGCATATCGCCCGCTCCCCGGAGCCAGCGCTCATCCGAGACACCCCCGACACGAATGGTAAGCGTGCCGGGGCCGGTCGTGTCTCCTTCGGCGGAAACAGTCTCCGACTCGCCCAAAGCCGCGACAAAGGATCGCAGCAACGCGGATACCGCGGCACACGGAACGCTTACATCCCCCGCTGCTGCCGCGTGGCCGCGCGAGTCGAGAGCACGTATCGCTCCCCCGGCGAGCCGTATATCCACCGAAATCACGGCAGTCGCTGATCGCCGGTCGCTCAGTTCGCGGCGACGTCGCGAACCCGCAGCATTGAATAATACTGCCTATGTCCGTGTTTGCGCTTGTACCGCTTTCGTTTCTTGTACTTGAATACGGTAACCTTATCGTCGCGCCCGGTCTCTTCGACAGTCGCCGTGACTACCGCTCCATTAACGTACGGTGTTCCCACAGCAACCGACGAGCCGTTATTTACAAGGAGCACCGAGTCGAGCTTGACCGTATCGCCTTCGGAAGCCTGAAGTTTGTTCACCTTGAGCAGGGCCCCTTCCTCGGCCCGGTACTGCTTTCCGGCAATCTCTACGAGTGCGTACATAATTCCTCTCTAATTCGTTATCTATCTGTAAAAGCGTAGCGGTTTATATACAATGGATGCTATCGCAGGGTCAACACGGGGATGCAGCACGCCCTGGGCACTTGCCGGGCACGCCCTGGGCACTTGCCGGGCACTTGCGGCACAGGCGGCGAAGGGGCAATTCGCTGCTGTGGCCACCCACAAGCCTCCTGCGAACCTGTGACTCTGAGTACGGTCACGACGCCTGGCCGGGGAAACCATCAACCTATAATAATAATATTCGTGTCACAATATTTATTTTCGGGACTTTACAATGTTCATGCACTACGCTAAATTTCACATAGCCTGAAAGAGATATATCGATATCGATATGAAGGTATCGGTTACAACTCTTGCCGGCACAACGAAATCCAGGAGAATATGGAAGGCGGAGGAAAAAGCCCATGAAACGGAGTGTTACAATTGTCTGGATCGTCCCGGTGCTTATCATCGGAATTCTTTTTACCGCAGCATCGACGCTGGAGCCGGAACGTGAACTTGTTGCACAGGCCGGAAGTGGCGATGAAGCAGCGGACGATGAAGCAGGAAATGATGCCGTCGCGAGTATCAGCGATCTGGCAACAGAGGATGGTACCTACGAGGGGACCGCGGAGGGCTTTCACGATGAAATACGACTTTCGGTCACCGTTGAGGGTGGTGAAATAGTCGATATCGACGTTATTTCCCAGAGTGAACGCGAAGACCTGTGGGAGGACGTCTGGGCGACCGTACCGGATGAGATCATCAGCCGCCAGAGTACGGATGTGGATACCGTCAGTGGCGCAACCTGGACCAGTGAAGCAGTCGTTGAAGCGGTACTTGCAGCGCTGGACGCTGAATGATAGAGAAACAGGCAACCCAAGGAGCTGATATATGGCGGAAACCCTTAAAAAATTCCCGATAGGCGGCCTGCATCTTCCCGAAGAGAAGGAACTGACCACCGGAAAGCCGATAGAGACAATGACGCCGCCGGCGCAGGTGGCAATACCACTGAAACAGCATGCCGGCGTTGCTTCGCGGCCGGTGGTTGAAGCGGGAACAAAGGTTCGCCGAGGGACTCTGATTGCTATGAATGACCAGGGCCTCGGTGCACGGATCCACGCAAGTATTCCCGGCACAGTCGCGGGAATTGAACAGCGTCCGCTTCAGGATGGGCAGATGGTCGACGCGATCGTAATTGACCATGATCCGAGCCTCGACGGTGATGACGAACGTATGGAGCCGATCGCCGATGCCGATCTGACGCCCGAGGCGGTACGCCAACGTGTTGAAGAAGCGGGTATAGTCGGACTCGGCGGTGCGGGGTTTCCGACACACATCAAGCTTAAACCAAGCCCTGAGACGCCTATCGATACGGTTCTTATAAACGGCGCCGAATGCGAACCGTACCTGACCGTGGACGACCGGCTTATGCAGGAAGAAGCCCGGGCGCTTTTCCGTGGCCTCGAGATTATCCGCATGACCGTGGGCGCCGAACAGGGTATCGCCGCGTGCGAGGCGAACAAGCCGGCAGCAATGCAGATTCTCCGTGAGGAAGCGAAAAACTGGGAACATCTCGAGGCGGTCGCTCTTGATACCCGTTACCCGCACGGAGCTGAGAAGCACCTTATAAAAGCGGTGCTCGATCGCGAGGTGCCGAAGAATTCGCTCCCGAGCAAAGTCGGCTGTGTGGTGAATAACGTACAGACTACGATCGCCATTACACGCGCCATTGACCGCGGAGAGGCACTCACGCACCGGGTGTTGACGGTAAGCGGGCGTGCAGTGGAGCGTCCCTCGAACGTGGCTGTTCCCGTCGGAGCCTCCATGGAAGACATTATCGAGTACTGTGGTGGCGCGACCCAAAGCGATGCTCACCTGATAATCGGTGGGCCCATGACCGGCTTGCGCATTTATGATACGGGGATTCCGGTGGTGAAGGCGACCAGCGGTATAGTACTGTTGACGCCGGAAGATTCGACCGAATACCAGGAACTCGTCTGCATACGCTGCGGTAAATGTGTCGAGGTCTGCCCGATGTATCTCGCACCGAATAATATCGTCAGCTACGTACGGAATGATATGCTCGACGAGGCGGTTGCAGCCGGCCTTCAGGACTGTATACTGTGCGGAGCCTGTGCGTTCGCGTGTCCATCCCGTCGGGGCCTGCTCCAGACCCTGAAACGGGGAAAAGCCGAACTTGCTAACCGGCAACGGGCCGGCGCCAAATAAACACGCAAACACTTTTCTTCCAGAATTGAAGGGGTAGCGCTACATGAGCGATCTTTACCAGACGAGTGGCCCGCATATAGGCACCTCGGAAACCGTGTCGAAGAGCATGATTGACGTCATGCTCGCGCTGGCACCGGCGTTTATTGCGTCGGTGATTTTTTTCGGTCCGTATTCAATATACCTGGTCCTCGCCACCTCCGCCTTTTCGGCTCTGTTCGAAGCGATCCTTGAGCCGGGGAAGTTCTCACGAAAACGACCACTCGGGGACTGGAGCGCGTTCGGGGCGGGATATATTCTCGGGCTGACCCTTGCGCCCGGATCGCCATGGTGGATCCCGATTCTCGGGGCGTTTCTGCTGGTATTTATCGGTAAACATGCCTTCGGCGGACTCGGCAATAACATTTTCAACCCTGCTCTTGTAGCACGAGGTCTCCTTCTCATCGGCTGGCCGGCCATGGTCACGGAGTGGCACACGCCGTTTGCGTTCTGGCAGACGGGTGCGGTTGACGTCTTCACGGCTCCGACGCCTCTGGTTTCCGGAGACTGGGGTTACCTGGAACTCTTTCTGGGGAATATTCCCGGAAGCATCGGTGAGACATCCGCCCTCGCCCTCATTATTGGTGCGGTATACCTTCATTTGCGGGGCCACAAGCTGCACAGAATCGGGCTCGGCGTTCTGATCGGAACGGCAGTGACCGCGCTTGCACTGGGGGTCGACCCGCTTGCGGCTCTTCTCTCCGGTAGTATCATCTATACAGCGCTGTACATGGCCACGGACTTTGTTTCCAGTCCAATGGGCAGAACGCCGCACTGGATCTTCGGACTGGGTATCGGGTTTTTCACGGTGCTTATTCGCGAGTTCGGCATTTATCCGGAGGGATCCACATTCGCCGTACTCCTGATGAATGGAGCGGTGTACCTTATAGATACCCTCGCGCGTGATCCGAAGTTCGGTGAAGTCGGTGAGCGCACGTTCCGCCGTACTTCGGTTGGAGGGTTTGCGCTCGCTTGTGTCCTCTTCGCGTCAATAGGTACCGGGGCATTCATGATCTGGCAGTCTACCGACGCGGGATATCTGGACGCCCAAACCCGTAATCATATGAATCAATTCTTCCCCGAGGCACAGTACGCTCTGCCTGTGGACCTCGAAGACGACGATCTTCGTGCCGAAGAGATTTTTTCCGGTGACGAAGAGACCATCGGCTATCTGGTGTATTCCGAAGCCGGCGGATACAGCGGACCCGTACGGGTCGTGGTTGCCCTTGACCGCAACTATGAAGTGGACGGGATAGAGGTGTACGACGAACGCGAGAGCCGGACGCTCGGTTCGCTTATTCACAGAGGATACTTTCTCGAACAGTTCCTCGGCCTTTCTCCGGAAACCCGCGACCAGGCAACCGGTGAGCTCGAGCACATAAGTGGAGCCACCACCTCGAGCAGAGCAGTTGCGAACGCCGTCGAATCGGCGCTCGGATTTCTCGATGAACCTGATGAAGAGGAAGATGAAGACGTGTTTGCCGAGGTTGACGACGGCACCTATACCGGTGTCGGCTCAGGGTACGCCGGTGACATTGAACTCGAGGTAACCGTCGATGGCGGCAGGATTGTCGGCATGGAAGCGATTTCGCACTCGGAGACACGACAGATCTGGTCGAATGCATGGGAAAGTCTGCGTGAGGAGATACTCGATCGTCAGACGCTGAATGTAGACACCGTGAGCGGTGCAACGGGATCGAGCCGTGGGATTGTCGAAGCCGTAGAGAACGCGGTCGGAAGATAACGGGGCGTGCCGGTCCATCAGTATGAAACTGGAGATGATGATATGAAACGTTACAGTGTACTGGAACGCGCAATGCTGCTCGGTGCATATCCTGTCCTGGCGCTTACGGTTACCGCATTTCATGCAGTAGCCGGGATTATTGTTGTAGTGGTTGCCGCGCTCCTTGCCGCGGGAGCACAGGCCTGGCTGAAGAACCTGTTGCCGGGCGCCATTGTATGGTTGAGCGTTGTCGCTGTGGGTGCGGCCGGAGGAATGGCCGGAGCACTGCTTCTGCCCTATGCCCTGCCGCTTTCACACAGTACGAGCGTCCTGCTGGCAATTGCGGCAGTATCGCCTATCGCCTTCGTCATGTGCCGGGAGACCGACGGCGAGGATGTGTCGGCAAAGTCGAATCTTTCGGTGCTCGTTGCATTTGCTGCGGTTATGATCGTCTCAGGCGCCATCCGCGAGATACTTGGTGATGCATCGCTGTTCGGCTACGTTCTGACCCCTAATGGCGCAATACCGGCGGGAATCATGGCTACGCCGGTCGGAGGATTTCTTTTTGTCGGCGCGGTATTCGTTCTGCTGCGTGTTTCCGAGCGCCGAACGTCGGGCGCCGGCGCAACACCGGAGAGCGGCTATAAAGGGGGAGCACAATGACTGACGGGATTGAAACAATTCTTACATACGCACTTACCGAGAATATCATGCTCGTGTCGTTTCTCGGTGTTTCGTTGCTGCTCACCGGCACCGACGGGGTGCGCAAGGCGATCAAGAACGGTGTCTGGATCTCAGGCGCGGTCATCCTTTCGGCGGTAATCGGACCGGTAGTAGCCAGTACGGTTCCGGGCGCCGACGTGACGGCACTGCTGGTGTTCCTCGTGGTCTCTCTTGCCGGAATCGCAGCCCTGCGTGCCGGGGGACAGCTTACCGGTGAACGCTTCGGGTTACCGGAGCCGCTTTTTGCGCTGCCGCTTCTCTTCGGCGCTCAGTATACGCTGCACGAGGCGGGAATGGAGTTCTCCATGGCTGTTGCTGCGGCGGCCGGAGCGGGACTCGGTGTTTATGTCGCTTATGTGCTCACCTATTCGATGTATGAGCAAATTCGACTGACCGAGACCACAAGCCCGGTAAAGGGGCTACCGGCACTTATTATTGCGCTTGGACTCCTTGGATTCGCCATGAGCGGGTTTCAATTCCTGTAATGCTCAAGGCCGGATCGTCAGTCACGCGAGGTTCGTCTTCAAAAACTTCAGCCAGTTTTCTCCCATGAAGCCATCGGCGAACTCTGCGGAAAATCCCCTTAACCGCAATCCTTCCGCAATGATTCCTATATCTGCGATAGAATCAAAACAGACCGGCAGCTGTTCGCGGCCGAAGCCTCCGTCCCAATCGCTACCAAGGGCAACAAGGTGATCGCCTCCGCGTTCCCGGAGAAAGGAAACAGCATTAACGAAATCGTCCATTCCTACCTCCTTACGGCGTTTCCCACTGCTTTCGCCTTTCCCGAGCGCCCAGTTTGCCGGCATAACTCCGAATAGTCCGTCGCGGGCAAACAAACGGGAAATAATGTGATCCGGTATCATCCTGCTGGTATTGCACAGGGCGCGGGCGTTTGCATGGGTAATAACTACGGGCCCGCGGTACGCTTCGAGCGACTGTGTACATGCACGGTCGGAGCTGTGCGTCAGATCGAGTACCATCCCGCGATCCTGCATTGCCTTTAACAGGTCGTACCCTTTCCGTGTCAGCCCCTCGCCATCGAGCGTACTGCCTGTATAGCGGTTGCGTGCCCAGGCAGGTCCGATGATACGCACTCCGCGGTTCCACCACATATCAATTTCCGCTGGTTCAGAAATCGGTTCCGCGTTCTCCATGAGCAGGAGTATGCCCACGTCCTGATCTTTGCGCTCTGGATCTTCCCGCAGCGCCTGGAGCCGCGCGAGATCTCCGGCGCTGTGAATGGCATGCAGGTATTCGTCGGATGCAATCCACCGGTCATAGAGATCGAGTTGCGCAAGCGCCTGTTCGTGTGCACCTTCCGGAGTGTAATAGGCGAGCTCACCCTTCTTCTGCTGGACGGACGGCAGAGTAAATATAGTTGCGAACACAAGACCGATCCCGGCGGAGCGCATTTCCGGGAAGCCAAGTGTGCATGTACCGGCCACATCAATGACTGGAGTGCCCTCTTCGCGTCTTCTTGTTTCGTCAACCGGCCGACGGAAGTCGCGGCCTAACGACAGCGCCCCGTAGGCGAGATCCTGGTGACCATCAACATAAAACATAAGCAGGTTGAAGGTACCACGCCACGTAAAAGCCGGAAAGCAGCGGGCGGATAAACCCGTCGGAAACTATTGGGGGATCATTCGCAGCTACTTGTCCTGCTCGAGAATTACGTGGTACGACCCGCTTAATGAGCAACGCAGACCTCCCCGCTACGGCCACGTCGGAGCCCCCATCCGTCCGGTCGACAACCACCGTGGCGGCCATATTCATCGCAGTCTTTCTTCTCTCGGCCGGCAGCGCGTTGCAGAACTCGGCGGTAGTCCTGCGCGCGGGCGTCGAAGGCTTCGGAGACCTCGCTATCGGACTCATGATGTCGGCGTTCTACGCCGGCTTCGTGCTGGGGAACCTTGTCGCGCCAGGGGCACTCAAGGGGGTCGGATATGTTCGCACCTTTGCCGGTTTCGCAAGTATAGCTTCCGCCGCGTCGCTTGCTCACCTTCTGGTCCTGCACCCGACCGTATGGATTGTTATCCGGCTTATTCACGGCGTATGTACCGCCTGTATGCTTGTGGTGACCGAGGAATGGCTCACTACCTCAAGTCCAACCGCTTCACGCAAACGGATACTTGGTCTCTACGCAATTGTATACATATTGTCACTCGGCGCGTTACAACCACTTCTCGGGTGGTTCGGCGCCGACGGATTCCGACTTTTCCTGATTATCGGCATCATTATCTCACTCAGCGTAATTCCCGTGGCGGTCCATGACATCCGCCGGGAAGACCGTGCGTCGTTTGATCTTGAACGGTTGCCACCCGGTTCCGCGTTTCAGATTTCGCCCCTTGCCTCGTCCGGTATTCTCCTCAGCGGGATTATGACGTCGGCGCTCTGGAGCCTCGGGCCGCGTTACGCCTCATTTGCGGGCCTTGATAACCTGGCAACCGGGCTTTTCATGCTTTCCATTTCCCTCGGAGCAATCGTCGTGATTATTCCGCTTGGAGCCATAAGTGACCGGTTTGACCGAAGGTCTGTCATCCTGTTCACGAGTATGCTCGGCTTCGCTGTCTCGCTGGTTTTTCTCGCCGGGGGGAGACTCAGTGAGAGCACGCTCGTCTTCCTCGCGGCTCTGGCCGGCGCAACCTCCATGCCGGTGTATTCGCTTTGCGTCGCACAGATTCACGATCAGATCGAGTCGGAAAATCTTGTTCGACGCGCCTTCGGTCTGATGATTTTTTTCTCGCTCGGGGCGGTTGCAGGTCCACTTGTGGCAAGTCTGATGTTTCCTCTCTTCGGCGCGTCGGCGCTGTTCGTGACAATCGGCCTTGCGCAGTTGGGTCTTCTGCTTGCCAATCTCCGTGGCCTGCGACGCATTCCCTCGGTCGAAAGGGCCAGAAAAATCGCGTTCAACCCCTACCCGCATACGACTCCGAAAGCACTGATACTGGCACGACGTATTGTTGAACGCTCGAGACATCGTACACCACCCTCCACGGCATAGATTTACCAGGCTGTGCTCACCCGGAGCGTATCGGACGTACCGGCCCGGCCGGAAGCACACCTGACCACCGGTCAAACGGCCACCCCCCGCGAATGCAGCTGCGCACCGGTCAAACGGCCCCCGCAGGCACGCCTGGCCACCGGTCAAACGCTCCCCTTGATATCAACCCTCCCTGCCCCTCAAACCGCCCGACGGAGTTACCAATCCCACGGCGGCTTCGAGGGTGTCGATCAAGGCTTTTTGGCTGTATCTTGGGGACAGGATAGTAAGGAGGGTTTGTATATGCCTTCGATCACTCTTGATTCAGTTTCCAAGTCGTTTGATTCCGTGGAAGCGCTCTCCAATATCTCTCTCGAGATACGTGAAGGAGAGTTTATGGTGTTACTCGGGCCATCCGGCTGCGGTAAAACCACGCTCCTGCGGTGTATAGCCGGACTGGAAGCACCCGACTCGGGCAGAATTGATATTGGAGACCGGACCGTTTTCTCCCGCGAACAAGCGGTCCATGTTCCACCTCGTGAACGCCAGATCGGAATGGTCTTTCAAAGCTATGCGCTGTATCCGCATATGAATGTGTTCGAAAACGTTGCATTTGGCCTGCGGATGCGAAAAACCAGAAAGAGCGAAGTGAAGCGTCGCGTGGAACAGGCGCTGCGTCTGGTTAACCTCGAGGGGTTTGAAAAACGCACTCCGAAACAGCTCAGCGGTGGTCAGCGACAACGAGTGGCGGTCGCCCGCACACTTGTGACTGAACCCAGGGAGCTGCTGTTTGACGAACCGCTCTCGAGCCTTGACCCGAAACTGCGGGTCAACCTGCGCTCCCAACTGCGTTCTCTCCATGAGAAAATCAACGCCACCTCGCTGTATGTCACGCACGATCAGACCGAGGCGATGGTGCTTGGCGACAGAATCGCCGTTCTCCAGGATGGTGTGATAACTCAGGTAGACACACCCCGCACGGTGTACGATCATCCGGCTACGGTAAAGGTCGCGGAGTTCACCGGCAACCCGAAAACAAACATCCTGGCGGGCGAAATACACCGGACTGAGGATTGTCCGATCCTTATCCCTGACTCTGACCCCTACTGTTTCCTGCCGCTTCCACCTGAAACCGGTGAGTTCGTCGGAAACAAGGTGTATCTTCACTTTCGGCCCGAGGAGGTGAATGTCACTACCGAGCCGGCCGAGGATGTGGGACGGTTGCCTGTTATTGCGGTCCTGCCCGACGGCTCCCATTACTACCTGTATCTGAAACTTGGAGAAGGCAACGAGCAGGTAATCGCAAGAGGAGCTCTAAATAACGCGCTGGGCCTCAAAAGAGGAAGCGTGGTTGGATTGAGCATTCGCCGCGGAAACATTTTTGACTTCCATACCGAGCACCTGATAAGTTCCTTCGGGTATAACGATGCGCGCCGGCCGGCCTTGCAGTCGTAACGCCGGCGGCTTTTCATTTGATCGAGGGGGCAAACCACATGTATTCGCCGTACGTTGCCGGAAGCGACCGGTACGACAAAATGAACTACAGACGCAGTGGAGCGAGCGGGCTCAAGCTGCCGCTGATTTCTCTGGGACTCTGGAACAATTTCGGCCACGATGCGACACCCGAAAGCGTGCGGGAAATGCTCCTTCGGTCCTTCGACCTTGGGATAACGCACTTTGACCTCGCGAATAATTACGGGCCTCCTCCCGGCAGCGCCGAGGAAAACTTCGGTCGCGTACTGCATCGCGACCTGCATCCCTACCGCGACGAACTCGTAATATCGACCAAAGCCGGGTACGATATGTGGCCTGGTCCATATGGAGAATGGGGGTCACGCAAGTACCTTCTCGCGAGTCTCGATCAAAGCCTGAAGCGAATGGGAGTCGATTATGTCGATGTTTTCTACTCGCACCGCTTTGACCCGGATACACCGCTTGAGGAAACCATGTCCGCGCTTGCCCATGCCGTACACCAGGGTAAGGCGCTGTATGTCGGAATAAGCTCCTACTCGACACGTAAGACCGCCGAGGCGGCAAGCATCCTTCGGGATATGGGTGTACGTCCGCTTATTCACCAGCCGAGTTATTCCATGCTCAACCGATGGATCGAAGAATCGCTGCTCGATGAACTCGAAACACAGGGCATGGGATGTATTGCGTTTTCTCCACTTGCCCAGGGGCTGCTGAGCACCAAGTACCTCGACGCTGTTCCCGAGGACTCGCGCGTACATACCGCGCCGCATAACATGGACAAGAGTTTCCTCACCGAAGCAAGGCTCACCAAGGTTAAGGCTCTCGCACGAATAGCTGAAGAGCGGGGGCAGAGTCTTCCTCAGATGGCACTGTCATGGGTGTTGCGTGACCCACGGGTAACGAGCGCGCTGATCGGGGCAAGCCGCCTCTCGCAGATAGAAGAAAACGTGAAGGCGATCGATCGAATAGATTTCACAGATGACGAACTCCGCCGGATCGACGAATATGCAACCGAAAGCGGCGTAAATAAGTGGGCGGAATCAAGTGAGGCCGGTTAAGCCGTTCAAGGACCGACTGACGCACAGCCAGCCTCGGAAATGGAGCGCGTGCCTGGACCATGGAGCGGGCACGGAGCGCGTGCCTCGTGCGGGGAGCGGCAGCGTCGGGCACCAAGCGCTTGCGTCGTGCAGGGAGCGGCAGCGTCGGGCACGGAGCGC
>CAZMEV010000058.1:0-19445 GCA_964565375.1 uncultured Spirochaetaceae bacterium
TCCGGAGAGATCCCCAGTCGTAAGAGCTGGTCGAGCTCGTAACGGGTGGCAACGTCAAAGTTCGAACCGAGATCCCGCAGGAGCTCAAGGACTTCGTCCATTGGGTTGGCCTTGACCGCATAATAGATGTCGGCAAAGGGCATGCTGCCGGCGAATTGCTGATAACGCTCACGGAGTGCGTCGAGGTCCATTACGACAAACGGTGTTTCGGTTCGCTCGGCAAAGGCGCGAACCCGATTCATGCGCTCCTCTGTTATGTATCGCTCAAGCGGGAAATAGTACTGTTCCTGCAAAATGCTCATGGTTCGGGTAAGATAATGCAAGGACGCCGGTATGTCTAAGCCGCTTCACCCATGCACCAGGCTGGTGAACAGTAAAGATCCGACTGACAGTGTGGTCCGAAGGAACGCAAAATAATCCGGTTGGATGCAGCCGGTTGGATGCAACCGGTGGAATGCGAAAAAAGGGGTGCTTGCCGACCGCTTGCTTCTTCGCGTACTGTGTCTGGTATGAGACGTCGATCCGTGTTGCGCCGACCATTTCGCTATACGCACTTCAATGCTGTGCTATGGATCGTAGGTGCCAATGTACTCATATTCGCTGCCACGAGCTTTGCCGGCGGGCTGACGAACGTGCTGGCTATGAACCCGCTTGAGACAACGCGGCAGGGTATGCTGTGGCAGCCGTTTACCTACATGTTCGTGCATTCGCCGGTTACCTACACGCATATTCTCTTTAACATGTTCGGACTCTTCATTTTCGGCACGCAGGTGGAATACCGCCTGGGGTCGACCGAGTTCCTTGTCTTTTACCTCGTTTCGGGCTTTGTAGCAGGAATTCTTTCGCTGTTTGTATATCTGCTGACCGGAGCAGTCTATATTCAGCTGCTTGGTGCATCCGGCGCTGTGTTTGCTGTGCTTCTCGCCTATGCAACCTTTTTCCCCGATTCCACCATCTACCTGTTCGCAATTATTCCGATTAAGGCTCCGGCGCTTGTAATTGGATTTACGGCGCTCGAGCTGTTCCGTGGTCTCAGTAATCCGGCAAGCGGGGTTGCGCATTTAACGCACCTGGCGGGGTTTGTGGTTGCCTTCGCGTATCTTGTTATTCGCCTTGGCATTAACCCTATTCGTGTATTCACCGGCAGACAGTAGATAGCAGGAAGCCGATCGCATTCCCGGTCTCAGACTCACGCCTCGTCTTTCCGATACTCATAGAAGACTATGGGTCGACTCTTAAGCCTGGCCGGCGCGCTTCTGCTGTTCTTTCTTCCTCACAGCCCGCTTCGGGCCGATGGATTCCTGCAAGCACAGTACTGGGGTGAGCTCGAGCCGTTTATCGCACCGGAACAGGGGACTGCTGTCTTCGACCGGGACGACGCGGTGCTCAGGACCCTCGACTTCTCCCGTCGTGTCTTTTCGGGAATGGTTTACGGGTATAATGTGGGCTACACTCCGGCAGCGCCCGCGCGGGGTGTCGAGCGAAGGTACACGGTTCTGCCCCGGCTCGAGCTTCCGTGGGGGGACCCGGACCTATCCATTATCGACACCCGGACTTCCGAAGGTCGCATAATCCTGAATCTACGCTACGATCTGAGCGCGGAGCAGGCACGGTATCGGGATGCGTACACCGGAGCAGGCATACCACGTGCTGAAGGAGCGGGCCGTGCGAGTATTCTCGGTGGCCCGGAAGCAAAGGAAACAGCACTCGAGCTTGCGATTGTCGACGCGGTACACAATCACGCCCGCAGCAAGTATCGCTCGCGACCGGCACATATCGACGCCCGCGTTCTGCTTCAGAACGCGCCGAGATTAACAATGCGCGATGGCTACTATCACGTGCGGGTTCGTGCTCTCGTTGAACTTGAAGACGTTCGACGCTACGAGCTGTTTTGAATCTCTGTGTTTTGAAAACAGGATACTCGGCCTAAATCCGGAGTCCGCGGGAACGAAGGCGCGATTTCATCTGTTCATAACTCAATCCGTGCTTGACCGCAATATCACGCGCAAAGCTGCTGCCCGATGGAGTGCCTTCGCGAACGCGGTACGTTCGTTTCGCGCTGTCATCGGTGATAACCGCTTCGGCGGTCAGCGGGGCGATACATCTGCCGAAATCTTCGGTATTGAGTGCTAACTCATGAAGGTGAGTAGCGAATATGCCCCTGACACCGACTTCCGCGAGCACTTTCAACAATTCTCCGGCGAGCGAAACCGCCTCATGCGGGCTGGTGCTTGCGAAGCTTTCGTTGAGCAGGATAAGGCTGTCGTGTGTAATGTTGTCTACGATCTCCGAGAGGCGGGAAGCTTCGTCACTGAGTCTTCCGGTCTCGAGGCTTCCGTGCTCGGCAGTCGGAAAGTGCGTGTCGAGTACATCGGCCGGTGCGATGGTTGCGTTGCCGGCCGGTACGAATATACCGGTCTGAGCGAACAGGTGGACGAGCCCGACTGCCTGAGTGAACGTGGTTTTCCCGCCCTGATTCGGGCCGGTAAGCACAAAAAAGCGCTGATCGGCAGTGAAGCGCAGATCATTCAGCACGATCGTCTCCGGCTCCTGCGCACCTCGTTCGGAACGAAGCGGGAGATGCGGATTGTACAAATCCTCAATCGATTCATCCGCATGTACATCGGTGATTTCGGGAATACAGGTGGGTAGCTGCTTTTTCTCGAAACGCTCGGCGAGGGCTACTGCCCCGAGAAAGAACGCCGCTTCCCGGCGAAGCCCCCGGAACAGTTCGGTGTTCTCGTGAACGTAGGCTCGCAAGGCCCGCTGTATAGGCCTGAGCGCGCTGGAGAGCATCTGCTCGATTTCCTGAAACAGGGGAGCGAGCGGAATACGGCTGCGGTCCTGTGCCGACAGTTCCGATGGAATAGGACTGGATAGCACTGCCGAGGAGACCGAAAATTCTCTCTGTGAACCGAAAAGTCGTCCAACAAGGCTTCGTTCGACAAACGGCTTGTCGTGAATATCGAGTACCGCTACCTCGACCGGACGCAGTTTATCATCGAGGTTCACACCGATTGTTACGCTTTTGCGGTACTGTAATCCTCCCCGAAGCTCCGGAAGGCGGTCCCGCATTGTCTGGTAGTCCTTCCTCGCCCGCATGTGCGCGAGATACTGATCGAGATCCCGAAGCGCGCGGGAATCGGGGCCCTCGCTCGACTCGAGTGCCTCCGCAAGTCGTTCCACGCATTCCACGAGAAGTTCAAGCTCTCCAAGGCGCCAGATTGTCTGCTGCAGCGGAGACGTTGCCTCCCGCCGTGCGCGGGTGAAGCTCGAGAGTTCATCAAACCGTGGAAGCAGGGCACGGAATGTTTCGCGCAAATCCGAATAGGTCCGGAAATCCTTGAATACTTCCTGCCGGTAGCGAATAACCTCCGGATCGCTGACCGGAGCCGCAAGAATCTCATACGCGTCTCTCGGACGAAGTCCTTCTGTCTGCAACAATTCCGAAAGCGAATCGACGCCAAGATCTTCAGCTGCATGCGATGAGACGTGGATGGCAGACTGAGGTGAACCTTCAGGAAAAAGAAGCCTCGGAGGAGATTGTTTGACCACCTCGATATAGTAGCGATGTACGTCCTTCGGCGTCAAAGATGCAGAAACCGGTTTCGCCACTGTGGCAATCCCGCACGAGCATTGCTCCTTGTTCACTTGTCGGCGCTAACACCCACACAGTCATTACACCTGCACGGTTAAAACCCACCCGGCTGTATGGCGACAGCCGGCCACACATGATATTATCCGGCCCGCTATGCCCGAACAGTTGTACTACCACGATCCGTATTGTCACCGATTCACTGCTTCGGTGGTCGACCGGCGAACACGCAAAGACGGGTACATTGAGATGGCCCTTGATCAGACCGCCTTTTATCCGGAAGGCGGGGGTCAGCCGGCCGACAGGGGTCGCATCGGCGAGGCAGTGGTCACCCACGTCTATAAGGAACACGGCGAGATCTGGCACGTGGTCGACCGCGATCCGTTGGCCGGCGGCGCGGAGGCCGGCCCCGACCATGAAGCCGGCGGCTCGGGAGCCGCGTCGAGCTCGGACCACAAGCAGGAGAGCGAACCCGTAGCTCATGAGGCCCACGGTTACTCCGCTCGAGCCGGCGGGCTGCACGCTGAGCTCGACTGGAACCACCGGTTTGACTACATGCAGCAGCACACCGGACAGCACATTCTCAGCGCGACGTTCCTGCATGTCGCCGGCCTTGAAACGGTAAGCGTTCATCAGGGTGAGGAGTACACGACAATCGAGTTTGATGCGGGGGATCTGGCCCGCGAGGTTGAAACGGAAATCGAGGACCGCGCCAACACGGTTATCACCGAAGCGAGGCGTGTTCATGCGTTCTGGTGCGATGAGGGGGAAGTTCCGAACCTTGGTTTACGCAGGCCGCCGAAGGTCTCAGGCTCCATACGTATTGTGGAGATCGATGATTATGACCGGGTCGCATGCGGGGGTGTGCATACAACCTCCACCGCCGAGGTGTCGCTCATTCGGATTCTCGGGAGGGAGCGAATTCGCGGGCGGCTTCGCTACGCGTTTCTCATCGGGCGCCGGGCGCATGAGCATCACCGTGCGGCCCGTGACACGCTTGCGAGAATCGGCGAAATGCTGTCGGTACCGCCGCTCGAAGCCCCCGCGAGAGTTGAGGCGCTCGACACTCGTGTTCGCGACCTCGAGTATGAACGCAACGGGCTCAAGCAGAAGCTTGCTGCGATGCGAGCGGGGGAACTCGCCGAAAGGGCCGAACCGATTGCCGAAGGCGCCTCGACTCGAAGCAACGAGACAGGTGCAAACCCCGTTTCCGCCGGAAGCGGTCCGGCAGCCGACGGGGCTTCAGCTTCCGAAATCGGGCTGTCGGCACACGAGGTGCCCCGATTCGTCAGTGATCTGACCGGGGGAGAAGATCCGGGCGACCTGCGTACGACGGCTGAGTCACTTGTGGAGTACGACCGGCTTGCGTTCGTGCTCGGAACCTGGAGCGATAAGGGGCTTATATGGATTATCGGATTCGGTCCGGGGATAACCATCGATCTGAAAGAACTGAAGAAAAAGGCGTTTCCTGCTATAGGCGCGAAGGGCGGTGGGAAACCGCCGCTGTTTCAGGGGAAGGCGGAGCTCGATGGCGATCAGAAAGCGTTCGGTGACAACTGGGAAGCATTCGTTGCCGCGGTCCGGGACGCTGTGAAGCCTGCCGGCTCTTAGCAGTCGGTGACCGGCAGGTGGCTACCAGCAGCCGGCTCGCAGAAATCGTTGAACGGCAGTCGGTGACCGCCGGAGCGATGTTCTAGAAGTCGAGAAAGACGTTGAGGATGGTGTGTTCACGGCTGGAGAACGCGTCGACCGAAGATTCGAAGTGAACGTCGAGTGCTTCACATGCCTCACGAACGTACCCGAGATACAGAAGCCCCATGGTCATATCCTGATTGACCGCTCCCTCTTCGAAGAACTCACCGAGAGAGCGCGTATCGGCGTTTTTCTTCTCATTCACTTCGGTTTTCAGGTCTCCTGTATAGGCTCCCTTGTTGCCGATGCTTATCGCAAGTCTTCGTTTCCCCGGCTGGCTGCGCGCTGAAACGGTCCAGCTGACCGCGATTTCCTCTCCACGTTCCTTCAGGTGATCCAGGAGCCGGTTATTCAGGTTCTCGTCGGCGAGGATCTGCTCAAGATCTACAGGGGTGCGAAGTGCCTCGCGCGCACAGCGAACAAGATTCGTGTTCAAGGCAAAAACGATAAGTTCGACTACAAGCAGTGCAAGATAATCTCCTACGGTACTCTTGCGCACGTATCCGTCGAGGATCGACGGCGCAGTCCTGGTAATATCTGCCCCGAGTTTGTTTTCGGCCAACAGGATAAGGTACCAGGTTTCGTTGGAGATGTGGTTGAGATAATCGAGGCTCAGTCCCCGCCGGTCCCGTTTGTCGCGTTCTTCAACGCTCTCGTCGTTGGTAATCCGGCCCACTACCGGTTTGAGGATCTGCTTTTTCAGTTCCGTAATTCTTCTCGAGTGTCGCAGTACCTGATCCTGCACTACGTCGGACTTGAACCGTGTTGCGCTGTCGATTATTGCGTGAGGGTTCGAGCGGTTCCAGCCCTGCACTTCCGGTGTAGCCAGTACCGCGTTATGTATTTCACCGGTAAACTTGGTAAATAACAGGCCCCGCGTTACCAGTTCACAGATACGGCGAATCTCCGCCCGTTTATGGACGGGTTGCGGGGAGCAGTATTCCATGCCCCGCAGATAATTGGTCGTGATGAGTCTGAGAAGCATTCCCGTCTCGATTGACTCGGTCGTAAACCCGTAGGCCTCACCGGAATTGGAGAGTTGCAGCCGTTTTAACGGACGTCCGATCCGAAGGAAATACTCGGTCGCCTCATCGGTAAGCGTCACTTTCAGAGGTATGTCTATGCGAGCAGAAGAATCCGCTGTCGCAGTTGCCATACCTTATCCCTGACCGTCGATGTGTATTCCGGGAGTCCGCTTCGGAAACACTTTCTTCAGTGCCACCTTGTTTCGCTTCTCATTATAAACGATTCCACCGTTCCAGTATTCGACTGCCGCGAACATGGCGTTGCCGCCGTCGTGTTCGTTGCTGTTCTCGGTCCGAAACGAAATGTAGTCGGCCATGCGCTCAAAATCCTGTTCCTGAAAGCAGCGGTTGCGCTCATAGAGGAACTCGTTCCACCGCTCAAGTTCCTGAAAGCCCTCTCCCTCGTCTTCTACGATAAGGCGCGCTGCGTTTTCGTCAAAGGCAAACCACACCCGGACCTTTTTCGATGAGTCATTGTTATTGCCGTGGCGGATTGCGTTTTTAATGATCTCGCTGATCTGCTGTTCGAGCAGATTCACTTCCTTGAACTCGGGCGGAGCCTTCTGGACGATAATCAAAGTGAAGTAACGCACCTGACGCAGATCGCTTGGAAACTCTTTGTAAAACATTCCCCTTGTGTCGAACAGGGAACTGTTCTCGTCCACAAGCAGACCGTCGACGCTTGGATTCAGCTCTGCAGCCTGGTCGCCCATGCTCAACCTCCTGCCTTTATCTGCGCGAGCGCGGTTTGTTCGGTATCCACGATCGGAAGAAACCCTATAAGTTTGGTCAATTCGATAACCCGGCGCACCGACCCGTGGACCTGAATAATACGGAAGGGTGTCTTGTTCGATTTGAGCAGTGAATTAGAGTAGATAAGTACTCCTACGCCACTTGAATCAATGTAATCGACCTTCTCGAAGTTCAGGATAAGCCCCCGGATATTGGAAGCGACAAGCTTGTTTATTGTCTCCTTGAGCTTGCCCGAGTTGTAAAGATCAAGATCTCCGCTAATGTCGATAATCTGTACAGAGTCGGCTTCCCGCTGCTGTAGCTCCATGATCTCTCCTTAGGCAATGTTGTCAGGTAATCTTCAGGACCAGTAACGTCTGGTCGTCGTGCTGTCGTGCATCGCCGACGAACTCGTCCAGCGCGTTCTGCACCGCCGCCGTGATCTCTTCTGCACTCTGCGAAACATTCGTTCGAATGAGCCGCGCAAGGCGTTCAAGCGTGAACTGCTCACCATCCCGGTTCATTGCCTCGATAATGCCGTCAGTGTACAGACACAATACATCACCCGGTTGCAGACGTATACGCTTCTGAGGATACACCGTGTCCCGTTCTATGCCGACCGGCAGCCCTTCGGTATCGAGTTGTTCAATGACGTTTTCACCCGGACGAATAATCATAAGTGGATGGTGTGCAGCGTTCGAATACGTTACGGAGCGATCGGCGGTGTTCAGGCGCAGATAGCTCATTGTCGCATAATGGTCGAGGTCTATCTGACCGCAGAGGCCCCGGTTAATCCACGTAAGGATAGCATTTACATCCCGCTTTGAGGAAGAAATGAGATGCAGAATGCTGTGAATCATAACCATCACAAGCGCCGCCGGGACTCCCTTTCCCGCCACATCGCACATGACGATACCAAGGTTCTGCTCATCTTCTTCGAGCACATCATAGTAATCGCCGCTTACCCCGCGGGCTGACCTGCTGTAGACCGAGATATCGGTGTTGCCGCTTTTCGGAAACTGACTCGGAACGAGCTTGCGCTGGATGTCCGCTGCGATTGTTACTTCACGCTGTATTTCGCGGTTTTCGATCACTTCCAGGTACGTATAGAAATTATCGATGGTCATGGATGCATGCGTCGCGAATGTCTGAACGTGCTGGAAGTCTTCTTCGTTGAAGGGGTGCTCGGGATTCCGGCGCACGAGACTGATAACCCCGAGCACGCGCTCTTTAACGATAAGCGGCACTGCAATGAAACTCTGGATAAACAGGAAGTCCTTGCGGGTATTTGCGCTCAACCGTTCATCGTCGGTTGAGTCGGGGATAAAAATCGGCTCCCCCTCCGACACAGCCTTACCGAGCAGCGTTTCTCCAACCGGTATTTCCTGAGAAAACAGGTATTCGTTAATTGACGCGGAGCGGTGTTTGACGATTTCGGGAACCGCATACGGAGGAGGGTAGAAGCCGGAGAGGCTGCGCACATTCAGTGTATTCCGTACATCGTTGACCATAAGAATAACCGCGCCGTCGGCTTCAATGGTTTTCGCGGCGCTTCTGACGACCATGTCGAGAATGCGCTGAATATCCACACGGTCGGCAATGCCGCTTCCGAGCGCCTCCATGAACTCAAAGAGGTTCTCGCCCTGTCGGCGCAACCCTGCAATCGTGAGTTCGCTCATCAGATAATAGAGCTGAAACTGCGTGAGGAGCACGAACCAGAGCGAAAGATAAAAGAGAACCCGCGTACTTGTCCCGAGCGGGCTAACCGCGTATTCGCTTATGGCGCCGCCTGCGGCAATCAGGACCAGTGCCGTGATCAGGACGGGTCGCGTGTCGACGATTATCTCGGCGTCGCGGGTGTTATGAACGGAAATTTCTGCGAACGCCACAAACAGATATCCGAGGAGCGCCGCATTGAGAATAATGCTCGCGAGAAACCAGTTTGCCTCACCGAGCTGTTCAATCCAGATCCCGAGTCCCGCGGCGATCACGAGCCCGATCGCAAAGAGCGTATCACGGTGTTTGCGGCCGGTGTAGTATCGCAGCCAGGCAAGAAGAAACCCGTACGCGCCAAGGTCCCCAATGAAGTTAATAGCGGAGGACGCGGCTATAGTCGCCAGAAAGTCACGAACAAGCAACCATATCAGAAGGGCGGCGATGGCGTTGAGGGCACGAACGTCAAGACGTCCCTGAAGCGCGAATAAAAATATAAGCGACAAGAGGAGGACAATTGCCTGTGTCGAAAACAGTAGCCATTCCATGGAAGTTGCCGTTCGCCATCTCGGTACAGTATCCTGGACTGACCGGTCAGCACGCGTCCCGTGAGCTTCAATGAAGTCTAAGATGGGCGACCACGTCAGTCAACAATCGCATCGGAGATCGTGACAGGCTTCACGTTCTGCGTCAGAGCCGTTACCATAAGGAACAGGATAATGCAGAGACAGATACCCCACTTTCCCCATTGGATCCCACTTGACCTTACACTCGAATCTATTGTTGCTCCACGGCTGAATGTGCTGACCGACGGTGTTTCGGAGTTCACCTTTCCCGGTCTCTTTCTATTTCGCAGGCATTATGGATACGAAGTAAGTCTTTCACCCGATAATCGTCTCCTTATTTCCGGTGAACGTCCGGATGGAACCTTCTTCCTCGCTCCCGAAGGGCTTCCGCATGACGATGCAGTAATCCTTAATCTGTTTGAACGCTTCGACTACCTGAAGAACCTGCCGCCTTCCTGGCTTGCTGCGGCACAGGAGCGTCTCGCGCCGCTTGGAATCGAGCTTTTTCCTGACCGGAAGAATTTTGACTATCTCTACCGCGCCGAAGAACTGGCGCAACTTCCCGGCAAGCGCTTTCACAAAAAGCGAAACCACGTCAATGCATTTCACAAGCAGTACAGCTCCTCGGTCGCCGGGCTTACTTCGGAGAACGAACAGGATGCGCGCGACGTGCTTGAGCGCTGGCGGGCATCCCGTGAGGATTCCGCTGACTATGAAGAGGCGCTTGAGGGACTCAATCATCGCGAGCATTTCGGATTAGAGGGAATTATTGTATATGTCGATGGTTTCCCCGTTGGGTATGCTATGGGCGAGCCGATCGGCCGTAGCGATACATTTATTGTTCATGTCGAGAAGGCACTTCCCGAATACCGCGGGTTATACCAGTACCTTAACCAGGCGTTCGCACAGCGGATCGCCGAGCGGTATTCACTAATCAACCGGGAACAGGATCTCGGCGACCCTGGCTTGCGCCAGGCCAAAATGACCTACCGACCCTGCGGATTTGTGGAAAAACACCGGGCTGTTCCCGCCGTCAGGCAAGCCTTTTTCCCCGAGGGAGCCGGAGAAAGCGGCGAACGGGCCGATTGCTGCCGATGTTGACTGCTTCCATCAGTTTGTAATAAATTGTAATACATGGCACGCAGGCGAAAAGAGGAAATAATCACTTTCAAGGTGGACGAGTCACTGGCGGAGGAACTCAAGCTCATTCCGAATCGGAGCGAGTTTATACGGAACGCGCTCCTGCAGGCACTGCAGAATGAGTGCCCCCTGTGTCACGGAACCGGAACCCTCACACCGAACCAGAAGCGCCACTGGGAGGAGTTCGCGCAACATCATCACGTTGTCGAATGCGACGAATGCAACGAGACCTACATAGCCTGTGACAAAGTGGAATCGGCGAACGTATGAGCGCCATTCCCATTACGCTTATTACGGGCTTCCTCGGTTCCGGTAAGAGTACGCTAATAAATCGACTTCTCGCGCAATTCCCGGACCGTCGTTTCGGTCTGGTCGTCAACGAGTTCGGCGATGTGAACCTTGAAAGCACCATCGTCAAAGCGGGCGAAGAGTCGATCGTGGAACTTTCCAACGGCTGCATGTGCTGTGTCGTTCGTGGAGACCTTCTCGGTACCGTAGACGGCCTGCTCCGCCGCAGCAAAGATACCTCGCATATCCTCATGGAGGCCTCCGGGCTCTCCGATCCGGTGCCCATAGCCAACACATTTCTCAACTCCGATCTCGACGGTCGGGTGCGGTTTGACTCAATCGTATGCGTACTCGATCTGGAGCACTACCAGCGCAACCTGAGCGAGTATGAAATTCCTGTTCTGCAGCTCGAGTATGCCGACTTCATCGTGCTGAGCAAAACCTCCGAGGTGAGCGCCGAACAGATCGAGCAGGCGAAGCGCTTCCTGCGGACCGTGGATACCGAGGCAACGGTTATCCGTGACGATGATGAAGCAGGGCTTTCCCTGCTGCTTGATACGCTTGATATCGACCATACCGACATTCGCGACCTTGAAATCGCCGAGCACGATCATGACCATGCCGGCCATGAGGAAGGGGCCTCGGACGGCGGTTACCATCATGCCCATGAACCGGTGACCACCCTCTTTTTTCGAAGCGACCGGCCGGTGTATGCCGATCACTTCGGGAAGGTGTTTCAGAGCCTGCCTGCCGGGGTCGTGCGAGCGAAGGGCTTTCTCGACCTGGCCGACGAGGAGGCGGGTGACCGCAAGTATATCCTGCAGTATACCGGTGGACGAAAGGATCTGTACTCCGAGCCGTGGAAGCCGGACGAAACCCGTCAGACGGCGATCGTATTTATCGGAAAGGGTTTCGACGCGGATGCGCTTCGAAACAGGCTGAATGCATGCGTTTACCCTCTCCAAAGCGGCGAAAAGGTGTGATAGGCTTTAGCCCGATATGAACATCATCGGACGGGTGCGTCGCCTTGATATCCCGCTGCTTTTCGTCACGTATGCCCTCCTGACTATCGGCATCATTTTTATATATTCCAGCAACATCAACAGTCAGGCTGCGTTGTCCCAGCAGGAGCATGTACGTCAGATCGCCTGGGCACTGCTCGGAACGGCACTGCTGTTTGCTGTGGCCTCCATCGATCTCGACCACATTCGCCGGTATGCCTTCTGGATTTATGTGGGTATCGTGTTGCTCCTTGTGGCAACGCTTCTGTTCGGCCGTATGGTGCACGGAGCCAGGCGGTGGATCGGTCTGTTCGGTATGGGTATGCAGCCCTCCGAATTCGCCAAGATCGGGGTCGTTATTCTTCTTGCACGGTTAATGGAAGCCTCAGGGCCGGAGCTGCGCTCGCTGCACCGGTTTCTGCTCTTCATTGCGGTCGTAATGCTCCCGCTGGCACTCGTGCTTGTGCAGCCTGACCTGGGAACGGCGATTGCGTTTACCCCGGCGCTCTTCACTATGGCGCTGGTTGCAGGTGCGACGCCCCGGCATCTGATTTTCTTTGCCGCCACAGGTGTGCTGACCCTTGTCATTGCGGTGCTGCCTTCGGTAGGTGAGCATCTGGCAACCGGCGCTTCGAATGTGCTCGGCGTCTTCGCCGAGCCGCGGTTTGTGCTCATTATGGTCGCCGCATTTATAGCGGTCGTCATGATCGGACTGGTTGCCTGGTTTGTGACGAAGAAGTATCTGTTTTCCTGGGTATCGTTCGCGGCCGGAATCGGGGCCAGCAGTGTAATCGGCGGCTTTCTGATTCAGCGGGTCCTGCGTCCCTACCAGATTATGCGCATGATCGTATTTCTCGATCCGCAGATCGACCCCCGCGGCGCCGGTTGGCACACCATACAGAGTCTTACGGCTGTTGGTTCGGGTGGCCTCAGTGGAAAAGGGCTTTTCGAAGGAACGCAGAGTCAGTATCAGTATCTGCCTCTGCAGAGCACCGACTTCATTTTCTCGATCCTTGCCGAAGAGTGGGGCTTCATGGGAGCGCTGCTGGTGTTTGTTCTGTATGGCTTTCTGCTTTTTCGTGGGCTTGTTATTGCTTCGCGTGCGCGGGACACCTTTTCGGCACTGCTGGCTACCGGTGTAACGACACTGTTCGCATTTCACTTCTTTGTGAACGTTGGTATGACCATGGGAATCATGCCGATTACCGGCATTCCGCTCCTGCTTGTCAGTTTCGGCGGCTCCTCGCTGTGGAGTGCAATGATCTGTATCGGGCTTCTCGTCAGCATTTCCGCCCGATCAGCACCTGCCGGCTTATAGTCCGGACTTGCTATGCGGGTCGACGCATTACTCTCGGCCGGGATATGCTTCTTACCGGAGGAAGCGCGGGGTTCCGGTGAGCCCACAGGTTTATCATGTTCGCATTTCGCCGATGATGTGGGTATGAGTGTTGCCCCGGTCAGTGCCTCGCTTGAACAACGGATTTTTATGAACGCTGTAGATCATACCGCGCGAACTCCGGTTACGCTTGTCAGTGGGTTTCTCGGCTCGGGAAAGAGCACCCTTCTGAATAGACTCATTAATACCTTCAAAGGCACGCGCTTCGGAATTATTGTAAACGAGTTCGGTGAAATCCCGCTCGAAAACGAAATTATTCAGGCGCAGGAAGGCGACATCATTGAGTTTTCCAACGGGTGCCTGTGCTGCGTTGCCCGAAACGATCTTATGCGTGCGGTCCGAACGCTGCGGCGAAAACGCTTTGACCTTGATCATATTCTCGTAGAGGCTTCAGGCCTCTCCGACCCCGTGCCTGTGGCGCAGACATTTCTCAAAGGGCCGGGGCGCAAGCGATTCGAGTTCGGTGCGCTTGTCTGTGTGGTGGACGCGCTGCGGATCGAACAGCTGGCTACCGCCCATGAAATTGTGTTGACCCAATTGCAGTTCGCTGATTTCGTATATCTCACGCGACTCGAGGATCTCAGTGAGTCGTATCGGCGCACGCTTGAGGGATTTCTGGCGGCCAGCGCTCCGAGGGCACGAATTCTCACCGACGAGTCCGAGCGGGAACTCGAAACGCTCTTCGCAATTGGTGGAATAGATGTTGCAGCGCGCGGGAGCAACCCGATCGATGAGCAGCTCGCTACGATAGATGGTTCCGATATGCCGGGCGCGCGCGACATGGGCGAAAGCGCAGAGAGCGATGGAAGCGCAGAGAGCGAGAGCGAAGGAAGCGGCGCAACAAGCGGCGCAAGCGGTGCAAGCGCGGCATCGCTCGCCGATCCACGTTCTGCTTTTCACGACCATACGCATGATAACGTGGAGGTGGTCTTTTTCGAGTCTTCGAAACCGCTTGAGCAGAGCGCATTCCGGTCGTTTCTCGCCGATCTACCGAACGATATTCTGAGGGCGAAAGGAGTCGTGCATTTTCCCGATCGTCGTAGTCAGCGTTTTGAATATGTTCTCCAGATTGCCGGTCACAGGCGCAGTCTTGATGCGCGGAAACGAAAGCGCGGGGAGACTGCTCATACACGGCTTCTGTTTCTTGGATACGGGCTCGACGCGGACGCGCTGCGAAATCGGTTAAACGCTTGTGTGATAGAGTGATATTATGAAACCTGCGGTGTTTACGCGCCTCGTTCCACATATGTTTCACCGAAATCGCCGGCTGCTTCGCGGCAGCGCGCAGGTGCGAGTGTGCTTATTTGCTCTGTTAATGGGTCTCGTTCTCGGCCTCGCATCGCTTCCGGCTCAGGAGAATCCGTTTTTCGGCAGTGACCAGGCGCCGGAAGATGCCGGGCCGGATTCGGACGATCTTCCCGACGACGATCCCGCCGTCGAGGACCAGCCGGAAGATCGTGACCCTGCCGATTCGGATGCCCGTGAGGACCCCCATACGGCTCGGGAGACCGGATTGTTCACCATGGCCTACGCGCGCACCGTACGGGCGGTCGCGAGAGCACAACGGCAGCTTAATCGTGAGTTATCCGAGCTTATACTCGATTCGACCGGGACGGAGAGCCCGTTCAGCTGGTTGCCGGTTCTCGGACTTGCATTTATGTACGGAGTTCTTCACGCCGTTCTTCCCGGGCACCGAAAAACGGTACTGATTTCCTACTACATAGCCGAACCTGCGCGGCTGTGGCACGGTATTTTCGTTGGATTCGTGTTTGCGGTTATGCATGTTGTTTCGGCCGCTGTTATCGTGGGAATTGCGCTCGGCGTGGTCCAGATGGCCACCGGTGGTGCGGTTAACCAGATGACGCGCTCCGTGCAGGTAGCAAGTTCCTGGCTGATTATCGCAATCGGGGTGTTCTATCTGGTTATGAAAATCCGCGGATGGCTTGCCGAACGCGAGGAGCGTGAGGCCGGGCGCATGCGCGAAGAGCTCTCGATTTCCGATAACCAGGCGCTCGAATCCCACATCTCGAGAAGCCGGCCACAGTCGATATGGCCGGCGGTACTTTCCGCGGGGATTGTACCATGTCCGGTGACAACCTCGGTGCTGCTCTTTTCAATTTCCATTGGGGCGATCAACACCGGTATTGCCGCGGTTCTCGCGCTTTCCGCGGGGCTCGGCGTTGCGCTGTCGCTGATATCGATTCTTACGATTATATTAAAGGCAGGGATGTTACGAATCTTTGAGCGGCGCGGCGCACTGTGGGTCACAAGAACGGTGGAGCTGGCCGGCGTCGCAGCAATTATCGGATTCGGAGTGATCACGCTTTCTCTTCGAATCCCGTTCTAAGGGCAATACGGTGCCCGGGAGTCGATATGAGATCTCGGTTTTGGTTCCGTCGGCAAACGCAGACCTCAGGTATAGCTGCTGCAGCAGTGTTTGTGCTGCTGGCAGGAGCGTCCTTTGCTCATGCATCCGGCTCATCGGAAGAAGCGGTCCCCGAGTACTCGGCGGATACGAGCGAAGAAACGGTTGAACAACTCGCGGCCATGGACCCCGAGGCGGCGCAGGATGAGCTTTTGTCGCGCTCGCGCGACGAACGTGTCGGTTATGCGATTGCGCTTGCCTACGACGCACTGGAGGCCGGGTCGCTTTCCCGAGGTGAGCAATGGCTCGAATGGGGCGGCGAGCAGGCTCCTGAGGACGAGTTCCCCGGGCTCAGGGCAGAGATTCTCGCTGAGCGGGCTCTGGTCAGCGAGCTTTCGGGAAATATGCGGGCTTCGGTAAGCCATGCGCGCCGCGCTGCTCGGCTCTTCGCCGCCTCAGGCCGCAGCGAGGAAGAGCTATCCATGCTTGCAAGACTTGCGGGTATACAACATCGACTTGGGCAACTCTCCGATGGGATTGAAACGTCCGACGCGGTTATCGAGCGGCTGGAGGAACTTGAAGACCCGCTTCGTCAGGCCGATGTGCTCACCAATGCTGCCATGATGCGCTACAAGATCGGATCGCTCGATGAAGTTCCCGAACTGCTGGACAGGGCCTATGAGCGTTACGAAGCCGAGGAGAATCTCGATGGTATGGGCACTGTCTACCGCTTTCGCGGCAACTACCACGGCTCAAGGCAGGATGCCGAGCGTGCGCGAGAGTACTACGAGAAGGCCGCCGGGAAATACGAGCAGACGGGGAATCTTCACGACCTGGCCAACGTACGGTTTAACACCGGTATCTCGGTTATGCAGGAGGGCCGTTACGACGAGGCGATCACATCCCTCGAGGAGGCCGTGGAAGGATTTCTTGAAGCAGGTTCCACGGGTGGCGCTGGAATGGCATCCACCGAGCTCGCGGTAGCCTTGTGGTCGTCGGGCCGCCGGCAGGAGGCCAATTCAGCGCTGGCAATAGGCATTCGCATGCTTGAATCGTCACAGAGCCTTCGCAGACTCGCGCGTGCGTACAGCATCCGGGCGACATTTCAGGGAGCGTTCGGGGACACGGAGGGAGCGCTCGAGAGCCTGAATGAGGCTCGTAACCTCTACGATGAACTCGGGCTTCGATCCGAGGCGGCCGCAATCCAGGACCAGATCGAGGACCTCGACGACGACGCCCCGCGCGGGGGCATTTGAACGCCAATTGACTTAAGCGCTGATCATTTGCAGAAACCAGTCAGGCACCGCGGTTGGACGTGATGCTTTCGGGTCGAAGCTTACCAGGACGGTTGTAGCAACCGCGTAGATGAGCTCATCGCCGTCGGTAACTTCGTAGCCGAGTTCAACGCTGCTTCGTTTCACCTCGCGAACATTCACGTTCACAGTGACAGACTCACACATGGGAACCGGGCGCTTGTAGTCGCAGAACGCGGTTTTTACGAGGAACACCGGGCCTTCACTCATGGATGGGTTGAACGCCCCGCCGAGAATACGGATTCTCGCGTGTTCAAGGTAGGTGAAAAAGGTCGCGTTATTGACATGGCCGTACGCGTCGAGGTCCGAGAAGCGCACAGGAACCTCGACCGAAAAGGTTTTGTACTCGGGCATGAGAACGCGAGATTAATACGTTACCAAGTGTACCGGCAATGATTGACAGCAGGTAAATCGGTACACTAAGCTTCATCTCGCCGTGTTCGGCGTATTTATCTGCCCTGATCGTTACCAGGAGTTTCCATGGAATCCCTGACACCCGCCATTATGCTGCAAAGCATTGAGCAGGTCGGGACAACCATCCTTGTTGCGGCTGCATTCGTCGTAACAATGGAAGTTGCTCTCTACTTTGTGCTGAAGAAATGGCTTCGTTATCGGTACGCGCTGCCGATGATGTTGCTCGCCACTACCGCTGTTGGCCTTCTCATTCTTGTCGTTTATCCGCTCATTTACAACATTGCTATTGCATTCAGCAATATGAGTCTCACCCGCTTTTCTCCCGAACGCGGCATGGAATACGGGCTTGAGCATGCCTGGAGCAATATTCGAACGGTATTTACCCGGCCGGTTCTCCAGAGTCAGCATTTCTTTCCGGTCTTCGGCCGAACCGTGCTCTGGACTGCGATACAGGTCACCGCACACGTCAGTATCGGGCTGTGGATCGCGATGATGCTCAACCGGCAGATGCGCTTTCGCGGATTGTACCGGGCAATTCTTCTGCTGCCCTGGGCAATTCCCCAGGTTGTTGCCGTGCTTGCATGGCGGGGAGAGTTCAACTTCACCTACGGCTATATTAACAATGTGCTGGTAACGCTCGGTATTGAGCGAATATCCTGGATGTCTTCCAATTTCTGGAACTTCGTAGCCTTTAATATCGTAAACATATGGCTCGGGGTCCCGTTTATGTCCATGGTCCTGCTCGGCGCCCTTCAATCGGTGGATCCGACCTTCTATGAGTCCGCGGAGATAGACGGAGCGAACTGGGGGCAGCGTTTCAGAAGCGTCACCTTACCGATGATTCGGCCCATTATGACTCCCGCGGTTATCCTTGGGGTCATATGGACCTTTAACAACTTTAATGTCCCCTATTTCATTAACGCACAGAGTCTCGAGACATCGGATATCCTGGTTACGGCCCTGTTCCGTGCCGCCTTTGAGTACAACCGGTATGGTTTCGCCGCCATGTTCTCGATTGTCATTTTCTTTATCCTGCTTGCATTCACGATCGTATATATGCGTCTTACCGAGTTCCGACCATCGGTAAAGCAGGACAATGCTATGCCCCACACGGCGGGAGAGTAACGCTATGAGCACGCAACTGACACGGTGGTCACTACTGTCAATCGAGGAGCGCAGGAGAATGAAACGTGACGGTTTCCTCGCGTGGTTCTTTCGTCGTGCCCGCGGCGACAGCCCGGCGCTTCGAATAGCAATTCACATAACGCTGATTGTCCTCTGCCTCATCGCATTGTATCCCCTGCTGAGAATTATCAGTATTTCGGTACGCCCGGGTCATAGACTCCTGTCGACAGACCTCGCGCTTTTTCCCGCGGACGCTACCCTTGAGCACTACATTAACGTCATTTTTAACCGCGACTTTTTCCTGTGGATCTGGAACAGTCTGCTTATCACCATGTCCACGGCGACCCTGGGAATAATCCTGGCCTCGACCGGTGCATATGCATTCAGCCGCTGGAAATTTCCCGGACGTAATGCCGGGCTGGTATTTCTGCTTGCCACCCAGATGATTCCGGCGGCTATGATGATGGTGCCGATCTATATTCTTGCGATCCGGCTGGGGCTTATTAATACCTGGGTCGGGCTTGTGGTTGCATGGAGTGTGCAGACGGTACCGTTCAGTACCTGGATACTGAAAGGTTACTACGACACAATACCGTTTGAACTGGAACAGGCCGCGATGGTAGACGGCTCTACGCGTATGGGGGCATTCCTGCGCATTATTATTCCGCTTTCCCTCCCGGCGATGGCTATCGCATTTCTCTTTAACTTCATGCATGCTTGGAATGACTATCTGCTCGCCCGGATAATTCTGCAGGATCGCGACATGTATACGTGGCCGCTTGGTCTGAACCGGATGCAGGGACAGTTTCAGACGCAGTGGGGAGAGTTTTCCGCTGCAGCGGTTATGGTAAGTATTCCGGCCACGGCACTGTTCCTGTTTTCATCGCGCTATCTGATTTCCGGGCTGACTCTCGGGTCGGTTAAGGGCTGACAACGCCCGCGACTGGTATTATTCTGTTACGCGAAGGATAGGAAGCGGCGGGAACGCTTAAAGAGGCAGTCGCGCTGCGTAACAAAACAACCACTCTTCGGGACGGATTCGTATTAATGGGCCGCCCGGGAGCGGCTAAGAAGCCGCCT
>CAZMEV010000059.1:0-19327 GCA_964565375.1 uncultured Spirochaetaceae bacterium
GTTCGCGATACAACGCCGGGTGAGTCGGCATTATGATCGGCCGCATTCGCGGCCGCGTCTCCCGGTGCGGCTTCGGCAGCCGCCATAGAGTCGAAGTAGGCAAGCATAGTTTCCACTTCGTGACGCAAGCGTTGCTGCTCTTCGTCACCAAGCGTGAGGAGTGCGAGGTCAGCGGTTTTTTTGAGCTCCTCGTCGATCATAGCAGCTGTATGTGTACAGAAATCTGCGCAAGGGTGTCAAGGAACCGCAAATTCCGGCTGTTTCCTCGCGCGCACAGACAAGGTGTGGTAGATTCTAAGCCATAGTATGAATACAAAAAAATGGACACGTAGCGCTCGAGAAACGCCCATAACGACAACACGGCTGCTATACGGCTGTATGACAATCGCCGGTAGCTGGAACAGGGCCCCTGCAACGAACGAAGAGCGCACGCGCGCCTTTCGCGCGCTTGATGCGGCTGTTGAACAGGGATTTACCATGTTCGACCATGCGGATATTTACTGCAGGGGAAAGAGTGAGCAACTTTTCGGCGAGTACCTCCGTGAGCACCCGGCATTACGGTCACAGATCCGTATTCAGTCGAAATGCGGCATTCGTTTTCCCGAAAAGGCCTCCGATCATCCGCCCTGGGGGCTGCCGATACGCTACGATTTTTCCCGGCAGCATATACTCGAATCGGTGGACGGCATTCTCGGTCGGCTGGGAATTGAAACACTCGATGTACTGCTACTCCACCGTCCCGACCCCCTTGTAGAGCCCGAAGAGGTGGCTGCAGCCTTCGACCAGTTGCAACGGTCGGGAAAGGTTCGCGAATTCGGGGTGAGCAACCACTCCGCCGCTCAAATGGAGCTGCTCGAAAGCGTGCTCGACATGCCGCTGGTGGCAAACCAGGTAGAAATAAGCCTGCTGCATCCGGACGTTTTCGCAGCAGGAACTGCTGTGAATCAGCACAGACCGGAACATGTCATGCGGGACAAGGGCATTGTCGAGTATTGCCGGCAGCGCGGTATACAGCTTCAGGCGTGGTCGCCACTTGCCAAAGGATACCTCTCGGGCCGCAATCTCCGGGAGGATGCTGAAACAGGTCTTCGCGAACGGGTAACGGCAACCTCCAACCTGGTGCGCAAGATGGCCGAGGCACACGGGGTGAGCCGCGAGGCAATCGTGCTCGGCTGGGTACTGCGGCATCCGGCGGGAGTGCTTCCGGTGGTGGGGACGGCCGATCCCTCGAGGATTGCACGGACTGCGGAAGCCGACAATGTGGAGCTTTCCCGGGAGGAATGGTATCTCCTGCTTGAGGCAGCACGCGGGATGACCATGCCTTAGGTGCATGTTCGTGCCAAGGCTCCCGGAGGGTGCCGCGTGTGAGTTTGACGGCGCTTTTCCCGGTAGTGTATCTTTCAACGACTTTAGGCGCCAATGTCAAGTGGCGTATTCGTGTAGAGGAAGTCAGGCGTGACGAAAAAAGAGTTTCCGACCATACATTTCTACGATCAGGATTTCGTCGACCTGTATAACCAGACGTGGGCGTGGCTGCAGGACTTTCAGCAGAAAGGCACCACGAAAAACAAGTTTGAGGCGAAGTATCTCAACTATCCGGACAACGAGACTGTAAACCAGTTCGAAGCCTGTTTTTCCACCTTCTTCTGCGTATACTCAAACCGCATATTCGCCGCCAGCGCCCAGCTCGACAACTTCTACAACCATCAGGAAAAAGACGGGGCCATCCGTAGTGATTACGGGGTAAAGGACGGCAAACCGGTTTTCCACCGTGAAAACCCGGAGGGGGTCAATCCGCCGCTGTTCGCCTGGGCCGAATACAACATGTATCACAAAATCGGCAATAAGAAGCGAATTCGCGACATTATGCCGAAACTCGAAGCCTATTTCACCTGGCTTGAGAGCACATTCTGCAAGGAAAACGGCCTTTACAGCGTACCGCTCGCGGCGACGACCATGACCAACTCGCCGCGAAAAAAGTCAAAGTACCCGGTGGACTTCAATGCACAGCAGGCGCTGAACGCGCTGTATATGTCCGAACTCGGAGATATCCTCAACGACAAGGACATAAGCTTCAAATACAAGCGGCACTACTTTTCGCTGAAAACCCGGATTAACCAGATGATGTGGAATGTCGAGGACGGGTTCTACTACGATCTCGACGCCCATGAAAAACAGATCCGGGTAAAAACGGTCGGCGGATTCTGGCCGCTGCTCGCCGAGCTGCCGAACGAGGCGAAAAGTGAACCACTGATTGCGCACGTGAAGAACCCGGAAACCTTCGGTACGGAGAATCCGTTTCCTTCGCTTGCAGCAAACGAACCGGATTTCGACGAACAGGGCGCAGGTTATAAGGGTTCAGTCTATCCACCGTTTACGTTCATGGTAATCAAGGGGCTGGAAAAGTACGGTGCGTTCGAACTCGCCCGCGAATGTGCGATCCGGCATCTGTACTATATGCTCGATACCCTGCATCCGGAAGGCAAGGAGAAAGGGAATGTGTGGGAAGCATATCAGCCGCGAAAGGATGGGCCCGCCAAGTGGCGCGGCAAGCAGGGTTTCCCTCGCCCGAATTTCCTGATCTACACCGCGCTTTCCTCGGTCTCGCTCATGATCGAAAACGTGATCGGGCTTTACATAAGCCTGCCTCGCAAGACCGTCGACTGGATCATCCCCACCCTCGAAATCATGGGGATCGAAAATCTCTCCCTCAAGCGAAATCTTGTAACTATCCTCAGCAACAAGACATCGCGTGGCTGGGAGATCCGGCTCGAGAGCGAGAAGCTCTACTATTTTACGATAGAGATTCTCGGACAAAAGAAAAAGACACTGCCGATTCCCTCGGGCAAGTGCTCAATGCTTATCGAAAAACTGTAGCCAGGGACTCCCTATCCGGATCCCTGGCCTTTCCCGGTTCCGGACGCGCCCTTCTTCGAGGACGGGCCTTTCCCGCTTCCGGAGGTGCCGGCTGATCGTTCCGAGGCAGCCATCTCCTCAAGAAACACGTACACCTTATACTCGGAGGCCGCTTCGGCCCGGTGTATCGGCTGCACAAGTTCGTCATACAGGCACGCGAGTTCATTAAGGCCCTTTTGCAGCGCTTCCGATGCGACCGATGCAGAGGGAGAGCTTGCCGACCATGCTTCGCGGGGCATATCCGGCTCGGCAGGCTGAACGTCCTCGAACGGCTGAACCGGCTCAGCCTTTGCACTTTTCCGGTCGCCGGCCTCAGGCGAACTCCGGCGGCCTGAAGAGGCAACGCCGGTCGGCTCTGAAGAGTCATCGGAGGGAAAGCCCAGGCGGGATTCGCCTCGTGCGACACCGGTGGCAACTTCATCAACAAGTACCGGAAGCACGCCGGTAACCACGAGCCACCACACCAGCTCTTCCATCGCTGACCCGCTGAACCACGTCACCGACTCCCAGGTGTTTACCCCCAGATAATCACCGATGCTGTAGTCCTGGAATAGCTGTTGCATCAGTTCGCTCAGGCGGCCATCGAAGCTGCGCCATTCGGAAAGCACAAGTGCTGCCTGTATCGCGCTGATAAGGTCACCGCGCCTCTCGTCGCTGCTGCAGTGTCCGGCCCAACGCTCGACGAGCATGTAATCCCTGGCAATACTCGCTGCGTCGTAGCGCAACGCGCTTTTCCGGTCACCGTCGAGTGTATCGCTGAACTCCGAAAGCGGTTCGAGCACCACCATACCCATGAGCTTCTCGAACATGCCGCGGTTCGCTGCGAGAGGCGCAAAGAGCACGCTCTGGGCGGCATCTACCGAGGTCTGACTCTGCGACCCATGAATGTTTTCAAGCGAAAGCAAACCTTCCAGGGCACCAATGAGGCGCACGAACCGGTCGGCTGCAGCCGCAGGGTCGCCGGAAAGCCCCGAGAATCGAGCAAACACCTCGGCGAAATCATGGTACCCGCGGTAGAGCTCGGCGCGGTCCTGCGGGGAAAGCGCCCGCCGATCATCGAACATCGCCCACACGCGCGCGAAGGCATCACTCTTAACGAGCTCGTCGAAGTGTTTGTGAAGGGGCCTCAGGAACAGCTCCTCGAGCGCCTTGTCGATACTCGGTGTTCCGGCTCCGGCGAGCTCCTCGGCAAGTCGCCGATAGTGACCGTCGCTCGAATCCTGTACCTCATACATGTCCAGAAAGACCTGGGTTTCATAGCCGTTGAGGACAACCGCAAAACCGCGTTCATGCAGCTCCGCTGAATTACGGATAAACCACAGTCCGGATGTGTGCTCGCGGGCGATCACAAAACATGAATCTTCATCGCAAAGTCCGAGGGCCTCGCCGATCGTCCTGGTGACAGGACCATTCGAATCGGGCCGGTTTACCGGAGTCGACCGGTGAATCCAGCCGGAAACCGCATCGTAGGCGTTATTGTAGACTACAAGCGACCGTGCCTCACCGGCACGGTTGGTGTATGCAAAGACATTCTCACCGATCCCACCGTGATGCAGGTGCAGATCGAACAGCTCGAACTCGTCGGCTTCCGCGAAAAGCGAACGCCGGCGGGCCAGCGGGGCAAGCTCCCGATTATGACGCTCAATGAGTTCCTGGTCGGGCTTCTCATCCCAGTACGCCCGTGAGTACTCCATGCCGTACTTTTCGGCGAAGCCTTCGACCTGCCCGTGTCCGAACATCGGCAAACCGGGCATGGTAAGCATAAGCGTTGCAACACCGAAATACTTGTCGCCCTTACCGAACTGGGCGACCGCCGTTTCTTCATCAGGATTATTCATGAAGTTCACGAAGCGCTTGAGGATCTGAGGATCGAACTCCAGTGTATTCTTGATGGTCTGGCGGTACTTCTGGTTCTCTTCGTTTTTCAGCATGTTCATGAACGCGCTGTTATAGACGCGGTGCATGCCGAGTGAGCGAACGAAGTAGCTTTCCATCATCCAGAACGCTTCGGCGAGAAGCAGTGTGTCCGGGACCTCCTCGGCAACGCGGTCTACGACTTCACGCCAGAACTCCTGCGGGATTTGCCGGTCGAACTCTTCCTGAGTCATGCCGTGCTCGGATCGGCTCGGAATGGCGCCGCCACTGCCGGGCTGCGGGTACCACAAGCGCTGAATATGCTTCTTGGCAAGCGTCATTGCTGCATCGAAGCGAATAATCGAAAAGTTGCGAGCGACATGCAGGATTGTCTGAATAACCGCCTCGCGGACCTCGGGCTTCAGATAATCGAGCTGCGCGGTGTCGTTCCACGGCATACTCGTTCCATCGTTGCCATGGTAAATGTAGCGTTCGCTGTTTTCGTCTACGCGTTTGAATACCACCGCCGCGTCGCTTCGCTCATAGTAATGGTCTTCGAGGTAAATCTGAATGCCGGGGTGCGAGGAGAGATTTTCGCCATTGAAGCTGTAGGAGGGATACGGACAGTGGTCGAGCTGCAGAAACCAGTCGGGGTGCTCGTGAACCCACTTTGAATCAATACCGGTGTGATTCGGCACCATATCACTTGCCGGCCGGATTCCCCGCGCTTCACATCGCTCGCGCAGGTCACCGAGCGCCTCCCAGCCGCCGAGTGACTCGGCAATGGTATAATCGTACAGCGAATACGCGCTTGCTTCGGCGTCCGGATTGCCACACAGCTTCTTGATGCGTTTTGAAGCAGGACTCCGCTCCCAGAGTCCGATAAGCCAGAGACCGGTAAATCCCCGTGCAGCAATTGTATCGAGTTCCGCGTCGGGCACCTGATCAAGCCGGGTTATGGGATAGCCCCAGGTCCGGCTGAGCTGATCGAGCCAGACAAGCGCCGTTTTGGCCAGCAGCACCACATTCGGCATCCAGTACCGGTCCGGACTGAAGCGTTCGGCAGCTGCCGCCGCATCGCTTTCGGCATCGTAGGTGTATACGTAGGTTTCAGGCTCACCTCCGGGGCCACCGCGCATCAGTTTCTCTTCGCGCAGAAAATCGATGCCGCGCAGAAGACGATACAGGAACCGACCGATGACAGACCCCCATCGCTCGCGAATATACTGCAGCTGCCCGTCGAGCGAATCGGGAGCGTAGGCGGCAGGCGCCTCGAGCGTGGCGACGAGGGTTTCGTTCTCCGGTCCGAAGACCGGCTCATTCTCAAAAAACGACCGGACCTCCGAGATGACTTTCGGATAGACCGAGCTTTCGGCCAGTGAGGTATCGTCAAAAAGCTCGATAAATGGTTTGTACGCGGGATTGGCATTCTGAAGATGCAGAAGCAGCATTTCCTCGAGCGCCACTTCCCGTCCCGGCACGCCCTCGACATCGACCTCAAGAAACTCTTCGGGAGTAAGTTCGCCGTTGTACACCCGCGGAGGCGGAAACTCCTCGACAAAACGGGCGAGGAGGGCTTCAAGTTCGCGCTGCGGCACACGCTCACACAGATGGTTATACAGCCGTTTTCCTACCTCTGCGTCGACCTGCTCGCGGTACAGACCGACTACATAGTGCATGATCTCTTCTATAAGCCCCATGGCATAGATATCCGAGGTGTGCACAGCACGGTCCGGATGCGTTTCAATATGCCGTTCGGCGTTCATTCGCGCCGAGAGAATCCGGCAGGATTGCAGATCGGGGAAGATCACATTCCCGCGGAGTGAAAAAATCCGGCGGTCGAACGAGTACTTCTCGCGCACCTGTCGTCTCACGTGAAAATCGCGGCCCGTCTTCATTACGTTGATCTCCTGGTTCCTACTATCTTCTGAACACCATCCATGAACGAATTGTGCTCGAGCAGGGCGGACATGCTCACCGGGATCCGGTAACTCCAGTTGACAGAATTGTAGGTGCCCGGCGTATTAATGCGTTCATCTTCAGGGTTTTCCGGAATAAGCGAATAGGACAGTCCGAAGAAGTCCTGTATCTCGTACATCGCGATTGCACTGCCGACCTGCGCGTTCAACGCGGTAAGCACCTCAAGCGCCACATCCGGGGTATACTCGGCAGGTGCGGTATCCTCCAGTCCGAGGGCCGACCAGAACGCGTTTCTCGCCTCGGGATCTTCTTCCCACCAGCCACGCAGCGTGCTTGTGTCGTGCACGCTCGCCGCGCAGACGGTTAAGTACGGATAATCCCGCGGTGGAATAAACGGCTGCCCATCCTTGTGCCACTCCCTCGCCCAGCGCGGGACACGCAACCCGAGAATGCCGAGGTCTGCGAGCACTTTCGGAACGCAGTCGGGGACAACTCCGAGATCCTCGGCACACGGAAGCATATCCACCTCCTCCCGCATGAAGCCGAGAAGTTCATGCCCGTGCTGCTCCCACAGACGCTCGCTTTCGGATGACCGTGAGGTTACGAGCTCTTCGAACGCAGCTCGTTCACCGTCATCGAGGCTTAGGTATCGTTCGCACTCTCTATACCGCCATGTAGGTGCGAAATGCTCCTCGTCAATGCGTACAAGCGCCCGATCTCCGTACAGATCGATAAGCCCGGTAATCTGTTCCGGAAGAAGGCCAAGCCCCTTAAGCCAGCGCTCTCCCTCAACCCGCGGAGAGAAGCGGTAGAGGTCCTCCTCCCCGACCTGGTCGAAGATGTAGTCGAGAAATTCATCCGTCCGGGCGCCAAGCACCGATTCAATGCGCTCGCGCGACAGATGCGGCTCAGCAAGCCAGCGTATGCGCTCATCGTTGAACCCTGCGGCATGCAGGTCTCCACGGCTGAAATGATGAGCCGGCGAGAAGAATCCCATGGTGCCGGTTTCATTCTCAGCCGGAACGGCCCATATGCGGAAAAACCCGAGCACGTGGTCAATGCGGAACATATGAAAGAACTTGTCGGCCTGCCGCAGCCGTGCCCGCCACCAGCTGTAGTCGTTCTCCGCCATTGCCTTCCAGTTATAGACGGGGAATCCCCAGTTCTGACCGAACCGGCTGAACATATCCGGCGGAGCTCCTGCTCGAAGCTCGAGTCGGAAAATATCACGATGAAGCCATACATCCGCCGAATCCTCATTCATGAGAATAGGCAGGTCACCCTTGAGATAGATTCCCTTCGCTTCAAGCTCTCCGGCAGCCCGGACGAGCTGCTGTTCGAGTCGCTGCTGCACCCAGGCGTAGAAACGGACCGTTGACTGATTCGCCGGGTCGGACCACCTTGCCTCAATGTCCTCCGAGGTAGGCTCGGTAAGCTCATTCCACTGCCACCAGGCAGCCTGCTCGTGGCGATCCTTGAGCATCCGAAAGACGGCGTAGGGCTTAACCCACGGATTCGCCGCGATCCATCTGTCCAGCTCCGGATCACTGTCGATGCTCTTCTGAGCTGCCCGGTACACCGCTCGAAGTGCCTCGAGCTTTTGGTCGAGCACGCTGTGATACTGAATACCAAGTGCCCGCGAGGCCGATTCCCGAAGCGTCTGGAGATACGGCTCGAGTGCCTTGCGTACCGTCGCGTCGGAAAGTTCCGGGAGTTCGGTCAGACGGATGTAAATGGGATGGAGCGCGTACGCTGACAGCGCACTGTAGGGACTCGAGTCAAAGCCGCTGTCGTTAATCGGCAGAATCTGCAGCACCTCGAGTCCCGTCTCCCTGCACAGGGAACCGAACTCGGCAAGATCGGCGAACTCACCCACGCCCATATCGTCGTCACCGCGAAGGGAAGCCACCGGAACCGCTACCCCCGTATAGTGTCCATTCAAGCCGGCAAATTTCATGTATGCTCCTGGTCCTCTTCTTTTATCGTATCAGCTATCTGCGTCACGAATCATCCTGCCCGTGTAATTTCTTCCCGCCACAGGCCGGTCATTGCTAAACCGGTCAAACTTCGAATAGTAGCACACATAGCATGCTACTGTGCAGATGGTAAGGCCCCGTCACTCATCGCTAATCCGTCGCCGCGCCCATCGCTGCCGGCCCATACCGTATCCCCGTCACGACGGATAATCTGTCCGAGACCGAAGCGATACCGCTCAACTCCCGAGACAGGGCTCACCTCGTGACCGAGTGCCGAAAGCCCGTAGACAAGGCGGTCCTCGGCACCGTCTTCCACGTACAACCTGCCATCGGGCTTTCCCTCATCAAGTTGAAACCGCCGTCGGTCGAGCGCAGCCTGAGGGTCGAGATCGTCGTCGACCATCGCGGAGATAACCTGCAGGTGCCCCTGCGGCTGCATCATGCCGCCCATGACACCGAATACCGCGTACAGCGATCCATCCCGGGCTGTAGCAGACTCAGCCCCCGCCGCCGGATCGACCGTTGCCATCCCCGGAATGATCGTCTGATACGGGCGCTTGCCCGGCTCGAGTGCGTTGGGATGTCCCTCCCGCAACGAAAAGCCGTAGCCACGGTTCTGCAGACTGAAGCCGCATCCCTCAGGCACGATTCCCGTACCGAAACCCATAAAATTGCTGTTTATGAACGAGCACCCGTTCCCGTGCCGGTCGCTTGCCGCGAGGTAGACCGTATCGTTGCCGACCGTTCCGGCACCACGCAACGCCGGATTCAGGAACGCCGCGGCCGGATCGCCCGGCTCGGCGGTACGCATCGCCCGTATTGGATCGACAAGCCTGGCACGGGCCTTCGCGTAGTCTTTCGACAGGAGTTCAGAGAGGAGCGCCTCGTATTCCGCTCTCGACACGCCGGCCCGATCCGGGTCCGCAACCATGCATGCCGCGTCGGCAAATCCGAGTCTCATACACTCAACAAGTAAATGAGTAGCATTCGGATTATCGTAGGCAAGAACATCGAGCTGAGACAGTACATTGAGTGCGCTCAAAGCCGCGAAGCCCTGCCCGTTCGGGGGACACTGCCAGACGCGCACGCCACGGTAATCAACGCTCAGGGGTGTCACCCACTCGCTTTCGTGAGCGCGAAGATCTGCAAGCGTGAGAACACCACCCTCGCGTTGCACAGCGTCGACTATGCGTTCCGCGGTCTCTCCCTCGTATACTTCCCGGGCGCCGTACTCGCAGATGCGAGCGAGTACTGCCGCGAGTCCCGGATTGCGGAACAGCTCCCCGGGTTGCGGGCCGGGACCGGGGCTTTGACCGGTGCCGCGGCCCTGGCTGGAGCCGGCGTCCGACCCCCGGGTACCCGAGCCCGCCCCGTTGGACACCCCGGCGCCGTCTGTACGCCGGTTCCGGCCGCGCGCCGCGGCGCCGTGCGCAGGCGGGTTCCCTTCACGCCCTGCGGCCCCGAACAACTCATGGCCGAAGGCCGTCTGCGACAGTTGCCGCTTCGCCCCTGCGTTCCACCACAGGCTGGTGAGCGGAGATACGGGAAAGCCTTCCTCGGCAATCTGCCTGGCCGGCTCGAGCACAGTCGAAAGCGCAAGCGCTCCGAACCGCTCTACGGTGTCCTGCCATGCTGCTGCCGCGCCGGGAACCGTTACCGTGTGAGCGTGAAACGGCGGAAGGCCGTTAGCAAACCCATCGGAAGCCACCCGGGAAAGATCAAGCGCAGCGGGACTCCGCCCCGATCCGTTGAGCGCATGAACGCGTCCGGAGGAGGCGTCGTAATACAGACAGAACGCATCGCCTCCGAGCCCCGTGGAGCACGGCTGGGTCACCTGCAGCACAGCGGCGGCGGCGACTGCCGCATCGGCGGCGGTCCCGCCGCGGCGCAGTATATCCACTCCCGCCTGCGTAGCCAGCGGCTGGCTCGTGGCGACGGCCCCGCCGGCGGAGGGCACCGGCGAACGCCGGGAAATATAGGTCCTATTGGAGTCAAACTGCATGATCGCTCCTGTAACAGCGTCCGGTGTCCATACCAACCTCGACTCCACCGCCCGGCGACAGGCGCACGAGGAAGCTCAAGGCGCGCTCGTAGTCTCCGCTCCGCGGCGGGGAACAATAATAGCGCGAATCAGACCGGCAGTGAAAATCTGAAATGGATGATAAAACAGAAGCGGGAGTATCGCGAAGGCAAGAATATCCGGCCGCGAGGAAAAATAGATACTCAATAGCGGAATTCCCATGGCCATGGTCTTCTGCGGCCCGCAGAACAGCAGCGTCAGCTGGTCCGGGCGCGAGAAGTTCAGCAGCCGCCCGAGCCCGATGCACAGCAGAAGCAGCAGAATATGCGTTAACGCAAGGAAGATGAACGGAACCGGAAGCTCCGCCATTCGCGCTATGAACTGTGGATCACCGGCGGTACTCGAGACCGTCATAAAAATAATGGTGAGAATAATGAAACTCGAAATGGTCGACAGTCGCTTCTTCACGCGGGCGGCAAGGTCGAGCGCTCTGCGACGCCACAGCTGTCCGGCCGCAAACGGTATAAGCATAATAAGGGCAAGTTCCGTGAACACCGAAATGATTTCCTCCGGCGGGAGCCCGGCGCCCCCGGTTGCCAGGAACAGGCTCAGCAGAATCGGTGACAGAAGAATCCCCATTCCATTGGAGAGTGCCGAGTTGAACAGCGTTGCCACCACATTCCCGCCCGTGGTCTGGGTAAAAATGTTGGATGTCGACATGGTCGTGGGCAGCACCGCAAGTGCATAAAGGCCGATCGCGAGGTTCCCGCCGAGGTACGAACCGAAAAGCGGTGCGGTGAGCGCAAAGTACAGCGGAATTACCAGAAAAATGAAAAGCTGTACCGTCACGTGCAGTCTGAAGTTCTTCAGCCCGTGCAGTATCTGCTCACTCGGAAGCGAAAAGCCGTTCATAAGAAAGAACAGAAATACAAGGCCATACTGCGTCGTCCCGCCCGGATTAATTGTGTCGCCCACGCTCGGAAGCAGAAAGCCGCCGACAAGTACCGCCACAAGGGCAAGCAGAAACCAGTGTCTGTAGAGAAACCGAGGCATATTCTCCCGTTTATACCCCGAATGCCCCGTGCGTTGACACAGGTCTCAGCCCGGCATAGCGTATCGACCACTCATGGATTCACTTCGCATTTTTCACTGCGCCGATTTTCACATAGGCATGCGCTTCTCCGACTACGCCTCACGCGACGCCCTCCGGGAGGCCCGGCACACCTGCGCAGGCCGCGTTGTCGAAGCCGCCCGCGCGGCCGACTGCCACCTCCTTACCGTCTCGGGCGATCTCTTTGACCGGGTCTCGATGAATAAGGTTGATGTTTCCCGCGCCGCCGCCGCACTATCGGAGTTTCCAGGCCGCGCGGTCCTCGTACTGCCGGGCAACCATGACTTCGCCGGCGCCGAGAGCACCCTCTGGCGCGACTTCCGCGACAACGCCTCCGACCATGTTCACGTACTCGACAGAGCACAGCCGTTCGACCTCTCAGGCTACGATATACCTGCGGTCGTCTACCCCGCCCCGTGCGAGGCAAAGCACTCGAGTGATAACCGCATCGGCTACGTCGCCGGGGCGGTCGCGGCAGGCGGCGCCGGCACCACAAGGGGCTTGCCGGGTGACAGAGGCGCGGGCACCTCCAGCGCCTCGCCCGGCGACAGCGGATCGCGCCCCGCCGCCGGCGCCCCCCACGGTAACGACAACGCCGCCGGGGCGCGGGTGTGGCACATCGGCATGGCGCACGGCAGCATTGAAGGGGTCTCCCCGGATTTCGACGGGCGCTACTTTCCCATGCGCCGGCGGGAGTTGCTCGAAGCCGGTGTGGATGTCTGGCTTCTCGGGCACTCCCACATTTCGTGGCCGGAGAGCCTCGCGGATTCGCCGCGCATACTGAACCCTGGAACGCCCGAGCCCGACGGATTCGACTGCACGCATCCCGGTCATGCGTTTGTCGTCGAGCTCGACAGCCCGCCATCCGCCGGGCCCGCACCGGTTTCGGTGGAACGGGTCACTACCGGCGCGTTTCGCTTCCGGCACGAACACCGCACCCTTGCCTCGACCGCCGATGTCGAGGCGCTCGGGGATATCGTTGATGAACGCACCGCCGCCTCGACGATCCTCAGACTCGAACTGGACGGCCGCCTCGACCCGGACGCGCTCGCCGCACTCGAGGGCGCTATCGAGGATCTGAGAGGGCGCGTCGCCGAGCTCGACCTCCGCCATGAGAACGTCCGCGAGGCGGTAACCCGCGAACGGATACTACAGGAATACCCGGAAGGCTCGTTCGCATCGACCTTGCTCCGCTCTTTCGCGGACGAAGAGGACCGGGAAGCGCTTGAAATGGCCTGGGATATCGTAGAGGAGAGCAGACAGTGATTCTCACATCCGTGTGGCTTCATCCGTTCGCCGGCATAGGCGACCGGCGTATCGAGTTCGACCCCCGCCTCACCGTTATTCTCGGCCCGAACGAGGCAGGCAAGTCCACCCTGTACCGTGCGGTCGAGGCAGCACTTCTCGATACCGCCGCGCTCACCGACACGAAATTCCGGGAACGGTTCGCTTCCCTCCTGCCGGCTTCCGGCGGGGATGTCATTCGCGTCGATCTGCAGGCAGAACATTCCGAGGCCGGGTCCCTGACGCTTAACAAGAGCTGGCGGCCGGGCAAGTACAAGGGCAGCGCATCCCTGTCGCTCGAGAAGGGCGGCGAATACAGCGATCCTGCCAGGGTTCAGCAGGAGCTTGAAGCGCTGCTGCCGTGCAGCGCGGCAACCATGCGCTCGCTGCTGCTTTCCGGACAGGCGGAGCTTCATAATGCGATTCAGGCGGGAATCGATGCGAAAACAAAGGAGGAGCTCGGCGCTGTCATCCGAAGTGCGGTCATGGAAACCGGCGGCATATCGCTCGAGCGCCTCTTTGAGACGCTCTCCACCCGCTATGAGGAGTACTTCGGCCGCTGGGACGAGCGGACCGGAGGCCCGGAGAGCGGACGCGGAATAGACCGGCCGTGGAAACAGGGCGTGGGACGCATTCTCGCAGCCTACTACGAGCGGGAAACACTGCGCGGTGAGCTTGAGAAGGCGAAGGGCTGGGAACGCGAGTTCGCATCCGTTGAAGCGGAGCTTTCAACGGTGGATGCCTCCTGGAAGAAAACAGACGCCACCTACCGCGAGTATGCGGCGATCCGGGATGATGTCCAGCGACGACGGGGCATTGAACAGGAGCTTGAGGGAATCGAGGCGAAGCTCGAACGCATCAGCAGACTTCTGCGCGAATGGCCGGTCACCGAGGACAAGCTTCAGGGGCTGCCGTCCGAACGCGAGCGGCTCGAGCAGGAACTCGAGAAGACCCGCCGGAAACGCACGGAAGCCGAAGAGGCTGGCAAGCTCAAGGAGAAACGGGAGCGGGCTGCGCGAGTGCAGAAACGGGCGCAGGAGCTCGAACGCGCGAAAGCCGAAGAGGCCGAGGGCCCCGCGATTACCGACGAGCAGATAGAGAAGCTCTCCCGGATCGCCTCGGAATGCCGCGAGCTCGACGCCCGCATCGAGGCGTCCTCCCTGAGCTTTGCCCTGCGATCGCAGTCGGGCGACACGGTCACCGTGGAACGCCTCGACGGGTCGAGCGAAACACTCGAGGTGACCGCGGAATCGGGGCGCGATCTCTCGGCCGAGGGGCAGCTTGTGCTCTACCACGAGGGGCTTGCCATTCGTGTCACGGCCGGAGCCGGCGAGCTCGACGAGACGGTAGCCCGGCGGCGTGCGCTCGCGGAAGAGCAGGCGACGCTGCTTCGCGAGGCCGGCGTGGACACGCTCGATGAAGCGCGGTCCGCGGCGGCGAAACACCGGGAACTGAGGCAGGCTGTTGAGCGTGCACAGGCGACGCTTGATGCGGAGCTCGACGGGGAAGAGCTCGATGCGGCGCTTGAGCCGCTCGCGACGCCGCTGCCGGAGGGGGCGGAGGCGGATCTGTCGGCGCTGTACAGCGAGGAGGCGGATCTGAAAAGCCGCATTGCCCGCATCGGCGACCAGGAGTCGGACCTTACCGCTACGATATCCGCCTGGAAGGAAGAGTTCGGCTCATTCGAACACATGAGCGAGACCGCCGGTGACCTGCGGGTAAAAAAACGCGCCTTGAGCGAACAGCGTGCCTCGCTTCCGAACCTGCCTGAAGGATTCGAGAGCGCCGACGCATTTCTCTCACGCGTCAATGAACTTGCCTCCGAACGGGAGCGGCTCGCCGGTGAGCGCTCGTCACTGCTGCAGCGAAAGGCCGCGCTCGAAGCTTCTGTTCCGGAGGAATCCACCGACGAGCTCGAGACGCGCTTTGAGCGGGCGAACGCCCGGTTCGACCATGAGCGGTCCCGGGGCGAGGCGTTGAAACGAGTACGCGAGCGGGCTGAGCGCCTGCGAGAGGAGTTCGACAGCAATACCTGGGAACCGCTTGCCGAACGCTTTCGCACTCATGTGCATAATGTCACCGGAGAGCGATTCAGTGCCGTCGAAATGAGCGAAGCCTCACCACAGCGTTTTGTCACCGGCGACGGCACCGCGCTTACGCCGCGGCAGCTGTCGTGGGGAACCCGCGACAGCGTATCGCTTGCGCTGCGCATGACCCTGGCCGAATACGCGGTCGGGGAGGCCGGGGGCTTTGTGATCTTCGACGATCCACTGGTGGATATGGATCCGGAGCGCCGGAAACGGGCTGCCGAAGCGATTCGTGAGTTCGCGGCGAACCATCAAACTATAATTCTCACCTGTCATCCGGAGCACGCTGAAGCACTCGGAGGAACAACCGTTACCATAGAACGATCTTCGTAAGCCTCTACAAGGCAGCCTATCGTCTGCTACTCTGTGAAGCTGTGAACAGAATAAGCGAGTGGGCCGGCGAGATCAGCGCATCAGTCGGCAGAGTGTTTTTTGGAAAGCCCGATCTCGTCGAGAAGCTGCTCGTAGCGGTGCTGTGCCGGGGGCATGTACTGCTCGAGGATGTACCGGGCGTCGGCAAGACGATTCTTGCCCGTGCGCTTGCTACGAGCCTCGGAGGTGCGTTTTCACGCATTCAGTGCACACCCGATCTGCTGCCTGCGGATGTGCTCGGCGTGAGCGTCTACAACCCTAAGGACGGAAGTTTCTCATTCCGGGAGGGCCCGATCCAGGCGAACGTTGTGCTCGTCGACGAGATCAACCGCGCAACCCCGCGAACCCAGAGTGCACTTCTCGAGGCGATGGCCGAGGGGCAGGTTTCGGTGGAAGGACAGAGGCGGGCACTTCCCGATCCCTTTTTTCTCATTTCCACCGAGAACCCCGTCGAGTTCGAGGGCACGTTTCCGCTTCCCGAGGCGCAGAAAGACCGGTTTCTTATGAGTCTTTCGGTCGGCTACCCCGAACGCGAGGACGAGCTTCACATCGTTGAAAGCCAGCGGCGTACGAGCCACCCAGTGGTCGATCTGCGCTCATGCACCGACCCCGATACGATCGTATCGCTGCAGCAGGCGGCTGTCGAAATTTTTGTGGAGGCTGATGTTTCCCGCTATATCATGGATCTCGTCGAAGCGACCCGCAACCGGCCGGAAGTGCGCATCGGCGTGTCACCGCGGGGAACCCTCGCGCTGTACAAGACCGCCCAGGCGCTTGCCGCAGTGCGCGGCCGCGACTACGTAATACCCGAGGATATTAAGGAGCTTGTGCGACCGGTCTTCGCGAAGCGGGTTATTCTCTCATCGGATGCGCTCATAAAGGGGCGCAGTGTCGGAGAAACGCTCGACGATATTCTCGATTCCGTTCCCGCACCGGTTCGACGGGAGGCATAGTGCGCGCCCGTGTGACGAGCCTGAGCATATTCGCATTCCTGCTCTACGCATTTGTCCCCGTGGCGGCCGTTCAGTGGATCGCGCTGTTTGTGCTTATGGTCGTTGGCGCGAGCGCGGCATGGAGTCGTTCAATCAGGAACAATCTGCACGTAGTACGTGCTGATCCCGAGCAGGCATCGTTCCGGTTTCAGGACTGTGAAATGCGCCTTCGCCTGGAAAACCGCAGCAGATTCCCGATTGCACATCTCTCGGTCACAGACCCCTGCGGCCGTCTGCGCGCAGACGGCCGGACAAACGCGGTCATAAGTCTTGCCGCCGGCGGGTCCTTTACGCTTCGATACCGGGTGCGGGGAATAAACCGCGGGGTCCACGCTGTCGGTCCGTTGCGCGTACGCGGAACGGACCCGCTCGGGCTGTTTCCCTGGTGGAAGAAAGCGGGAGAGCCGGCGCGTATTATCGTGTATCCGGCGCTGCATCCGCTTACGCTGCCGTACTCGCGCGGACTTCCGGCCGGCAACCTTTCAACCCCGAATCCGGTGTATGAAGATCCCACCCGTTTCCGCTCGCTGCGCGGCTACATTCGGGGGGACGACCCCCGGCGTATTTCCTGGAAGGCGACCGCCCGGACCGGGCAGCTGCAGACAAGCGAGTATCTGCCCGCCCTTTCCTTTCCGTTGATGATTCTGCTGAACCTGCGAACCGGTCACTATGAGACACGACGGCGCTACCATGCCGTAGAACGTAATATCGAGGCGGCAGCGGCGCTTGTCATGTACGCCTCCAGGCTCGAGCAGCCTGCCGGCCTTGCCGTCAGCGGCACCCTCGATGAGGTCGCCGGTGAACACGGCTATCCCGCGGCGGCCGGATACGCGCACGCAGTCGAGCTTCTTGGTGCACTCGCACGTGCCGATATCGCCGAGGGCCGCATGGACATCGCCGCGCTCAGGCAGGCAGCAGGGGGCATCCCCTACGGTACCCGCATTTTCTACATAGGCCCGTCCCTCGAGGCCGAGCAGGTTATTACCCTTACCGATATGGCTCGCGGAGAGACAACGCTCGAACTTCTGTACACTAACCGGAAGACAGCTGCGCGGGACAGTTTCGTTCCGCAATCGGTGCCGATCCGGCCAATCCCTGAGTATGGAGCGTTCCGGTTTGTCGGCTGAGAAAACACGTGCCAAAAAAACACGTTCTGAGAAAACACGTTCCGCCCCGCCGAAAAACCGCGGCCGGTACACACCGCCGTTTGCCGCCGGACTTGCGTCGCTGTTTACCCTGGCGCTCGCGGTGCTCGTGCGCGACGCAACCGGTATTCCCGGACCGGGAGTGGTAACCACGCTGCTCGTGGTCGCAGCCCCGCTTTTCCATCAGGTCATAACCGAGCGCTTCGATGAAACCGCCTCGGGAACCCTCGCGCGCCTTCGAGCGCTGCTCGTGGTCATGCTTGCCGCCTATCTCGCGCTCTCGATCGCGCGGCCCGGACCGTTCGCGGCCCGATTCGTGCCTGATGCGCTTTTCATATGGCGAATGGCGCTTGTTCTGATTGCCTGGACAATCGCAGCAGAATTGTTTCGAAGCGTCGGCGACCGGAAGGCGCTGCTTCGCGCCGTATATCGGGAACGAGAGGGGCCGGCCCGGGAGCGGGTGCTCAAAGAACTCGCCGAGGTTACCTCCGATGCAATGGACCGGCTTGCCGCCGAGAGACGGCTTACAACCGTTCTTCTGTTCGTTCTCGTGCTCGCGGCACTGCTCGGCTGGCTTACCGGTGGGGTGCCATCGAATACGGCATTTGCGCTTATCGCAGCGTTCGCGGTCCTGCGTTATCTCACGATAGCAACCTACGACTCCTTTCTCGACGAATATCGCTACATCGGCGACGGGAACAGACTTCCCTCCCGCTACCGGCGCCGCCGGCTGCGGCATGCCGCCGTGCTGGTGCTCGCCGCGGGCCTCCTCGCCATGCCTCTTGCCGGTGACGAAAGCCTTCTTCCTCCGGAGTGGCTCGGGCAGCTCATCGGGGTGTTCAGCGAGTTGTTTCCGGCGCTTGAAATGGATGCCGATCCCTCACCGCCACCTGAGCGCCCGGGCAGCGTCGATATGTTTGAAGATCTCCAACAGGATTTCGGCGTGGATGAAGACCCGGAAACTCCCGAGTGGGTAATCTGGTTTTTCACCGTGCTCGAACGCATCGCACTCACAGCAGTCATATCGGCAGTCGCGATCTTTCTCCTGTCCCCGCTGTTTACCGCTGAAATGCGCCGGAAACTGCGAAACGGATACTTCAGCGCGGCTCTCGCACTCTGGGCCTCGACGCTTGCTGCACGTATTACATGGGTGTTCCGGGCGCTCGCGTTCATGCTCATGCGCCGCCGTGCTCACCGGCCCACGCGCAGCGGGCGCTCGTACTCCATCGGCCCTCGTGACCGACGCGCGGCATCCCGGACTCCGCTTACCGCGGCACAGCAGCGGGCCCTCGAAAAAGCCACAAAACGGTTCGACAAGCTGGAGCGATGGGCGCTGCGACACGGCCTTCCCCGCAGGGAGAGCGAGCCGCCGGCCGAGTTTGCACTCCGGCTTGCCTCCGAGTATCAAGAGTTGGGCGAGGCTTTGGGAGCTTTTGCGTGGTACTACGAGCAGGCGGTATTCAGCAGCACGGGACTGAGCGGGGCGGAATGGAAGGCCCTTGATGCTGCACTGAAAGAGATTCTGAGCACGAAAGAACGAGCGCGGGGGCGGTAAGCCCGTTCGCCGGCAGGACCGAGGTTGCCGCGGCCCGGTCTTCTGCTATGTGGGCGCATAGGTCTTGCGCGGTCGGCAGGCTTTCGCCCCCGGGC
>CAZMEV010000060.1:0-1974 GCA_964565375.1 uncultured Spirochaetaceae bacterium
ATTCCTGAAGGTCCGCATCGGGAAAAACAAGCATTCCCCCTTCGAGCGAATGGAAAAGTTTTGTCGCGTGAAAGCTGAACATGCTCAGATCGCCGTAACGGGCAATGGATCGTCCATCGACGCGCACGCCGAACGAGTGAGCTGCATCATAGATAAGAAGAAGATTTCGACGTTCTGCGATTTCCGAAAGCTCGGCAAGCCTGCAAGGATGCCCATAGACATGAACCGCCAGAATTGCTGTCGTCCACGGTGTTATCGCCGCCTCCACTCTCTCGGGATCAAGGGTGTAATAGTCGGGCTCAATATCAACGAAAACGGGACGGATATTGTTCCAGTGCAACGCATGCGTTGTGGCAACGAACGTGAAGGGTGTAGTGATTACCTCGCCCTTTACACCGAGTCCCTGCAGTCCGATCTGAAGCGCAAGCGTACCATTATTAAAGAGACAGAGATTATCGGTGTCGGTAATGCCCGCAAGCGACCCGGCAAATCTTTGTACGATCGGCCCATTGTTGGTAAGCCATCGTGATTCCCAGATTTCGTGCAAAGCGTCGCAGAAACAGTCCAGCGGCGGAAGGAATGGCTGAGTCACTGGAATTGGTGTGTCAAATGGCTGGATCATGAAACTTCAGGTAGTGTGGGCCCCCGATTATCCGAGGGTAAGCCGGTCGCTTGTAATAGGAAGTTTCTCGGCTGCGGGTGCCATATACACTTCACGCTCGACGGTATCCGAAAGAATTACGGCACCAGCTCCCACAACGGTCTCGCGACCGAGTGTCACCTTGTTGCGAACAGTAGCGTTCGGACCAATGTAGCAGCGCTCCCCGACACACACACTGCCGGCAAGCACAACTCCATCGGAGAAGAAGCAGTGATCTGCAATTTCGACGTCATGCGGAATTATGCACCCGGCACCGATAAACACATCGTTTCCGATCCTGGCGGTAGGATTCACGATCGCTCCAGCCGCAATAACCGTATTCTCCCCGATCGCTAATCCGGGCCATGCAATCGCACGGGGGCTGACATATGAGACGAGCGTGTAGCCGAGCTCTTTCGCCTGAATACATCGCTCTGCTCTGAGCTTGTTCACCTGAACGTAGCCGACAGCAATAAGCATTTCGTACTCGTGCGGCGGAAACTCCTGCTCAACCCCTTCGAAATCGACAAGCGGTAGTTCCATGAGGCTGTCTGAATCGCGGACCGCAGCATCCACGGTAAATGCACAGACACTGAATCGCGGATCGCTACACAGTTCGAAATAACAGGCCTCGGCCATCGCGCCGTTTCCGTAGATGACGATATTCCTGACAGCGGGTTCCGTCGTAGCAGCCACCATTTCCCCGGAGGACAGCACGCTACTCATAGCATCGACGCCTTCTTGAGAACATCAGCCTCAGAAAGCACCTCGTCAGTCCCCCTGTGACCGTTTCGCTCGGAGTCATCGAGAATGGCCGCAAGCGCCTGTATCGTCGGAGTGTCAAAGAACTGCTTCAGTGTCACCTTTTGATTCATATCGCCGTGAATGCGGGCAAGTACTTTCGTCGCCAGAAGGGAGTCCCCGCCGAGGTCGAAGAAGTCGCTCGCCCGGTCAATCGCATCGAAACCGAGAAGGTCCTTCCAGATCTGCTCGAGTGCATCTGCAGTTGTGCTTGTCTCTGTATGAGGATCGTTCCTGATCGAATCGGCGACTGCTTTCTTCACGGTGTTCTCAGGCGTCGCGCCGGACCGGGTATCCGTGCGCTTGGCTTTTGCCTGCGAACGAGGCAGGTGTGAGAGTGCAGGCTCAGGCATGTTCCAGAAGCGCTTTCGTTCAAACGGGTAAGCAGGCAGCGAAACCTTACGGTTTGATCCATGCGCATATAACGCGGTCCAGTCAGGCTCGAAGCCCATACTCCACAGGCGTCCAAGCGTTTCGAGGATAATTTCGCGATCGTTTCGTTCACCCCCGGCCGCTTCCATCGAAGGAAGTAT
>CAZMEV010000060.1:2074-19235 GCA_964565375.1 uncultured Spirochaetaceae bacterium
GAGTGAAACGCATGCGACGTTGGTATCTGCCGGGACAGGATGTCACGAGACGAAAGGAACTCCGAGAAACCGGCGATTGTCTCGAAGCTGCCGCTTACAACACAGGTTCGCGGGCTGTTGATTGTGGCAACCTCAAGACCGTCGGTCAGAAGTTCGCGAACATCCTCCTCACCAGCGCGAACAGCGAGCATAGCTCCCGGTTGCATCCCGTTCATGAGCCTGCCACGCGCCGCAACCAGAGTCAGCGCATCATCAAGGGAAAACACACCGGAAAGACACCCCGCCACATACTCGCCAATGCTGTGCCCGATCATTACCTGCGGGACGATTCCCCACGACTTCCACAGCAGAGAAAGCCCATACTCAACAACGAATAGAGCAGGCTGCGTAACCCAGGTTTCGCGGATCAGCTCCTGCGCTCGCGCCCGGTTCTGCTCAGCCGGATAGAGTACGTCACGCAGGTCTAGTTCGAGATGAGGCACGAGTGCATCACTGCAGTAGTCTACCGCCTCGCGAAAGACCTGCTCGTGATGGTAAAGGCCTTGGCCCATACCCACATACTGGGCACCCTGCCCCGGAAACATGAACACGATCGACGAAAGACCGGTTGATGATCGCCGCCCGGAAAACACCGCATCGCGCGAGCGCAAACGATCGGAAGCCTGCTTTGTGTCGGAGGAAACGAAACACCGTCTGTAGTCGAACTGTGCGCGCCCCGTGGAAAGCGTAAAAGCCACATCATCCAGCGACACATTGCTGTGGCGTTCGAGGTAGTCCGCCAGGCGGTCGGTTGCCGCTTCAAGTGCCTGTGGACTGCGGGCAGAAAGCGTAATCAGACTCGCATTGACCTCGCGCGATTTCCGTTCGATGCGGGGCGCTTCTTCAATTACCGCATGGGCATTTGTTCCACCGATACCGAACGAGCTTAAGCCCGCGATGCGCGTCTCGCTTCTCGACACCCACGGCGACAGGGACTGCTGCACGAAAAACGGCGTCTCCTCGAAGTCGATATGAGGATTCGGCCGGGTGAAGTTCACGCTCGGCGGCAGCATTCCATGCTCGAGGCACAGCACAAGCTTAATGAGGCCGGCGACACCGGCAGCGATATCGAGATGCCCGATGCCGGCCTTCACCGACCCCACTGCACAGAATCCGTTTCCCCTGGAGCTGCGGCGGAATGCTTTCGTGAGCCCTGCTATTTCGACCGGATCACCAAGCTTCGTACCGGTTCCATGAGCCTCGACATAGCTCACATCACTCGCGGTGATTCCGGCAAGTGCATGCGCTTCGGCGATAGCCTCCGCCTGTGCATCCACACTCGGAGCCGTATACCCCGCCTTCCCGGATCCATCATTGTTTATGCAGGTAGCTCGAATAACCGCTCGAATATTGTCGCCGTCGGCGATCGCATCTTCGAGCCGCTTGAGCACTACGATTCCCGCACCCGACCCCAGCACCATTCCGCTGGCATCGGCATCAAACGCCCGGCAATGACCATCGGCAGAAGCCGGCCCACCCTCCTCGTGAAGATAGCCGGCTACCTGCGGCACACGGATCGAAACCCCTCCGGCAAGCGCCATATCCGACTCGCCGCTGAGCAGGCTCTGGCACGCCATATGCACCGCGACGAGCGAGGTCGAACACGCCGTCTGCACCACCACGCTCGGCCCTGAGAGATTCAATTTGTACGACACCCGGGTCGTCAGATAGTCCTTTTCGAGAAGCAGCGACTTCTGCAGCTCCGTCCATGAGAAAAGCTCACCGGGATTCAGAGCACTGCGATACAACCCATAATTGTTCAGCCCCGAACCCGCGAACACACCCACTCGCCTCGTGTCCCTCTCCGGCTGCCACCCTGCGTCCTCGAGTGCCTCCCACGCACACTCAAGAAATATGCGGTGCTGCGGATCAATGAGCTCGGCCTCGCGCGGCGTGTATCCGAAGAATTCAGCATCGAAAAGGTCGATGTTTTTCAACTCGACCCCTCTCTTCACGTAGTTTGGACGGGTCAGACGCTCGGGATCCACTCCTGCCGCCAGAAGCTCCTCGTCCGAGAAGTCCCGCACCGCTTCCTTTGCCGAACACAGATTCTCCCAGAACTCATCGAGATCTTTTGCTCCCGGAAAGCGGGCGCCCATGCCGATTATGGCGATGGAGCTCTCGTGGATAGCATTGGATTCATTAACCATTACTCGCCACCTTTTTTCGATATGAACCGACCCAGTAAAGGAAGACTATACGTTTCGAATCGCTACCAGTTTCCGGGTATGGCATCGCGAACGATCATACAGAACCGAGACGAGTGGTCTCAGCAAAGCGAATCGAACTCCCCAGTACCAGACCCAGTCCTTGAGCGAAAAGGAACCCACCGAGTTCCGAACCTCGTCCGCGAGATCCGTGCGGTGTTCAACAAAGGCGAGTTGAAGCATTGCGCGACGATACTTTTCGAGGTGTTGAACACGCAATTCAGCAGAAAGTCCATGCTTCTCGCACAAATAGAGATACATCTGAGCGTCGGAAACAGTGAACCTCAGACCGCTTGCCCTCGTCGTGCACCGTGTTGCTGAATCGTCATGCACCTGGTAAACCGCTAATGGAACGTTCAGGTAATGGATGTGCGTTCTCAACGACACCTCAGCCCAGAGTTGGGTGTCCCCCATACGGAAGACATCGCTGAACAGATATCGGTCTGAGGCGACCACTTCATCTACAAGTTCGCGAATCGCCATAACTGTACAGGTCCGAATATCAACCCGCTTCGAAACGATATCTTCTATCCCTACCGGACCCGCTGGTGTCTTCTTCGACGAACTGGAGTATGCGGGAATCAGTCGTTTCTCTTCAATCAAGTACCAGTCGCAATCCGCGTACACCAGGCCACAGTCTGGATGCCCCTCGAGGTAATTGACCTGAATCTGAAGCTTATCCCTCCTGTGCCAGTAATCATCGCCCTCGCACCATGCGACATACTTTCCTCGCAAAGCGGCTGAAGTTCGATCGCCGTTACGATGCATACCCACGTTGGAGTCCGAAGTAACAACACGAATGAGGTGAGGGTAACGGGCCGCGTAGTCAAGAACGATGTTCCTTGTTCCGTCCGTTGAACAATCCTCTCCGATGACCAGTTCGAACGGGAAGTCCGTTTCCTGACCAAGCACTCCCTCGATCGCCCTCTCGATGTAAGGAGCATGATTGTAGGTAAGCATCTTGACACTAACAAGCGGTGTGCTCATGACTGCCTTGTACTCCTCGCCAACGCCATCCATCGCAGGAAGGTACTGGCCCGCCCCAGTCCGAACCTTGAACGAAGTAAGTCCACCAGATCAAAGAGCGCTGGTGGCCGAATCGATAAGCACAGCCCGCTGTAAAGGAAGACTCCCACTGCGATCTGGGAAATCAGCAGAAGGAGGGCACTTTCGATTTCAACGAAATGCATCGCATAGACAAACGTCCCCATGATGGCGGCAAGTAGCAGATAGATTACGGTGTCCCGTAGCTGCGAAAGCAGCCCATACCCCACCAGTCTAGAAAGATATGTCGCTGTTACAACGTATCCAAGAACCGATACCAGTACGTTCCCCGCGATTAAAGCCATAATACCCCAGCGCCAGAGGATGCCAATGCTGATAACAACGAAGACTTTCTTTAGGATTTCGAGCTGGAGAAAAAGATCAGAGCGCCCCTTTGCCATTAGAACGTTCAGGTTAATTGTGTGATAGGGGAGAAAAATCCCGAGCACACACAACAGCTGAAGATACGGAACCGCAGGCAACCACCGTTCGGTGAGAAGGACCAAAACCAGCGGCTCAGCGACCACTGCCAGTCCAATCATCACCGGAGCGTTTACAAACGCAAGCATTCTCAGCGCTTTTCGAAAAGCCCGCCGTACCCGTTCATCGTCGTTCTGTATCGCCGAGAAGGCGGGAAAGCTGACCCTCGACACGATTCCTGACAGTGTAAGTGACGGCATCTCCTCGATATGTCGGGCTCTCGTATAGAATCCGAGGTCTACCGGACTGAAAAGACGTCCGATGACCACGTAGTAGATATTTTGAAACACCTGATTGAGAAGCCCGGACAACATCATGCGTGATCCAAAGCGAAACATGTTACGTAGCGCTGAAACGCAGAATAATGGCCTTGGACGCCATGTGTTGAATCGCCACAATGCTACGGCCCGCGCCAATGCGGCAGAAAGCTGTTGACCCACGAGTGCCCAGACCCCGAACCCTGTGGCAGCCATCGTGATTCCGACACCACCCGAAAGAAGCGCGGCGACGAGACTTACCTTGGTTTGAATCCGGAACCGCATCTCCCTTGTTAGAATCGCTGTCTGAACAACCGAAAACGCATCGATTACGATCACGAGTGAAAGCGCCCGTGTAAGGACAATGAGAATCGGTTGACTGTAGAATGACGCTATGGAGGGTGCCGCAAGATACATGCCGCCTGCGAGCAGGATGCTCATCAACACGTTAAAGTAAAAGACGGAACTCGTATCGGTGTCGCTTATCCCCGATTTCTGGATGAGCGCTGTACTGAACCCAGCATGGAGCAGCATTTGCGAAACACCGACAAAAATGGCAAGCATTCCGATCAGGCCGAACTGTTCGGGTAGTAGCAGGCGTGCCAGGATCACGCCGATTACGAACTGCAACAGACGTGCGGCCATAGCATCTATCGCGCTCCAGAACGCACCATGATAGGTTCTATTCTTGAGATCCGACATCCAGTGTCCGAGGATCAGCTCGCCTCGTTTTAGTATCGTGGAACCGACGAACAATGCTCCGAAGTCCGGAACGCAGTTTCCGCGGAACAGACCGTGGACTATTTCGAATCACGGCAGGTAGACGAGCCCGCATCGATGGGTAGAGCATTTGCTGGGTAGCGATACATAGAACCTCCTCCCCCGAGAACTCAGTCAAATGCTGAGCCTGTATGGGACAGCTCTCAATGAACAGCGTAGCCTTGCTAGAAACATAGGCTGCCGCTTTGTATCGTGCACGAGCCTTGGCTGGATCCTTTCCCAAAGACACATGTGACGGCATCATTACCAGATTACTGTATCGAACACCGTGATCCTTAAGCCATCGCTCCGTCTCGCTTCGATACTTCTCCAGTCTGCTTGTAACGAGCCACCCCACATTCACCGTTGGAATAAACAGTGGCCGAGCGTTTTCGAGAAAGCTTCGATATCTCGCTCCGCCATCGTCCTGTTCCCCGGTCGGGTCCTCGCAGATTACTCCATCAATATCCACACAGCAGGTGTCGAGCAACTCATGGTGCATGACATTCCAGGCAAAACAGTGTCCCCATGGAAGTATCTCAAACGCGAAATCAACCAGCCCTCTGCTCTCAGGAGTAACGTATACAGCTCCATAAAGAAAGTCGTAGTAGCTACTAAGGTGTGCAAGCCTTGCCTTTACGTTGCGGAGCTGAGTACCGTGACCAACGGAATCATCGATTACCAGAACTTTGCATCTCGATACCGCATTGTCGTCACAACCTGCTCCGGCCAACGCTCTGTTTCCGCTGGCTATGAGTCTACCTTCAAGAAGTCCCTCAATGTCAGTCATTGGAATGTTCATGTAAAGTGAAATGAGACTTGCGGCTAACATACCACTGCGAGGAATAGCTGCGATCAGTGCCAGGTCTCGCGGCAAACTCGGAAGAGCTTCAATTATACTGGCATTAAGGTCAGTGACATTTCGAAACGATAACACTACAAAAATTCTCCTACGAATCGTTCGACATCATGAAACAATTCCCAGTTCCGTCGAATCCACTGATCGTCCCTGTCCCACCATTTGAATCGCAGGAGACGCTCGATCGTTTCGTCACTGAACCGATAGCGAATGATTCGTGCGGGAACACCCGCAACAATGGCGAACGATGGGACATCCCGAGTCACAACAGCCCCCATTCCGACGACGGCACCATCCCCAATGTTCACTCCTGCAACCACTTTCGCTCCAGCACCGATCCACACATCATTGCCGATGATCGTTCGTGGATGCGAAACGATACCTGACTTATCAGCAGCGTAATTGAGACGCGAATCGGGATGGTAAAAAAAGGGGTGCATCGATACACACGAGTGGGTTGGATGGGGCCCCATGCCAATGAGTGAATGCCGCGCGATAGAACAGAATTTTCCCACGTCCGAACGTTCCACATGAGCGAAGGAACGAATTCGGGCATAGTCCCCGATCGTGCAGCCCCAGATATCGACCGGCTCACTCAGTAGACAGTTTCGTCCGAACGTTGAATCATATACCGTCGCCGCGACCGAGGATTCGATCACTGAGACTCCGTTCGTTCTTTTTAGATTCCACCGGTGAAACAATTCGCGAAACGAACTTGAAACCAGATGTCGAAGATTCACACCGAATTACCTCAAGCCACTGACGATCCTAGTGTGAGTTAGCCGTCGATCGGCCCGATTTGACGCGTGAGACGCTGAACCACGGAAATCCCAAGCCCCAACCATGCCTGGATCCGAAGGCGTCGCAGGCTTAGCGCTCGCAAATAGAAGTTCTGAGCATTGACGAGGTCTCCGACCGCACGATAGCCACCCGCGAGAATGAGATAGTGATCGACAAGCGAGTCCGGCATTCCTTTGAACTCGTTCGAATGCTTATCCAGCAGTTTGCGCATGGACTCAACCCTTTTGCATACAGATCGAGTAAGGCTATTGTTCGAGAATTTCTGAATTACAAGCGGTTCGTCGATGAACACGATCGGCCCCAAGCCTGCTACGCGAATGGCCAGATCCCAATCCTCCAGTACCGGCAAAGACTCATCGAATCCCCCGCACTCCATAAGTGCATCTCGCCTGACCATGAGTGTCTGTGTACTGATGAAACTGGGATACCTAAGAAGCGATTCCTTTACTCGACCGGATACTGCCATCCCGTTCCGGATCGACGGAATATAACGAATCTCACGTCGACTCATGCACGTATCAGGGAAACCTCCAACGACGATCATACCACAATAGACACCTACAGCCTGGTCATCGGTACTTTCGATTCCTTCGAGCTGCATCTCAAGTTTCCGTGGCAACCACTCGTCATCACTATCCTGAAACGCAACATAATGTCCGGTAGCTTCTCGTATCCCTGAATTTCTTGCCGCGCTCGCTCCTCCATTATGGTCGCGGCGAACAATCCTGATCCGTTCATCACGAATTCTTGATAACACATCAAGCGTTCCATCTTCGGAGGCATCATCGACGACAAGCAGTTCGAAATCAGAGAACGTCTGACGCAACACGCTCATGATCGAGGCTTCGATGCTGCTTTCCCTATTGTGAACAGGGATAACTACAGAGACTTCTGGCATTTTGATCACCTTTGATAGATCAAGACGATGGGACGCAATGATGAGCTACAATGCTTGGTCTATTGCTACTGCGCTTCACTTGCAGGCATCTCGCCACGCGCGATCTGATCCAACGACGCAATGGCCGCCAAGGTGAAGTACCAGAAATAGTTCATCTGTCCGAAGTATGACACACCGAGAAACGACACGATATGAGCAAACAACACGGCTCCCCAAGCCCAATGAAGCCGTGCGAACATTGAATGAGAAAATGCCAACTGTCGCGCCCTTCCGGTAATACGAAAAGCACTTCCCAGCAATAGAACGAACACGACCAAGGCAATCAAACCACCGTCAACTGCCACCTTGATGAACTGATTGGTGACATCGTGCATCATCCAACCCCAGTGGGCGGTTCCCCGGACACCAATCACAGCCCACTCCGAGAAATTTCGAATAGCGGAATCGATCAGGCGATATCTGTGGTAGCCGGTTGACCCTCCAACCAGGTCAACTCGGGAAATGAGATGCCAGACAGGAGCCTCCATGACCAAATGAAGTCCGAAGAGGACCGGAATCGCAGCCCGGCGGATGAGTACCACATACTGCCGGAAGCTCCACATAAGCACCGCGACGATCGACGCAAGAAGAGTGACAACCGCACCGCTTGATGCCGCCGCAAAAGTCATGGTCACTGAACCGACTATTCCAACGACAGCTACTACCCGGTCGCGCGATATCTTGCTGAAATACAGTGCCCAGAACAATGGCAAGAAGGCAGCTCCGAAAGTTCCAGCCATTATGGCATGCGAAAAGGAACCCTGGGCCCGCAAGCGCCCCTCGCGGATCCAAACTGTTTCTCTGACTCCTCCGAAGATAGAGAAGAGGTTGAAATGAGCTAAGTGTTCAACGAGCATAAACACGGAAGAAAGAAGCATCACCCATGCCAAAGCCCGAACAAACACAAAGATCTGCTCAGAGGATTGAATACTGATTCTAAGTAAGAAATAGATAAGGAAGATATCGAATAGCCGTCCAAGCTGAAAAACCACAGCTGTGCGGTCCATCCACAGCAGAACGTAGACAACGGCACCAACGATAGCATAGACCGTAACCATGGAGTCCAATCTATTCCATGTTATCGGCTGCCCTTCGGAACGAAGTACGACTCGACCGATCCAACCAATGAGCAGCAAGCGCATCATTGTGAAGTCGAACTGCCCAAGATGAATCCTCTGCGCAGCTGTCATGAAAGTCCCGATAATCAAGAACGGAATAAGCACGGACTTTGAAGACGTGACTAGAAGGATAAGGGTGCACAGGGCGAGCGCAAGAAGAGCTGTGGGATGCACAACTGATACTGCATATTCACCTAGGTCGAATGGTGTTGTGTTGGGATCCATTGGTTGAGCTCGTAGATGCTGCCTCAGGCGGAGGGTAGTTCAACTCTGCAAGCGCTGTGCAGGCACGGACGCTTGCTACTACACTATTGAACTTCGAAAGCCAGAAGCCCCAATTGAGTGTGTCAGAATGGTACTTCTCGCATTCGGAACAAAAACGTTCGTACTCACGATCCGTGGAAGTGATAGATAGTATGGCCTCGGCGAACTCGGTCGGTCCGGAGTCGAGAGGGAGGCACAAACCGGTACGCCCATGTAGAACGTAATCCGATACGCCGCCGGTGTCACAGGTCACCACGGGAATGCCCGCAGCAATTGCCTCAACGAATGCGATTCCTGCGCATTCTGCTTGAGTTGGCAATAACATTACATGACTGGACTCAAGAATCCTTCGAAATCGATCGTGTTCTGTAGGGTCCGACTTTTTCAAAAACCCAACGACTTCCACCGATGGATCCGGCTCGATATCCGGGCTACATCCCACGATTCTCAAGACCGAATTGACTCCATAGGCATCTCGCAGTCTCCTATGAGCTTCCAGCGCCAGTTCTCCCCCTTTACGTTTCCAATCCACACCCAGGAAGAGCAAATTCAATGAGTCTCGACTATTTATTGGTTGGCGTGTCGACACTTCCGAGGTCTTCACGTAATCGGTGTTAGGTCCGAAGAGGATAACGGAAAGTTTCGCAGGATCGACAGCGTAATGGTTCAGTGCAGAGCTCTTCGCCCAGTTCGACGAAAAGACCACGTGAGCCGCACTCTTCAATGCCAGAAGTTCTATTAAATTGCCTGCTTGCTTATTGAACTCCGGGAGTTTCGAAAACTCCGAATAGTAATCCACCATCAGTTCGAATGTCGCATCGGTGAGATAGATAATCGGAATACTCGTTTTCAAAAACGCGATATAGACCGCTCCGGCAGGGGCGAGCAACACATCAATTCCCTCTGAGGATTCAGTAAATCGCCTGATATAACGAGCAGAGCTACGGGCGCACATCTTCGTGTGGTACCGGGAGAAGTTCATGCCCGCGAATCGAAAGACCGCCGTTAACCCCTTTCCTGCTATAAGGGAAAGCCATGACTGCTTCGCAGGGATCCAGACAAGACGGTATTCGTTCGAGAGCACTTCGCTTATGGATGCAATGGTTCCCGACCAAGAATCCTTTGCAAACGGGTTCCTTCGGCTGATTATTCCGATGGTCTGCATGGATGTGTGTGAATTCTCTCGATCCTTAAAAGGGATCACGAATCGATTCAGTAGGTTATCCCCAAAGTTTTCGAAGCTTCTTGATAACCCGCTTCGGTTCCGAGGCTTTGGACAATACCGAGAGGACATCCCGGAAATCGCCGTATCTATTAACCGGGACCTGCAAAAGCTCTGGCCCACGTAAGCGAACGATTTCCCGAATTGGATTGATTCTCTTAGAACTCAACGGAAGACCGAACATCAGTTCATAGATCTCCCGACAAACCATAGGGTGTATTTCCGTTGTATACTGATGTGGATATACTGAAGCAAAAGCCCATGGCCCCATCCGCAACTCAACGTAGGCCAAATCCAGAATCTCCGGACTCGACAAACGGGGTACACCGAACAGCCATTGATCCGCGGCATTCACCACAACGGCCTCCGGAGGGAGACCAGTACGTGAAACAAGACTCCGGGCGTTAAGGGGAGAATCCGACTCATCGGACGCCCTATAGAAGAACCCGCGTGCGACTTCCCCTCCTAATCCACCGACGAAATAGTCATACTCTGATAACCCCGCAGTCGATGGATGAGCCCGAACCAATGGCCCCCCTACACAATGACCATGATCATGAAGCCATTGCATCGCCTCCGCGAACTCAGCGCGTCGCTCAGGATAAATCGAGTGTTTCAGTCTGAACCGGGAAGCAAGCCTGGTGGCCAAATAGACATCCCTCGCAGTCCCGGAAAACGCGACGGTAGCAAAGTGCAGAGAATCTCTCACTTCTCGGCTGCAAGCAAGTAGAGCACGAGTCTCATATCCCCCGGTTAAAGAACAGCAAACGCTTCCGGTGCCCAAAAGTGCACCTAACTGACGTTCAATTATCTCGGAGATACGATTCAGTGAACTCTGCTCATCCGAACACGGTTTTATGGAAGTCTCGCGAGGCCAGTGCCTATGAATGGACCAATCCCTCAAGTCCAGATAATGGTTCGCCAGCAATCTCACAACACCACGATGAGCCGTGAGGCCTGCGATGAACCAGCCGGCCCCAAGAACATCCATCTTACCGAACAACTCCCGTCGAAACCGTTCGACGTAGGATGTCTTGTCGAGAATGGCTGCCGCTGTCGCCCCGACCAACCTCAAGGCAGGATCGAATACGGCTCCCATCGTGGCATTCGTGTCAACATACAGTCTTCTATTCCCGTTAACAACTACGATCGCGACCCAGCTTCCGGCAAAGCTGTATAACCAGTCCTCCAGCGTTGTGATCGCATCTTGGTCAGACCTATGTCGCAGCGCTCGAGAATCGAAAACGATTTCTTCACGAATGACATCGCAGTGTCTGTAGTCGATCGGAGTACCCAGAAGGCAACCAATAGAAGCTCCGGTTTCATCGCGAATGATCACAAGAGGGCAACCAGTCTGCCACAGGTACAATCCATCTATAGAAAACTGTGGTTCACCCCACTCAGACACCATACCGTCGGCAAGGCGGAATTGCCCCTTACCGAGAGGATTTTCCGGATTCGCTACATCGATAGAATTGGACAAATGAAACCCCGATGTCTTATGCAATGCGATCACACTGGGCAAGAAATGGGAGATAGGAAGTGAGAGGAGGCATCCACATGATCCCTCCTCTCATTCGGAAAGTATTGATCTCAACTTCCGGGAGGAGATGGATCGAAACTGGCACGATATTCCCGCCACATCGCGTCGACAAACGCGTTGTTCGAAGATGCCCACCAGTAACCTTGAAGGTTTTCGCCATAGGAATCATAAATGGGTCCATCTTCCGTTTCGTACATCCACCGATCCACGTATGGCATGTATCGATCATTACCAATCTTGTCGTCGATTCCTAACGCCAGGGCAACAAAACCGAACCCTGTCACCGGACGACTGTGCATTCTCTTATACGCCGCCGAAGCACCTGGATTGTTCTCCCGGGGTGAAAGATGTTCCCAGTGAGAATCGTAGAAAACGGGTCTTCGACCGGTTCGCTCGTAGTAGCCTGTCCAGGTGTCCTGCTCTCCACCGGAAATGACCCCGTATCTACTTCCGTTCGGATCATCGGTATATGTGGTTCCTTCAGCGATCCAACGACCCAACGTCACTCCGGTTCGGCTTGATTCCGGAAATCGACCGCTCGGCCGGTCCGTTTGCGTTCCTCGTCCCACGTTATCCATTTCGCCGTACCATTTCAGTATCGGCTCATGGTATTCTGTTTTGTTCAAGCCATCTGCGAAAAGATTCAGCATGTTGTCTTCACCAAGCATCAATCCGGCAAATGTGGAGGGTAGCCAGTAGTTCGCCCGAGGCGTGCCTGCATTATTCGTTTGCATTCCCCAATACTCGATACCGACCTGAATATAGTTCCGGACCAATCGCTCTCGTTCGCCAGGATCGTTCCAATCTGCATCACGGACAAGCATGGAAGTTGCTGCGTTGGCAAGCAGCTGAGAAATGTTACCGTGATAGTCCGGCATGTTGGACATCGGGTAACTTTGCTCTGCACTCCAACTTCCTCCATGCAAGGTCCAAGGCCGCTCAAGATTATTGGCAAAACCAAAACTATCCGGTGCCGACTGGCCTGAAGGCAAGGGCAGAGAGTTGGCGTCGAGCCTCATCCAATTGGACTCCACATCCGACCAATTGAAGAGCGGTTTGTAATCGCCTATCATGGTCGGTCGAAATGTGCCCGAAGCAGGAATCATGTCCAATACAGTTAACACCGCCAGTTCCCCGACCGGACTTCCGCTTGAGACGGAACCATCCGGGTTTCGCGATACGGACGACACGAGCGAAATTGGATTCGAACTCGGGTCAAGGGTCACAGGAAATGAAACCCTAAGAGATTCGTTGAATTGTGATCCACTGGAATCACGCGCTTGTTGCCCGGTAGGGTTGATCTGGGATCCGTGAACGTATCTTCCATTCGAATTTCTTCGCGGCGCCGGATCCACATCAGTAACCGTCACAGGCCCCACAACCCAGTAATCCCCGTTCACGAATTGTCCGTACTCGACTTCCGAGTCGAAGTACCAGGTAATTCCATACTGTTCGATGGAGGTTGTAGTCCCCGCCGTGGGAAGTATCCGTAACCCGCTCGGTTGAGCGCCGACGACGGCGAGCGAAAGAAGGAAAAGTAATGACAGAAGAACGAGTCTCCTGACGACTGCATGGCCTCCTGCCCGGGCCGGAGATCTATGTGCTCTACTTTGGTGAATAAAACGAGTTGAATCGGTCATAACATCAATCTAAATGCATTTTCCGTGCCAAGAGGACGCAAGTCGGGAACGAGCATCATCAGCAACCTAATCCGTTCCAGGACGGATACTTGCGGACCATCGCCGCGTGATTGTACGCCACAGGTTTCGATCTCCGGCACAGTCACATGTACACTTTCATACACGCCTGCGCCATGTGTATTACATATCGGTCATCGAAACGACCAGCGGCGATCGTGGTCTCCCGCCACGGGAACTCTTTCGCTGAGAAAGCCACGCACCCGCTCGATCACCCCGTCGCGGTTCGCGACGCGACCTTCAGGCACGAACGTTCTCAGACGGGCAAGCTGCTCGGGAAGCTCATCTGTGTCGTAGGCAACGAGTACATGACCGAGCTTCTCGAATCGCATGGCGCTTTCGACCTGATGGTCGTTCACCACCTCTCCGTATTTCGCCCGGCGAGGCATGACCAGAAGCGCCCGCCCGGCGTCGAGCGCCATGGTAATGCTTCCCATTCCTGCGTGACTGACAATGCCGTCACACGAATGAACCATGGTAATGAAAGAATCGCGGTCGAGGCTGGGGGCGCTGTCCATATGTTTCGGGATGTAGCGACCAGGCCCGATTTGTGCGAACACCGCGTCATCGATCACTTTCTGCGCAAGGCAATGATCGACGGCTTCCACAAGCCGGTCGAATCCGAACTGGGTGCCGACAGTGAGAAAGATCATATGAGCTCTCCCCGATATTCCACTCCTCGGTATTTCGCCGCCACGTCGGGCCACTGCGAGAGCACGAGGTCTGCAAACGGCCTGACCATGCGCCCGCTCATCGACAGGCCGTTCGCATTGGCAATGCTGTCGACCCACACGACTTTCGCTCCGAGAAGCTTCCCCCAGAAACAGACGAGAAATCCTGCGGCAGCTCCGGTGCTTATCACGACGCCGGGTCTTTCCCTGATCACAACGGCGAGGCATCGAAACGCCACGAGCAATGTTCGGATTATATGCTGATGGTTACACTCACCGACTATATACGTGCTCCCGATCGCTTCGAGCGAGCGGCGGACGGCGGGACCGGTCGACACAGCGACCACCCTGTATCCTTGCCAGACAGGCGCGAGCATCAGAGCCTGCGACAGGTGCCCCCCTGCGGAAGCGACGAGACAGACGGTTGCGGATCGTCTGACTGCCGGCGTCTTCATATGGGTGTGCCTTGCTCGGGGAGCCGCTTCCGATTCAACTCTTCACCAGCCCCGGCGTGCGGCTCGGAACCATATTCCTCGTATCCACGATCGGAACGCCGAGCGAAGCGAAGTCAATGCTTCGGTACTGCGAATGGGGAGTTACAAGAACGAACAGGTCGTATCCGGATTCCACGGGCACGGAGCGCTTTCCTTCGAACCAGGCGTACTCACGCTTTCGCGGTACTTCGTCTATGTAGGGGTCGTTGTACGATACCTCGGCGCCCATATCGGTGAGCAGCTGCATAATCGGGTAGGCGGGTGACTCCCGGTCGTCATCGATGTCGGCCTTGTAGGCGAGACCGAGCACGAGGACCCGGGAACCACGAACCGCCAACCCGCCCTTGTTCAATGCACGTACCACGGAGCCGACTACATACTCCGGCATCCCGTGGTTAATCTCCCCCGCTAACTCGATAAACCGTGTCGGTCTATCGTACTCACGGGCTTTCCAGCTCAGGTAGAAGGGATCAATGGGAATGCAGTGTCCACCAAGTCCGGGGCCGGGATAAAACGGCATGAATCCGAACGGCTTGGTGCTTGCCGCTTCGATCACTTCCCAGATATCAATGCCCATCCTGCTGTAGACCATTTTGAGCTCGTTCACGAGCGCAATGTTCACAGACCGGAAGGTGTTCTCAAGAATCTTCGTCGCTTCGGCAACCTCCGGCGAAGAAACCGGAACGACGTGCTCGTGCGTACAGCGGTAGAGCGCTTCCACGAGACGACCGGCGTGAGCGCCGGAGCCGGCGACTACCTTGGGAATTTCATTGGTCGAGAAGTCCTTGTTCCCCGGATCTTCGCGTTCCGGCGAAAAGCCCACGAAGAAGTCGACACCGCAGGTGAGCCCTGAACGTTCGAGAATGGGAATAACGACTTCCTTCGTTGTGCCGGGGTAACTCGTCGATTCGAGCACAACGAGCATTCCCGGTTTCAGGCAGGCGGCGATCTTGGCGCAGGTCGCCTCGACGTACGAAAGGTCCGGCTGCTTGTGTTCATCGAGCGGAGTGGGCACGGTAATAAGAACAGCGTCACACTCGGAAAGTCGCGCGAACTCATCGGTCGGGGTGAAGCGCCCGGCATCTCCGGCGGCGTTCAATTCATCGAACGGGATATGCTTCAAGTACGACCGATGCGCGCGAAGGGCTTCGATCTTGGCAACATCAACATCAAAACCAATACAGGGCAATCCCGCCTTCACGAGGCCTATGCATGCCGGCACTCCGACATAGCCCAGGCCGACCACTCCCACAACCGCCGTGCGCTGCTCGATCCGCTCGCCGAGCGCCCGTGCCGTTTCCTCGGCCTTCGAAACCATCCGTTCGGTACTCACTTCGCTATCTCCTGTTTTATAGGTTGATTCATCCATTCGGCCCGCCTGCTCCACACGCTCCGCCACTCGTTTCCGCGTCGCTGCAGGTCGCTCGCGCGCCGCGTCCCTACAAGCCCGGCGCCCGGCACCTGTCGTCGCCATTCACACCGCCGGTTACCCATTCCCGCAATCGCAAACGCTGCCATCCGAACCAGACACGAAAGCCCGAGCATCGCGGTCATAAGCGCCGCCGAGGGCGCCGGATAATGCAGGCGAAAGAGCTGCACTTTTGCCCGATACAGGCGAATCATTTTCTCGCTTCGAACCGGCTCGGAGGCTCCGCCGTAGTGCACGATCGCAGCGCCGGGAACGAGAACCGGCTGCATTCCGCGTGCAGCCGCTCTCAGGCACAGATCCGCATCCTCGCCGTACATGAAAAACGACGTGTCGAACCCGCCGAGCCGATTCCAGTCACCCAGCCGGATCAGCAGCAAACAACCGGTTACGATGTCCACGGGTTTCGCGGCATCCCAGCTCCAGTGCGCAAGCGATTCCGGATTCAGGAACGCCGATCCCCCGAAGAGTCGCGAAAGTCCGACGGAATGCGTGAACACGCTCCACGGCGTCGGCTTCATCCATCCGGCTGTCGGATTCCGGCTTCCATCGGCGAAGAATGTTTCTCCGCCGTAAATTCCGTTTTCCGGATTGAAGTCGGCGTACTCGAGAAGCCGGTCGATCGCGCCCGGGCGCACGAGGGTGTCCGGGTTCAGAAGCAGCAGATACGTTCCGCGCGCGTATCCGGCTGCGAAATTATTGGCCGCGGCAAAGCCGATGTTTTCCTCGAGCGCAAAGATGCGAAGCGAGGGAAACATCAACCTTGAAAACGCATCCCGGATCGCCTCCACACTTCCGTCACAGGAGGCGTTATCGACGAGCAGCACCTCGAACGGCGCCGATCCCACGCCCCCGTTATACACGGACTTCAGGCACTCGACGGTCAGCTCTCGCGTGTTGTAGCTGACAACCAGAATGGAAACGGCCGGCGCGTCGGCAGCCCGGGCTTGCGTGTCTGTGTGTTCATTCACTGGATAATCGAATATGGGAGGTTATAGATTGATGTTACTTCACACGGCGTCGCATCGAACCGTTCGGCGCGAATCAGCCACCGGGAAGATCCCGTTCAGGGCGGAGCACTGCCGTTTCCGGTTTCACGCGCCTGCGTGAACCGCCCGACACTCTGCCCGTAAGATCGCGATCGTGCCGCCGAAACATGCTCCGAAGCGCGAGGCAGGCCGGTAAGGCCCGCCGTGAATACAAGGCCAAGAGTATCGCCGGTACCGGTTCGGTAGTATCGAGCAAAGGTATGTCTTTCGACGTATTCTCGGAAATCCGGAAAGTATGAGCCGAGAGCTTGGCAGGCGTATCACCCATACAGAAAAAGGGTGATAACGCCGCCG
>CAZMEV010000061.1:0-18889 GCA_964565375.1 uncultured Spirochaetaceae bacterium
ACGAGGACGGAATGGCCGAGGAGTGGATCGCGACGCACGCGCCGAAGTGGACGGACGGAACCGAGGCGACCTTCGCGGTTACCTATCCGCACGAGCGGGAGGTGATCGGCACGGTGGGGCTGCGCCTGGAAAAGGCACACCATCGCGGGGAGCTCGGCTACTGGGTCGGAGTTCCGTACTGGGGTCAGGGAATTGCAAGCGAGGCTTCGGCCGAGGTTCTGCGATTCGCCTTCGAAGACCTCGGCCTGAACCGGGTGTACGCAACGCATGTGCCGCGAAACCCGGCGTCGGGGCGGGTCATGCAGAAACTCGGTATGCAACGTGAAGGCTATCTTCGCTCGCACTCGTTCGCCCGGGGGCGTTACGAGGACCTGATTATGTACGGGATTATTGCGGAGGATTGGCGAGCTGGTGCGGAGTGAGAAGCGAGCGGCGAGCCGTTCGGTAAGAGAGTGCCGGTTCAGTCAACGGCCGACTGCTGACACCATCATGATACAGTCGCCACGATAGCTTCGAACGGCCTGAGACGCACATCGCTCAGTACCATGGATCCGTCCACGTTCGACGAGTCGTAGTTACTGAACAGCAACTCGGTGATCGACGTTTCCGGTATGGTGAGGACAGCGGGCTCCGAGCTCAGGCTGACTATGACAAGCGCTTTTTTCGCGTCGGAAACGCGCAGATAGGCCGCCGCTGATTCATTGGCTGCAAGTGCTCGAAATTCTCCACTCACGAAGGGTTCGGTTTTACGAAGGGCGAGGATATCTCGATTGCGGTTCAGGACGCTGGCTCGATCGGATTGCATCGCCTCTACGTTCCAGTCCCGGTGGTCGGGATTCACGGGATACCATGGCCTGCTGTCGGGCGCGCAGAAACCGGCGTTGGTTTCACTGTTCCACTGCATCGGAGTGCGCCCATTGTCCCGGGCGGAATACCGGATTCGATCCATTACTTTTTCCGGACAATCGGCGTACGCCTTCTGAAGGGTTTGAAATGCATCACGACTCTCTATGTCCTGCAGATCTTCATAAGATCTGATCGGATAGTTTCGCATAGCGATTTCGTCGCCCTGATAGACGATGGGCGTACCGCGCTGAAGATAGAAATATGCAGCGAGAGCGACTGCACTTTCTGAACGGAAATCCGAGTCATTCCCATAGCGGGAAACAACGCGAGGTTGATCGTGGTTGGACATGTAGACTGTCGGCCAGCGCGGTTCCGCAAGGGTTTCCTGCCAGCTGGTTACCACGTCGGACAACTCGTTCACCGTCCACTGCCTCGGTTCCCATTTGCCGGACGGTGAATGGTCCACCCCGAGATGATCGAAGACGATCACGCTATCCAGCGCATCGCTTTTCGGATCGGTGTACTCCTGCGCGGCATCGGGGCTTACGCCCGGCGTTTCTCCAACAAGAAATACCCGGTCTTCGGTCGGGGAGTTACTTTTTGCGATTTCGTTCGCACTCCGGACACGTGTCCTGAGGTCCTGCAGAAACCGGAGGGTCTCCGGTCCATCGACAAAAATGCCGTTGGGACTTCCTCCATTCAGATCCGGAAAATCCGGATGCTTGGAAATATGATTAATGACGTCGAGGCGGAAGCCGTCCGCCCCTTTTTCAAGCCAGAATTGCAAGATATTTCCAATCTCTTCCCGTACCTCCGGGCATTCCCAGTTAAGGTCCGGCTGTGCCGGTGAGAAAAGATGCAGATAGTACTGGTCCCTGGTTTCACAATAGGTCCATGCAGAGCCTCCGAAAACTGCTTTCCAGCTGTTGGGCGGATCACCATTCGCTGCCGGGGAGCGCCAGATATAGTAGTCGGCTCGCCGGCTATCCTGCGAGCGGCGTGATTCAGCAAACCACTCGTGCTGATCGCTGGTGTGATTAAGCACAAGATCAAGAATTACACGAAGACCGTGGGAATGATATGTGCTGATCAGGTTGTAAAGATCCTGGTTACTTCCAAAGCTGGGATCCACGGTCAGGTAGTCGCTGATATCGTACCCATTATCGACCTGAGGTGACTGAAAGACCGGACCCATCCAGATCGCGTCGACGCCGAGCCATTTGACGTACTCGGCCTTGCTGATAATTCCGCTCAAGTCGCCGATTCCGTCGCCATTAGAGTCGCAGAAACTTCGGGGATAGATGTGATAGATGATGGAATTCCGCCACCATTTCAAGTCGTCACTCACTTGGCAATTCCTCCGCCGGTGAGTCCTGCAATTATCAACTTCTGAGCTGCCAGGAACATGAGTACCATCGGGATGAGCGCAAGCAGGTATGAAGCGAATCCCAAGTTATAATTGGTGGAGAACTGTGCCTGAAACGCGAACTGTGCAAGCGCAAGCGTATTTATGTTACGGACATTAAGGATAATGAGAGGCAGCAAAAAGTCATTCCATGACCAGACGCTCGCGAAAATAATGACGGTCGCATGCATGGGCTTCATGAGCGGAAATATGAGCTTCCAGAATGTATAGAACGTGGATGCACCATCCATCCAGGCAGCTTCCTCGAAATCGGCCGGAATGGTTTTCATGTACCCTGCGTAAAAGAAGACATTCATCGGTAATCCGTAGACAACATAAAGAATAATGAGCCCGGGAACAGAGTGCAGGTTAAGGTTCGACATATGCCTGGCCACCGGCAGCATAATCACCGCAAAGGGTATGAACATGGCGCTTACAAAATAGTAGAAGAGAAAGCGATAGAGCAGATGTTTCATATTGCGCCCGATGGCATACCCGACCATGCTGTTGGTGGTTACCGTCAGAAGTATGGTTGAAAAAGTGATGGTCACACTGTTCTGAAACGCTGAAGCCAGGTCCGCAATACGTACCGCGTCGGCGAAGTTCTGCCATCTCGGATTTAAGGGCCAGCCAAGGACCTCCTGCAAGGTACCCATTTCGGCGGGTGTTTTCAGAGCAATGGAGATCGTCATGTACAGCGGGAAGAGAATCGCAAGAGATCCCAGGGCGAGCAGAAAAGTTCTGATCCAGTTGTATCCTGTTCGTGTACTCATAACTGCACCTCTCTCTTCTGCAATCTGTTCAGCTGAATGAGCGAGACAATCGTAATCACAAGGAGCAGTATTACGGCATTAGCCGATTGATACGCGAATTGCCCGCCTTCGAATCCGCCGCGATAAATCAGCACAGATACAGACTCCGTCGCCCTGGCGGGACCACCACCTGTGAGCGAGATAATCTGGTCGAAAACCATAAGAAAGTTCTTCAGGGCAACAACCATGTTAATGGTGAAAAACGGAGCAATGAGCGGGAATGTTACATGCATGAACTGCTGTCGTTCACTGCCGCCGTCGATGGAACATGCATCATATAAATCAGTGGGGATGGATTGCAGACCCGCAAGGTAAATGATCATAGCAAAGGCCGAGGTCTGCCATACTGTGACGGCAACCACACCGATCCATGCCGTATTCTGTTGGCCGAGAATGTTTCGGGATATAGCCTCTATTCCAATGGTTCTGCCGAAGGCGGGAAGTATATGGGCGAAGAAGTAGCTGAAAATGTAACCGATGATCAGAAGACTGAATACATACGGCAGAAAATACACGGTCTTGAGAAAGGCCCGGCCGAAGACTCGTTTGCTATTCAGACCGAGTGCAATAAGAAGGCCAAAAACGTTCACGAGCACCGTTGAACTGACAGCGAAGAGAAACGTGAAGGTATATGCATCCAGCACGCGCGAATCGCGAAAAACGTTTATGTAGTTGCGCAATCCTACAAACTCGTAATCACCCCAACCCCGGAAGTCGGTAAAACTGTAGAATATGCCCTGCAATACAGGATACGTATGAAAGAAAAAGAACAGTGCCACACCGGGCAGCACCATAAGAAGATACGGAACTCTGCTTCTCTTAACCACGGGAAGCCTCCGATAAACATGGTCACTTCGCCCATTGTCCGTAGAGGACGCAGGGCGAAGCTAACGCTCATAGATGCTATAGAGTATTTATTACCGACCGGTAACCGTTTCGTACTCGTCGTCCAGGTCTTCGAGAAACTGGTCTACATCGCCGTCCTGGAGGAATCCGATAACCATTTCATCGAAGGCCATCTCGGGCGGATAGTAATGGTCGGGGAAGTAGGTGATACGATCATCCTCGAAAAACTCCTGGACACCCTGAAGGATCTCATCGTCCTGGAAGACACCTTCGGTTGCGGCAAACAGGCTCTCCTGCTGAATGTAGTATTCGAGGTTCTCATCTCGAGTCAGGAACTCAATGAAGTCACGTCCGACTTCCTGTTCGAACTCGCTTGCTTCAGCCGATACCGCGAGAATCGAATCAACGCCGGATATCAGCTTGTTGTCTTCCGGAGTATCGTGAACGGGCAGAGCGGTAATCCCGATTCTCGCATCCGGACTCGCGTCGAGCACCTCACCAATCGCCCAGTTACCCTGAATCAGCATTGCCGCGTCGCCATTGGCTAGTGCCTGATTGCCGTCGGGATATGAGAACCCGAAGTTATCATCTCCGCCGTATTCAAGCAGTTCGAGCATCTTCTCCGCCGGCTCACGATAGTGATCGGAGAACGAAGTCTCGCCTGCACGAAGCTGCTCCGGGAAATCATCCGGCTGAGTATTTCCGGCAAGTGCGTTCCATGGCGGCATGGTAGTCCAGGCGTCACCGAATGCATGAAAGAATGCCTGCTGACCTTCAGCCTCGAAGGTTTCTGCTGCTTCAATCAGTTCACTCCACGTCTCGGGCACATCCACGCCATGTTCTTCGAACACATCCTTGTTATACAGAAGTCCGTTCGCGTTTGTGCTCAGCGGTATCCCGTAAATGTTGTCCATGTCTTCCGCAAGGAGCTGTGTCATTTCGATATAGGAATCCTGAACCCGTGAAGCTACCTCAGTGTCATTCCAGGTATCTAGAACGCCGGACTCAGCGAGTTCCCCATAGGTCGCGTCGGCGTTAATGGACAGGACCGGCGGAAACTCATTACTGGCAAGCCTGGTCATAAGTACCGTATTGGCCTCCGGCTGTTGATTCTGCTCCATTTCGATCTCAGGATTCTCATCCATGAAATCCTCGATAAGCTCGTCGAAAGTGTCCACCGCTTCAGGTTTGTTCTGAAAGAACTCGACAGTCTCTTCCTGTCCGGCGCTGAATAGTACCGTGGGCGCCAGCACCGTGAGAGCTAAAACAATTGATATACCGCGCATGCGGGTCGTCATACATGACCTCCTCGTTTGTGTCTGCGGAGCGTGGCAAACCCGGATTCGCTCCCTGAACACGTTCCATTTATGATACGTCCGGAGGACGTAACCGTTTACGTTACCGTATACCCGCTATTCGCGAGGCGTCAAGAAAGAATTACGCCGAAAAACAGGCATTTTTCGTGGTAATCTGGTGAATCAAGTGGCGTACAGCAGGTATGTACGCGAGCAGAACTTGCTTGCTATGGTCAGGAAAGATGATATAATTTCCGCGTTGTACGTAAACGATTACGCAAAAGGCAGGTATTTTTTTGACCATACGTGACATCGCAACCAAAGCAGGAGTCTCGGTCGCAACTGTCTCACGAGTCTTGAACGGTCAATCCGGGTACTCACCGGACACACGTGATCGAATCATGCAGATCATTGAGCAGACAGGGTATTCGCGCAATGATCTTGCGAGAAGCCTGACGGGGAAAGCGACACATTCAATCGGCGTGCTGCTCCCAAGTCTCACAAGTTATTTTCAATCCGATATTCTGTGGGGAATCGAAACAGCCTCCCACTCACAGGATTTAAGCGTAATCATCTGTAACACGGATAAGAATGGTAGCAGAACGCTCAAGTACCTTAAGACACTTCGCGAGAAACGTGTCGACGGTGTGATTTTTGTGAGTGAATGGCTTCGCCCTGAATACAAGTCCGGCATTGAGTCATTGGGCACGCCGGTGGTGCTGGTTTCAACGTATTCCCCGTTCTTCTCTTTCCCGTATGTAAAAGTCGATGATTACCAGGCATCCTACGACGCAGTCTCTTATCTGATCAGCAAAGGACATCGCCGTGTAGGCATGTTGAGTGGAGCTGAAACTGATCTGATAGCGGGCAAACCACGTCTCGAAGGATATTTCGCCGCCTTAGCGCACAACGACCTTGAATTTGAGCATGCGCGCGTAGCGTACGGCGATTTTGACTATCGAAGTGGTCGAGCAGCAATGCAGGCACTACTCAGCAATGCACCGGATACAACCGCCGTGTTCGCTGCAAGTGATGAAATGGCAGTTGGTGCGATGCAGGCTGTTTATGCATCGGGTATGAGGGTGCCCGACGATATTTCCATAGTCGGGTACGATGATACGCTACTGGCTGAAATGGCACACCCGCCGCTGACTGCTGTACATCAGCCTATCCAGAAGCTCGGCAGTACGGCTGTCGAAATGTTGACCTCGACAGAGGAAAGGCCTGCAGGAATGATCCTGCAGCACAGCATTACCGAACGAGAGTCCGTGCTGACACTAAAATAGTGAACCTGATCTGTCTTACCGCTGCCCGGCCTACACCAGAAACGTAAACACCAGCGGCACCACGGTCTTAATAGAGAGCAGGCGCGCAAGATGCACCATGGACACCCGGAACGGATCGTAGCCGTAGTAGACGGCAAGCGATGTCATGATCGTAAATCCGCCGGGTGCCCCGGCAAGCAGGCACAGCGGCAGGTCCCAGCCCGCGAACCGGTGAATAACCCAGGCAGACAGGAGCCCGGTGACGAACACGACGATAGTAGACAGGACAAGCGGCCATATTACCCCTCCGGCGGCAAGCATTTCGCCGGTTTCCGGGGTGAAGTGCTGCGAGACCATAATACCAAGAGCCACTAATAGCAGGTTAAACAGCCGTGGCGGAAATCCGCGGACGGGAAGGCCGTACGCCGAGGCTATGGCCACGCCGAGCATGGCGCCCACCATGAGTCCGGCCGGAACGCCAAGTGTTACAAGAACGAACGCGCCGGCTGCGGCGAGGACGCCGGTGAGTACAAGTTCATGCGGCCGGCGGGTGAGCGAGGTCAGTACTTCCCGTGCGACCAGAACGAAGCGCGTGAGGTTCAGGCGCTCCGACCGGGACCACGAGGCATCGTCATCGACGGCCGGATCGCTGTCGTTCGGATCGCCGGAGCTCGAGTCTGAATCCGGCGCGCTCGCATCCGCTGCACCGGGCGACGGCTGCTGCCTGCCGACATACCACTGAAAGATAAACGGAAAGGCGGTAATTATAACGAGCGCGCGCACGATCTTCATGAGGACAACCACGGCGACGTCGGCCCCGGTTTCCACCGAGAGCACCATCATCTCGGGAAGCCCTCCGACGCTCGAGGAGAGGACCGCGGTCACCGGATCGAGCCAGGTCACCGCCGAGAGCACGGGCCCGTAGGCGAACACGAGCGCGAGGGCCCAGATACTGACCACGAGGGCCGGTCGAAAGAGATTCTTAATGTCGTGAACGGTGTCGGGGGTAACTTTGCTTCCGATGAAGATGCCAAGCAGTATCTGAACGAGCGGATCGAGAAAGTCGGGGCCGGCGGGAATGGGAACCTGGGCGATTCGCATGCCACCGATGACGATCAGGGGGCCGAGAATCGCCGGGACCGGCGCCCGGATGAGCGCAAACATGCCCCAGGCAAGAAGGCCGAGGGCGAAAAGAATGGGTAAGGCAAGGATATCAGGCATAGCGCGTTCCCCGGGGGTTGCGTGATACTATCGCATTCACGCCTCCTGCGGGAAAGCATGCAGGTGCCTGCGGGTGACGGGAAAAGGAAACGGTAATGCATCGAATCATGTCTGTGGGCATAGCCACCCTCGACATTGTAAACGTGGTCGAAGAATACCCGGGCGAGGACTCGGAGGTGCGTGCCATTTCGCACCATGTGCGCCGCGGCGGAAACGCGGCGAACACCGCCGATGCCCTCGCACAGCTCGGACACGAGAGCCGCTGGCTCGGCGTCCTCGCCGACGATCCTGACGCCAGTCATATTACGGGTGCGCTCGAGGCGGCGGGTGTCGACTACACGGGCGCCCCGGTAATCCGCGGCGGCAAGGTTCCCACTTCCTACATTACCCTCAGCCGGGCCACCGGCTCGCGCACCATTGTCCACTACCGCGATCTGCGGGAGCTTGCCGCGGAGGACTTCAGCTCAATAGACCTCGACGGCGTCGAATGGCTGCACTTCGAAGGCCGTGATCCTGCTTCCTGCCTGGCCATGATCGCCGACGCGCGCCGGCGCGCCCCCGGCGTGAGGATTTCCGCGGAAATCGAGAAGCCGAGACCTGAGATTGATGCTCTCGCCCCGGCCGCGGACGTTGTCTTCTACAGCCGTGCGTACGCTGAATCGCTGGGATACCGGGACGGTGAGTCGTTTCTCAACGGGCATGTACGCGGCGTGCTCGGAAGAAGCGGGATGGCAGGCGGCCGCAGCACGACCGGCGGTAGCGACGCGCTTCCCGGCAGCGGCACGCCGGCAACGACCGCGCCTCCGGTATTCTGCGCCTGGGGCGCCGGCGGCGCATGGCTTCGCCTGCCTGACGGAACGCTGCACCACGAACCGCCGCGGCCGGTCGAAAGAATTGAGGACACGATCGGCGCGGGCGATGTGTTTAACGCCGCCGCTATTCATGTGCTCGCCGAAGGAGGCACCCCGCTTGAGGCGATCCGCGAGGCAAACCGGATTGCCGCAAAGAAGTGCACCTTGCAAGGAATTACTATCCATTCGTAAACCTTGACTTTGGTGCATCGGTTCATCTAGCCTCAAGCTCGTGAGTACACATAGTATAGGAACCGAGGGCCGAATAGTTCCGCAGTCTCCCGATCCTGACCACGACGGTGAAGAAGCGCTTGCTGCATGGGGGTTCACCGATTCGGGCTTTCGCGTCACGAAAGACGGTCACGTGACCATGGCCGGGAACCGGTATGAAATGTGCGGCGCGGTACTGCCGCACCTCATTCCGTGGATCAGCGGAGTTATTAATATTGACGTCGATCCGTTCGATGTTCACAAACCGAACTATCCGCCGGCAATTCCCGAGCCGGTAGAAAACATCGACTTTAAAAACGAAATTGAAACGATCCTGAACGGCGACCAGATCGACGCCTCCCCGAAGGTCCGTCTTCGTCACGGGCACGGCCACACTCAGGAAGATATGTGGGCGGTTCGCTACGGCTCGGTCAGCCGCGTTCCCGACCTGGTAGTCTACCCGGCCTCAGAGGACGAGGCGCAGCAGGTCGTTCAGGCCGCCGCCCGGCATGGTGTTGTACTTCTTCCCTACGGAGGCGGGACCAATGTTTCGGAGTCGCTTCGCTGCCCGGCCGACGAAACACGCATGATCGTCTCGGTCGATCTCAAACGCATGCACCGCATTCGCTGGATCGATCCGAAGAACCGCACCGCCTGCATAGAAGCGGGGGCGCGCGGGCGACATATTGAAGAGGCGCTCGCTCCCCACGGCTTTTCCATCGGACATGAGCCGGACAGTATCGAATTCTCCACGCTCGGCGGCTGGATCGCCACCAACGCAAGCGGCATGAAAAAGAACCGCTACGGCAACATTGAAGATATCGTACTGGATGTTCAGGCGATTACCAGCGACGGCCGGCTCGAGCGAATGTGCGTGGGCCCGCGCGAGAGCGTAGGCATAGACCCGAGACAGGTGTTGTTCGGCTCGGAGGGCGAGGTCGCACTGATCACGAGCGCCATTGTGACGCTCTTTCCACTGCCGGAGAAGCAGGAGTTCGATTCGTTTCTCTTTCACAGTTTCGAAGAGGGGGTGGACTTTGTCGAGGAGTTGACGCGAAACGGAAATGTTCCGGCAAGCGTTCGGCTCGTGGACAATCTGCAGTTTCAGCTCAGCCAGACGCTGAAACCGGATCGCACCGGCCTGTCGGCGATCGTAAGCAAACTCCAGAAACGGCTTGTCACCGGCATTCTCGGCTACGACCCGAAGTCCATGGTGGCGCTGACCATCGTATACGAAGGGACCGCGCGCGAGGTCCGCGAACAGCAGCGTACGCTCAAGCGTATCGCGAAGAAACATCGCGGTTTCCAGGCGGGTGAAGAAAACGGAAAGCGGGGATATGCGATGACCTTCGCAATCGCATATATCCGCGATTTCGTCATGAAGCACTATATTCTCGCCGAATCGTTCGAGACTTCGGTTTCCTGGAGCAACCTTCGCTCACTCTGTGACCGCGTGAAGCAGCGGGTGTTCGACGAGCATGCCGCACGCAATCTGCCGGGACGGCCATTTATTACGTGCCGGGTTACGCAGGTATATCCCACCGGCGTCTGCGTCTATTTCTATCTTGCGATCTACTACAAGGGTGTCGAGAACCCGAGCGAGACCTTCGCCGAGCTCGAACGCGCCGCCCGGGACGAGATTCTCAACGCCGGCGGCTCGCTTTCGCACCATCACGGGATCGGCAAGATTCGCGAGTCCTTCGTGGACAGGATTCACTCGCCTGCTTCGCGAATTATGATCGACCGTGTTGTATCAGGGATGAACCCCACCGGCGTATTCGGTGTGTCAAACCAGGGTATCGTATCGCCGAAAACAACGAACACGGACAGAACATCTCTGCAGGAAACAAGGGAGTAACATCCTCATGCCCGAAAGCACGAGCAACAGCGAATGTGTGGTGGTAACCGGAGCAACGGGATTCCTCGGCAAGGTTGTACTCGAAGAACTGCTGCGCACACGTCGCAACGCAGAAGTCATCGTTATCGTGCGGGCGAAAGGCAAACGCACGGCGGATGATCGGCTGAAGCAGCTGCAGGAATCCGCCTGTTTTGCCGATCTGAAGCCGGAAGAGTTCAATCGCGTGACCGCGGTAGAAGGTGATCTGGCAACGACGGGCTGCGGGCTTTCGCGCGAAGACAGCGAAAAGATTACCGCGAGAGCAACGCGGGTCATTCACTGCGCCGCATCGATCGACTTCGATCTGCGCATAGAAGAGGCGGCGCAGGCGAATATCGACGCAACGCTGAATGTCATGGAACTTGCCCGGGCCTGCGAGCGCCTGGTATCGGTGGTAAGCGTTTCAACCGCCTATGTTACGCCGAACCCGCACGGCACCCCGATCACCGAGGAGCTTGCGCCCCTGCCCTGGAATCCGGAAGAACTCTACGAGCGCATTCATGGCGGTAACACAACCTCCGAAGAGCTCACCGGCGTTACCGGCCACCCGAACAGCTACACGCTCACCAAGTGCCTGGCCGAACACCTTATCGCGAAGCGATTCTCCGATCTTCCGATCACCATTGTCAGACCGAGCATTATTTCGGCCTGTCAGCAGTATCCGCGCCCCGGGTGGCTCGACAGCAGGGCCGCATTCGCCGCGTTTGTGGCGCTTATCGGGTCGGGGCATCTTCGCGCGATTGTAGCGAAGCGCAAAACGGTTATGGATGTGGTGCCGTGTGATGTGGTGGCGATGCACATTCTGCAGGAGCTCTTCAGCAAAACGGATGGCTCCGGAGACGGTGCCGGAGACAATCCCGGAGACGGTCCCGCCGGCGAGCCGGTGCGGATTCGACACTCTGTCACCGGGATCGACAACGGCCCGACGGTCGCACAGGCACGCGATGAGATTCTCGGCTTTTTCAGGGCCTACCCGGTCGAACAGCCTCCGCGGCTTCGCTATATCGGGCCTGCGAACTGGGTGTTCACGATAGCCGATTATTTCGAGCACACCCGCGGACTCGGTTCAAAGCGGATACCCATGTCCCCGGCAAGAGCCAAGTTCATACGAAAACAGGTGCAATACGTAAACCGTGCGTTCCGGTACTTCACGCTCAACAGTTTTGACTTCCGCACCAGCCTCGAGTGGCCGCTTGAGCGTCGCCACCCGCGAGCCTACCTGCGGACGATCTGCGAAGGAGTGTACCGGCACCTGCTTCGCGGAAAGCCGGAGTCACTGCTTATAGCCGGCCGCCGGTTCGGGCGGCTCTACCGGGAGATCAGTCACGACGCCACCGACAGGAATGTTCTGCGTCGCCTCGGCAGGGAGCTCGGCCGTCGCACCGACGCGCTGACGGTCGACGAGGAGGCGCTGTCACGGATACGCAGCGGGAGCGACGGAGAGAACCTTGTTGTGTTCAGGCCCGGCGGTGGGCTCTCGTCGGCAGAAACGGCGCTTCTGTGCACCTATACGCTGCTTGTGCGGCCGCACATCGGATTTTCACCGCTGTGGATTATACCGGGCAAGCAGCTTCCTACCGAGATCGCCTCGATCCTCAAGGAAAGTGGGCAGGGCGATTCCGAGTTCGATGCACCGGTTGCCATCGCCGCTACCGCTGATGCCGAGGACACACCGACGGTCCTCATGCGCGACACCGAAAGCCTTCGGCGCAGGCTTGCATCGGCCCGTGATGTGCTCTCCGCCACGGTGCGTGTGTCACTCGATGACAACGGGCAATCGGCACCCTCAGGTAAGGAGGAAGACTCGCCCGTCGTGCTTGCCCCGGAGTCAGGCCTGGCGGGTCTGCGAAATGGCGCCTCCGGCCCGAAACTGCTGTCGCGGGCTACGCGGGATCTCGCCACCGGCTCAGCCTCGGTAGAGAGCATTCACCTGACATTCGAGGGTTCGGAGTGACGCATGGGAAAATTCACCGGCAGAACTGTGATCGTCACCGGCTCGACTCGTGGAATCGGGAGAGAAACGGCGGCGGCATTCGCTTCCTCGGGTGCTACGGTCGTTGTGCATGGGCGGAATACGGGTAAGGTCGAAGAGATAGCCGAGGAGCTGCGGAGCCGGACGGGCGGGACCATCCACACGGTAGCCGGTGATGTCACGGAGGTATCGACAGCGGAAGCCCTGCGTGCGAAGGCCGAGGAGCTTGGAGGCTGCGATGTACTCATTAACAACGCCGGAACGTCCATGCGCGGACGCTTTGCCGATATTCAGCCTGAGGTATTCAAGTCAGTCCTCCAGACCAATCTCGTCGGTGCCTCGGTAATCACGCAATCTCTTCTTCCGCTCATAACCGGGGCGCGGGGCAGTGTGGTCTTCATGTCGAGTGTCTCGGGTATGCGCGGCTTTCCCGGAATATCAATCTATTCGGCTGCCAAAATGGGACTTTCGGCGTTGAGTGAGTCGCTGCGGGCGGAACTCGTCGGCACGGGCGTGCATGTCGGCATTGTGTACGCAGGCTATACCCAGAACGATACACAGAAATCCATTCTCGGGGCGGATGGAAAAGCCATTCACGTGAACAGGCCTCACGACATGACCCAGCAGGAGGTTGCCGAGGCTATCGTGAAAATGGTGGCGAAGCGAAAGGGTGAGATGACGCTGACCGGAAAGGGTAAGCTCCTGCACGTGTGCAATCGCCTCGCTCCGCGCTTTGTCGGCGAGATCGTCCGGCGCTCAGGCGGAACGTTTCACCAGATGGGCGGTGCCTCCGAAAAATGAAGCGGACTTCAGGACTACTTGCGAACTACAAAAAATTCCACAACAATGGGCTTTGTATTCGCAGGAAAATGCGAACATCGCAAATCCTGATAAAGTAAATATGTAAAGGAGAAGGAGTTATGGTTATGGATCTACAGAAAGTCGGCAGGAACACGCTTGTGACCGTCGGAGTCCTGACGATTCTTTCGGGAATAGGAACGTTTTTCGGCACGCTTGACCCGTTGTTTCAGGAGTGGGGTGCGGAGCACCTTACGGTACTCGTCGCTATTATGAAGCTCATTATCGGCGTTCTCATGCTAGTGAATGTCACGCGTCTGATCGGAGCGCTTGTTGCCGTTTCGTACTACGGTGGTGCAGCAGCAACGCACACTGCCTTCGAGTCATATAACGTGCAGTTCGCAGTCGTCATTATCCTGACGATCGCGCTGTGGACCGGTATTATGGCAAAGGTTCACGGCGAGCGGTAAAGAAGTCTGAAGTTCCCCGCCGGGCCGGTCTTTCAACGCCCGCCTCGGCCTTCACTGTCCGGCGAGCTTCAACGCCCGACCCGCCCTTCACTGTCCGGCGAGCTTCAACGCCCGACCCGCCCTTCACTGTCCGGCGAGCTTCCTGAGCTCCTGCAGGGCAACCGACACAGTTGCAAAGTCGAGCTGCCCCGCGCTCTGCATGTCGCGCAGAATGCGCACCGCCGGGTCCACACGGGTACGGTTCTGCTCGATCCAGCGATCGACAAGGGAGGCGCCGCCCGGTTCACGCCCCGAGGCGTCCGCGGTCGCCCGGGCGCGTGAGCCTTTCGCTTCTGAACTCTTCGCGCCTTTCCCCGCATATGTCGCATGCCTTGCAGGTCCACCGGCCTGCGGCGCATCATCTACCCCATCGAGGACGGCGGCGGCAAGCCTGCTCCTGTGCCGGAAATAATCCTCGCGTAGCGTACCGCGCGCGATCGACTGCCAGTGCCCCTCGACGGGCAGGCTTTCTATCTGCGTGCGAAGCCATTCAAGCGGTATGTAGCGGGCAAGGTTAAAGTAAGCCCGCGCCGCCGTGTCGATGTCCCGCGTACGACGATCACCATCGCGGGCAATCTGCACAAGGTCGAGCCCTGAGTAAAGGTACCCGCTCGCCGCAACGAAGCGGGCGAGGCCCTCGGGAGCACCGAGGCCTGCGAGGTCGGAAACATCAGCCTCCAATCCACTGCGCTCGTCCTCGGGAAGCAGGTCTTCGATATTCTCGCGCAGATACCGGATTCCCGCCGAGAACCGCTCGACCGCCTCGCCGATGGCCAGCGGCCGGCTCGAACGGTTAAGGAACCACCGCGTTGCGTTGCGTACAAGCGCGGAGATGCGAACGAGCATGCGCATCTGGCAGTCGGACGGTATCTCGTGATCGCCGGCTTCGATCTCATCCCATATTCCGCGAATGCCGAATACGCGCCTCGCGACGGCGAATGCCCGGGCAACGTCGGCATGGGCGGCGCCGGTATCATCGCACATGCGCTGCGAGAAACTCGGCCCCATGCGATTGACCATGGCGTTCGTTATACTCGTACAGATGATCTCATCGCGAAGCTTGTGCTGCTCCATATCGGCTGAATACTTCGCGCGCAGAGGCTCGGGAAAATAGGCCGCGAGTTCCCCGCCGAGGTAGCTGTCGCGCGATATGTCGCTTTCCACAAGCGACGCATAGATATCGTTTTTCGCGTGCGCCATGAGCATGGCAAGCTCCGGCCGGGTAAGCACCTCTCCGGTCTTGCGCCGTTCGGCGATTTCATCCTCACCGGGAAGCACCTCGAGCGGGCGGTTCAGATCACGCCGTCGCTCGAGCGTACGAATGAGCGCGGCATATTCGTTCAGACGCGAGTGTCCCTGCGCCTCGGCAAAGGAAATCGCCTGAGCCTGCAGATAATTGTTTCGCAGAACCTGAAATCCCACCTCGTCGGTCATCTCGAGAAAGAGCGCATCACGCCGCTTCGCGCTCAGCTTCTTCTTCGCACGCAGGTCGCTGAGCAGAATCTTTATGTTGACCTCACGGTCGGAGCAGTCCACCCCTCCCGAATTGTCTATAAAGTCCGTGTTAATCCTTCCCCCCGCACGCGCAAACTCGATTCGTCCTGCCTGTGTGAAGCCAAGGTTGCCGCCCTCGCCCACCACACGCGCCCGCAGGTCCGCGCCGTCGACCCGCACGCTGTCGTTCGCCCGGTCGCCGACTTCCCGGTTGCGCTCGCCGGCTGCCTTCACGTAGGTGCCGATCCCGCCGTTCCACAGCAGATCCACCGGAGCGCGCAGAATCGCGCCTATGAGCTGCGCCGGAGTATATTCTCCCGCTTCAACGCCGAGTGCCCGGGCTGCTTTTTTTGTAAGGTTGATGTTTTTCGCCGCGCGGGAGTAGACCCCTCCGCCTGAGGAAATAAGCTCGCTGTCGTAATCCGCCCAGGAGGAGCGCGGCATATCAAACAGCCGCTTTCGCTCAGCATAGCTTGTCTCCGGGTCGGGGTCAGGATCGAGAAATATATGCTGATGGTTAAACGCCGCGACAAGCTTTATCCGGTCGCTTGCAAGCATACCGTTTCCGAATACGTCGCCGGCCATATCACCGATTCCGACCGCGGTAAACGGCGTTGAGCGGTAATCAAGTCCCATCTCCCGAAAGTGCCGCTTCACCGACTCCCACGCACCGAGCGCGGTAATGCCCATTTCCTTGTGGTCGTAACCGACCGAGCCTCCCGAGGCAAACGCATCCCCGAGCCAGAACCCGTATTCAGCCGCTACCGAGTTGGCGAGGTCCGAGAAGGTGGCCGTTCCCTTGTCGGCGGCCACTACCAGATATGAGTCATGCGAGTCGTGACGGACAATGCGATCCGGGGTAACCGGTTTGTCGTCGACAAGGTTGTCGGTGAGATCAAGCATGCCCCGCAGGAAATCCGCATAACACCCGCGTGCGATTCGTACCTGCTCGCTTCGGTCGGCCGGAAGTGGCTGCTTCACAACGAAGCCGCCTTTCGCACCGACCGGCACAATAAGCGTGTTTTTCACCTCCTGTGCCTTCATAAGCCCGAGCACTTCGGTGCGAAAGTCCTCCCTCCGGTCACTCCAGCGAAGCCCTCCGCGTGAGACCGGGCCCCCGCGCAGGTGAATGGCTTCAAACCGGGGCGAGTACACGAAGACTTCAAAGCGCGGTCGCGGCAGGGGAAGCTCAGGGACACGGTGCGAGTCGAACTTGAGCGCGACCGAGTCGGGCCGGGAGCCGCTGGTTTCCGCGGGGGAGGCGCCGGCGGCGGGGGCACCATCGGTGGCGGCGCCGGCGCTCCCGGGCTCGAGCGCGGCGGAATGGCCTGCAGCGCCCTGGCCGGCGCCGGCGGGGGGAGCATGTCCCCCGGCAGCGCCCCGGCCGGCGCCGGCGGCGGGGGCACCCGGCGTCCGGTAGTAATTCGTGCGGAGGGTGGCGCGGATCGCGGCGGAGAACGCCCGTATGATCCTGTCGGCGTCGAGGCTGCTCACCGCCTCAAGCGCCGCGCGGACAGCCTCCGTGTACTCCCTGGTTTTCGATTCGCGGGTACCCTCGAAGTCAGGATTGAACCGCGCATCGAACATTGCAACCAGTTGCCGGGTTATTTCGGGGTACGTAGCAAGCGTTGTGGCCATGTAGCGCTGGCTGAACGGCAGGCCGGTCTGCAGCAGATATCGACAGTACGCGCGAAGGAGCATAATTTCCCGCCTGCTTACCCCCGCTGCCAGCACGAGCCGGTTGAACTGATCGTTTTCGCTGTTCCCGTTCCAGACCGCTTCGAAAAGATCCTGAAACAGCGCTCCGGCCGTTTCGATGTCAGTCACCTCGCCGGAGATCATCTGCATGTCGACGTCCTGTATCCAGATGTGCCTTCCGTCCGCGGTGTGCACCTGGTACGGGCGTTCGGCGATTACCCGCACTCCCATGTTTTCGAGAATGGGAAGAATGTCGGAAATCGCAATATGCATGCCGGGGCGAAAAATCTTGAAACGCAGGCGCCCCTCGAGCTCGGCAGTCTCCCCGGATTCCACGGAGGCCAGCTGATCCGCTTCCGGTCGGTGGAGACTCAGGCGAATGTCGTCGCCGTTTCTGAGTTCCTCGAGCCGGACTATATCGTGCACGGCATCCGCCGCAGGTATATCCTCCCGGTAGGCGGCCGAAAAGCCCCCTGCGTACCGCGTGTAAAGAAGCTTGGCTTGATGTTCCTCATAGCGGCTGTTCAACGCATTCCGCAGATGATCCTTCCATGAGCGAACCGCATCGGCAATTCGCCGCTCGAGCGCCTCTATATCTATACCGTCGCTTTCGGCTGCGGGAGAGGCCGGGTGGGCCCGTATCCTGTCTGCCTCGCCGTTCGCGCCGGCGGCATTCGAGACACGCACGATAATGTGCACGCGGGCGAGTATAGATTCGTCGAGTGCAACCGACGACTCGGTGTGAAAACCGTTGAGCTCGCGCATGAGAATGCGCTCAATGCGGTTTCGCACGTCCGTATTATAGCGGTCGCGCGGAACATATACGAGGCATGAAAAAAAGCGCCCGAAGGCATCGCGCCGGACGAAGAGCTTTATTCGCTGCCGCTCCTGCAGTTTCACAATACCCGTCGCAGTGGAAAGCAGCTCATCTACCGTGCTCTGAAACAGCTCATCGCGGGGGTAGGTCTCGAGAATATGCACGAGCGCCTTCCCGCTGTGGCTATCCGGTGGAATATTCGATCTGCGCAGGACCTCATCGACCTTTTTCCGCAGAATAGGCACCGACCGGGGACTGTGGCTGTACGCGCGGGAGGTGAACAGTCCGAGAAACCGGCGTTCTCCCGTGACCGTTCCAATGCTGTCGAATGTCTTTACGCCGACATAGTCGAGATACGTCGGCCGGTGGACCGTTGCTATTGAGTTGGCCTTGGTAATAATCAACATATCGGTCGAGCGAACGAGTGGAAGACTGTCTTTCGGAAGCACCCGTTCGGATTGTCCGGTTCGCTCATCGCGCAGAATCCCCAGTCCGGTACCTTCGCGAGGGTGCAGCGTCGCCTGCTCGTCCTCGCTTACGGTGAGCTCATATTCCCGGTAACCGAGAAAGGTAAACTGGTTGTTCTCCATCCAGTCGAGAAAGCTTGCGATCTCATCGATATCGTTTTCACCAACAGGCGGCGGATCGCTTTCGAGTTCAAGCCGGATGCGATGCGCCTGAGAGCGCATCTCCTTCCAGTCGGCGACAGCCACATGTACATCCGAAAGAACTGAACGAAGATCCTCACACAGCGCATTGAGCTCATCTTCATCGGTTTCCCGGTCTATCTCCAGTTGCTGCCAGCTTTCGAGTCCGTCCCGGCGTCCCCGCCGGATGGTGGCGGCCGTGATTCCGCCGGCGGGCCGGTCGTAGCCGGCTGCGCTGGTCCCTGAGGGGCTGGACCCTGATGCGCTGGATGCTGATGGGCCGCCGGCAGGCGCGACACCTGACGC
>CAZMEV010000062.1:0-18793 GCA_964565375.1 uncultured Spirochaetaceae bacterium
ACCCTCGCTGGTGATCGCCGGCGCATCCGGTGCGCTGGTATCAATCGCCTCCAGCACCAACGACGCCTCGCCCACGTTGCCAGCCGCATCCGTCTCGGTGGCACGCACCACCACGACCTCATCACCCTCAAACGCGTCGGACACCGCCTCGTACTTCGCTTCACCGCCAACGGTCTCCTTCAGCTCAAACAGGTTGTCGCCGTTGAGCGTCAGGAAACCCTCGTCAACCTCAAGCTCATCACCGTCAACCGTCACCACCAGCTCCGCGCTGGCAGTCACCGTGAACCCGGCATCAAACAACCCATTGGCGTCGTTCGGAACACGGCCAACCGCGACCTCCGGTGCCTCGGTGTCCAGGGTGAACGTCTCAGAATCCTCAGACTCGCTGGAATTGCCCGCGGCATCGATGCTCTTCGCCGTGAGCTCGTTGGCGCCCTCCGCCGGCAGTTCCACGGTCACGGCCCAGGCCCCGCCAGCATCTGCCGTGGTCGAGCCAAGCAACGTGTCCCCGGCATACACTTCCACCGTGGTACCCGCTTCGGAGCTACCCGTCACCGCAACCAGCGACTGACTGGACGGATCTCCCTGCGCGGTGATCACCGGCGCAGCCGGGGCACTGGTGTCGATCGCTTCGAGGGTTTGTGACACACGAATTGTGGGATCACCCGGCGCATTGTCCGGCAACGCATCAAACGCCGCCTGAACCACGATCACTTCACTACCATCGAACGCATCGTCGGTCGCTGTGTAGGTCACCACTCCTTCAGCCTCGGAGATATCGAATTTCTCCTCGACCTCAGTCTCAGTCAGCAGCGTCCCGTCGATGTAGATCTCAACGTCCGCCTCTTGATCACTGACCATGAACCCGGCATCGAATAGCCCGTTGGTCTCATTCGGCACACGCTCGATCTGCACCGCCGGTTGCGCCAGTTCCGCAATGATGTCCCGTGTCTCACCACTGTCGACCAACGCGAGCAGACGCGTGCGATCGATGTCACTGAAATCCACCGTGACGGGCTGCTCAAAACCTGCGCCTTCGCTGCCTTCGATCTGGAGATTCGGCGCGTCTTCCCGCAGGAATAGATTCTTGAGGTTGTCTTCCGCGGCGCGGTCGAATGCCCTTCTCGCCTCATCGTCGTTATCTACGCGTACGGACACGAAGCCAGTGCCGACGAACTCCTCCGCTTGCAGCGCTTCAAACTGATCGACGGTCAATTCAAGCGTCGAGTTGACGACGAGCTTTCCAACGTCGACAAACTCAGCGCCGCCACCCGTCACACGGCCATCTATGATTTCAAGCGTCCCTCCCCCGAGGTCAACGCGGGTGTTCTCTGCGAACACGAACGTCGCGTCATCGGACGGCAAGTCGATGACAAGCCCCCCACCATCTAACGAAACGTCCAGCTTCGCCACATCGCCATCATCAGCAATGAGCCACAATGCCCCAGCGCCCCCAACCACCTTCGGCGCGTCGTGAGAGCCGGAGGGCGGCGCCTGCATTTGCCCACTACTATTCTGGTCAAACAGCTCGGCCGGTGCGAAGAGCGTCAGCCCATCTTCGAGGATCAACTCGGCATCAACAGGTGCTCCATCGCTTCCAAACGCATCCCGCGCATCACCCTCAGGGAGTGCGACCTGTGTATGACCATCGACCTCCTCTCGCACGACCTCATCCCAGTCGAAAAACAGGACATCGTCATTGGATCGAGCGACGAAGACGTTGTCTCCCCGCACGCGCACCTGACCGTTATCAGCCTCAACAGAAAACGGGTCGAGTTCCTCGGCGCTGTCGGTATCGCGACTTGCCAGGACCAATGTACCGCCGCCGAGGAGGAACAGACCGAACAGTGGCACCCCCAGGCTCGCACCGGACGCCGCATTCATGGCGAGGATCCCCGCTTCCTCTGCACTCCAGAGCACTTCCCCCTCGGCCCACTCATCCGCCTCGGCATCAGAGGAGACCAAGACTGCTGAGTCCGCCTGAGCACCCTCTGGGAAGAATTCTACGCCACTCGCGAGGAAGAAGTCGGTCAGCCGACCCATCTCGTCACCGCCGACCTCGAGTATGAGGTCATCTCCCTGCCGCTCGACGGTCACATCCTCTGTTTGCGCCTCGATGGATTCCTGAAGCAGTTCGATCCGCGCCCCATCGGGGATGTCGATGGCATGCAACTCGGAGACCGGCACAGTGATTTCCTGACCATCGGTCGTCGTGATGATAACCATGAGCTCAGCGGCATTCTGCGTGGGCATACTGCGTCATCCTTATAAAATTAAAAGAGGAAGCTTGGGCTTCTAACAGGACGGAGCGTAGCAACCATGCGAGAGGCCAAGCTTGCAAAACCTTGCAGGAGCATTGACAGATACCGACGGTCACGGAGGGTGGTCTGTATCTCGGCGGCACGGCGGGGACACACCCACCACCAGCGCACGCCCGGCCCATCCAAAGATGGACGGACCGGGCGTAGTCGCGAGACGGTCACAAGGTGAGCCTCTGAGCCCTTCGACGTTTTCGTGCGAGAGCACGCCAGCAATGGGCGCAGTCGGCCTACGCCGCCGACCCGCCATCCTGTGGTCGAACATTGGGGATAGCGACATCAAATACGCAGGAACCCGCTTCGGTGCGGCAGCAGACGCGCACACCCAGTCTGTCGGCAAGTTGATCAACAATATACAAACCGAGCCCGGAACCGGTAATGGCTCGCGCATTGGGCGATCTGTAATATTTCTGGAACATGCGGCTGGCATCTAGCACGGCGCCCGCGCTGACGGTGTTTCGAATACGCACCCGCAAACCAGGTCCGGGGTCCCCCTGGGTTGGCTCGGCGACCACCTCCACGTGTGAGTCTGACGGCGAGTACTTCAGGGCGTTATCAATCAGGTTAGAAATTATCGTTCCCAAGAGCAGTGGGTCTGTGTGCACAACCAACCCTACCTTGCCTCCCCGTGGCTGATACGCTATGCGGTGGCCGTGAGCGTGCATTGTTTTGACGTCTGCGACCAAGTCGTCAAAAACGACCGGCCGCGCCTTGACCTGGACACAGCCCTCGTCAATCCGAATCGCCTGAGTGCAACGCTCGACCAAGGCATCGATATCGATCACCGCACGCTTTGCGTGACCCCGAATCTCCGGAGACGGTGACTCGCTCTCCACATAGAGAGAAAGCGTGGCAAGCGCAGTCTTGATCTCATGACTCAACATCGCCATGAGCAATGACACGTCATCACTACCCCCCTGTGCCCCCGCTGCTGCGGGGCCGCTATCTGCTGACCCCCTCTTGACGCTCCCGCCGCCGCCGTCGACGCGAACTGCGTAGATCGCCACAAGCACCCAGACGCCCATCATCGCCCCGATGCAGACCATCGCCAGGTGCAACGCATACATTGCAGGCCACCCGGAGCCCCCCCACACGGTAAACAACACACCGCTGAGCACCACCACGGCACCCAGCAGCGCTGTTACATGAGCACTGTCCAGGCCATGACGCTGCAGACTGGCGCCACCAAACATCAGCGCAACGGCAGCGAGCGCCGACACAGTCAACAGGACCCGAGCGCAATCCCATGCGCCGACAGTGACCAGCGGCAAAAGACTGAGTGGCAAGACGGTGACGATGATCCACGTGACGGCCACACCCCGCCAGAGGTGCCGCAGTGAAAGCAGAGACCCGAACGTATAAAGAGCTGTCGCCATTACGGCAGACGACAACCCGATACATGCTATGGACTCCTCCCGGACGTCGCGCTCCCCCCCAATGTACCCCCCGTTTTGGCAATGGAGCACAAACACAATGCTCGCCAGTGCGAACAGCCCAATGGAAATCCGCTCTGCACCAACGGGACGCCGCCGCCAGAACACCCCAAAAAGGAACAACGCCAGACCGGCGCTCACCACAGCTACCGGCGCGCCCACGAGGCCTCTCGCGAGGAACCCTGAGGTCCTCGATTGTGATGCCCGATCACAGGGTCGAGCGATGCCTGTATGACGATGGCAATGCGAGATCTCCTCTTTGTTCTGCGAGCGTGCCGCTAGCGCTCATCGCGTTTGGCCACGCGTCCCTGCGACAACTCATGGTTAAGTTTTTCGATGGCCCTCCAATTCACAATCGGCCGGCCAACTTCAAAGAGCAGGTTTCCAGTGACCGGACCAGGTACCTTACAAACCCTTACAACCCGCGGGTTGCCGATACGCCGCAGAGTGCGCGAACGGTCTCGTGGCCACGCCGCAGCGTCGCAAGTCCCTCATCCGAGGCGCAGCTCCATACAGAGCCGGTAGCCAACGGACCGTTCAGCCTGAATACATGCACCTGGAAGACCGTACCGTGAGAGTTTGGAGCGCAGCCGGGAGATCACCACCTCCAACTTTCGCTTATCACTCTCCAGACACTCCGAAGCACTCGGCTCGAGCACTTCCAAGAGCTGCCACGTCTCCAGGGTTCGATCTCTGGAAAGCGCCAGTCCGCGTAGTAATCGCGCCTCACGCTCTTTCAACGGCACACCTTTCCCGGACGGGCACTCCAGCCGAAGATGCGATTCGTTGAGCACATAAAAGCTCCCCTCCGCGAGATCTTGCTCTTCGCGCCACCGGCGCGTCAGAGACTCGATCGCCGCAAGGAGTTCGCCAAGCTCAAAGGGCTTCGGCAGATAAAGGTCGGCGCCACACCCATAGCCTTCGCACTTGTCTTGCATACCACCGCGCACCGACGTCACGATCACCCGCGTCTCCGGGCAGACATTACGCATGCGCCTCACCAGTGAGAAGCCGTCTTCAGCAGGTAGATTGACATCGACAAGCGCAAGATCGAACCGCTTGGTTGTGGTCAGTTCGGGCACTTCCTCCGCGCACATCGCCTCCACTACCGGATACCCGCGCGCCCGCAACGCCTCGGCTTGGGCGGCTCGTAACCCCTCATGATCCTCAACAATCAGAACAGTCGGCACACCCATGACAGGATCTTGACCTCACTCCGATACTTATACCGTGCTCTAGCCATCAGCACTGGCAATCAGTTATGGATGCCTCCGCACTACTGCAATCTGCCGCTTTGCCGGGCAAGGCGTTTCCATGCTTTACGACGAAGCTGCTGCAACCCTGGCTTATTGATCATTCGCACCTGCTATAGCGACGCGGTGCATACCGAGGCAACAATGCGTTACGACCATGGTTTGTCTCGCCGCTTACCACCGCGAAAACGCTGATTTGTGGGTACATGATTACGCCAACGAACAGAGGGCTCCGAGAAAAAAACCCACCGAAACGGAACGCTTGACTTCCCAGCCAGCCCAACTCATCCACGCCATCACCCATGCGGACCCGCCTGTCAACGGCCAAGAGACCGCTGTGCCAGCCACCCTCCCCACCATTTCGGATGATTTTCCAGCACCTCACGCCCGTTGCACTCCTATCATGTGCAGTAGTGAAGGTTGTGGCCAAATCGAGCGTTGAAAAAGATGGGGCCTTTGACGCACGAACGCGTCCGTGCCTCAGCGTCCATTAAAGACCCGGTCAGTAGGAACCAGTGCGGAGTCCGCTCTGTGCCGTCCAGCGACAAGCGATCATGAGGATCAACACATGTGGTTTTTTCGTTCCGATAAAGACGCGACCCATGAATCAACTACCACGCGTCGTTTCACAACATCATCTGATATCCAGGGCACTAATATGAACTCGACTGACGATCACGCCGGCGCAAACAAACGGCATGCCGCCGACCCGCACACAACGTGCCTCGGGGATGGTTGCCACATTCAGGGAGAGTTTGAAATCAGCGGAGACTTCCATGTGCTTGGCACCGTTGAAGGGCGCGTCCGGTGTGATGGCATGGTCCGTATTGGTCCAGGAGGTCTGATTCACGGCGAAATTCTCTCTGTAACGACCCATGTTGAGGGCCGTTTCGAAGGTAAGGTTGAATGCAGTCGCCTAATCATCCATGACAGCGGACAGATATCCGGCACAACATCGACGGATGAATTCATCATTGAGCCTGGGGGTCACTTTGAAGGTGAAAGTAAGCACCGTACACCGGACAATGTGACCCAGCTCAGTCGAGGCCACTCACAGCAACAGTCGACGAATGAGGAGTAGTACCACCGTCATGAGATAAATAGATGTCTGAAAACCGGGGAGTCGTCGACGCCCGGTTTTCAACAAATATCTTAAATATCCAGCATCTCGGTCAAACGATGGACACTCGAGGCGAGTCAGCGACGCTGTCAACATTCCCCCCGAGATACCGTTCCCCCAAGTTTTCGTAAAACTCTTCTATATGAACGTATTCCATCGTCTGCAGCTTTTTTAAGGCGCTATCACCATCCGTATCGTCCGAAATCTTCAGAAATGCCGAAACTGGGTCAAGCTCGGAAATAAAATAGTCAATACGATCCAACCGATGCAGCCACTCCGCGACTGCTTCTCCGTCAAACGCCAGCCCAACCTGAAACCCCTTTTCGAGGAGAGTATCCACTACATCGTCGACACGCTCGGGTCGGTATGGCTCGAATACGATCACCGTCACCATGGCACGCTCTCCTCCGCCTGAGGGGTTGCACCTAAGGGGTATCCATCAGATTCCCTGTCTGAACCCACCGAGAGATCGCCCGGTTGGAAAATCTTCCAACCTTTTGCCAATAACGCCATCACCAAGGGCTGCCCGCTGTCATCACGGGTAAAGCCTTTGTTGCGTTGTGCCTGCGGGATCACTCGCCACAAGAGAAGGCGCGTGCACCTATCCGCCTGATGGAACGTCGAGGCCAGTCCGCTCATTTGCTGAACACATATTATCGCGATGAACGGTCTGTAAACGCGCAAATCCCGTATAAAGTGACGGCGATCCTGATAGAACAGCACGTCGCTCGGGCAATCGGCGAGAAGTCTCCTGCACCGCTCTACCTCTTCCTCACCACCTTCGACGAAAACCCTTAACACCTTTTCTCCGTCCGCAATACGCAACACGTCTTATTCCTAGTCTCTTCTGTAACATCGCAAAGTAATGATAGCGGTTACCGAAGCGACTCTGAACACGGACTCACTCCATTTTGGATGTTTCTTGCACTCGCGTCAGCCCGACGCGAATCTTGAATTGCCCACCCCCACCCACCGCTGCACCATCTCCGCTAACCTTTTCTTTGTGTAGGGTTTCGTCAGAATATCGTTCATTCCCGCCTTGTAGCATTGCTCCTGATCGTCCTGTCCAACCGCGGCCGTCAGGGCAATAATTGGTGTTTTCTCTCCCCACTTTCCCTCTGCCGAGCGAATAGCTCCCGTCGCCTCAAGTCCGTTCATAACAGGCATTTGACAGTCCATAAAAATCATGTCGAAGCGGTTTTCTTTTGCCTTGCAGACCGCATCTTGCCCGTTTACCCCAGTGACAACGCTGCATCCCATTAACTCGAGCGTCTCCTCCAAGATATCCCTGACCGCTTCATCGTCTTCAACAATCAAGATATTTACGCCATCCAAAGAAGCACCGCACGACGGCCCACTACTGCCATCAAAGCGGAGCGCCTTGCCCTTCGAGCGTTCCTCGCCCCCCGTTTTCGCAACCTCCAACCGCAACTCAACGGTAGCTCTTGTCCCCACCTCAATCTCACTTGAAATCACTAGGCTCCCGCCCATCGCCTGCACTAGCCGTTTAACAATCGCCAATCCCAACCCTGTCCCCCCTGGGTCATGCCACGCCTTCTCTAGTCCGCGAACAAACGGCTCACCTAAGGCATTGATCAACTTCGGCTCCATCCCAGTCCCACTATCCTCAACCTCAATAGCTAGAGATACCAGCCCCTCACCACCTTCCGGCTGTGTAAACACTCGCACAGCGACGCTTCCATGATGCGTAAACTTCAATGCGTTACTAAGAAGATTTCCGAGAACTTGGCTCAATCTCGCCCAGTCGCCTACAACGGCCTCTGGAACGGCATCATCAACCTCCCTGCGGAATACAAGGCCCTTTTGATACGCCTGCTCCTCAAAGGCATTCGTGGTATCGAAGAACCAACTCCTAAACCGAAAACGCTCGCGCTCTAATGGAACACCCTTATTCTGAATTTCAGTAAACTGCAAAATTTCACTAATCATTCTTTCGAGAACGCTGCTCGCGTCTTTTATCCGTTCCACTTTCTTTATATCCACCTCACGCCTTTCTTCGAGCGCCTCTGCATTTGACGTAATCAACGTCAAGGGAGTTCTCAGGTCATGACTTATCATAGCCAAGAATCTCGACTTTGCCTTGTTGGCCTTCTCCGCCTCATCGGCCATTTCACTCGCTTCATACATCGCCACGAGTGTTTCGCGCTGCGCCTCTTTGAGTGCTTCTTGTTGCTTTTTCCTGATTTCTATATTGGCAAAAAGATCGGCCATCATCTTCAAAACTGTTTCGTCAATCTCATCCCATTCTCGTTTCTCACGAACTGCATCAAAACCCATAAATCCGAAGCATGCACCCTGCGCCATCAACGGGACAGTAATATTTGTTTTTATTCCCTGCGACTCGAGGATACCCCTCAAAGTGGCCGTGTCACTCAGCGCTTGGACGTCTGCCACAAGATAAACCTCACCACGACAGTGGCTCCCAATCCAGTCATCAAGGCCCTCGTTAGACACGCCCTGGAGGTTTTCAATTTCGCGTGTGACGCCATCTTCACACCACTCATGCGTATTATGACTGACTCCGTTATCCCAGTCGTAATGGAAAATATAAGCACGATCCGCGCCAACAAGGCTACCCATATCGCCTAGTGCGGCATTAATGTTATCTTCAAAATCATTTTCATCTATGTTAATAAACTTCACCGACCACTTCGCCACCAATTTTTCAAGCGCCCAACGCCTCTGCAGCTCATCGTTTTTCAAGCATGATATGCAACTGTGAGCAAGCCGTCTGGCCACAACCTTCAGGACGTCGCAGAAATTCGATGAAAGTTCAGACGAACGATGAAACAGTATCAATAGTCCGAAATGGGGAAGCCTGAAAACATATGCGCAACCACCTAGCGTCGCGTTATTTTCGATGATGTAACCTTGCGCTTCTTCCTTTTCGAACTTATTCCACCATCTTGCCAAATACGCCGTATCACATACCGGTGCAAAGTTCGCGTCGTTTTTTATAGTATTCGGTATACAACGCATTAGTCTCCACTGGCTTGTTTGCTGACCGCTTTTCCGCGTTCTCTGGAAAACGGCGCCACCAAAACCTCGAGTGACGGTAAGCAGCTCTGAAAGGAATTTCTCTAACTGCTTATCTAGATCCAGGGTCGCTCCAATTGACAAAGCAATTTGAAACAATAGCCGCATTTCAAGATCACTGCGCATCGCACGGCCCACCCATCACGGCAGTGACAACGGTCTTGTTGAGAAATTCCAGGAAATCACCCCCGTCGTTGGCGATTTCGCCGATCGAATGAATGCCCACAACAGGCATTCTCTCTCGAAGCGTAATAGGTACGCTCCTATTCTGGCGATTCAGCGCATAACTTCTCGACACACAGTCAAACACTATCCCAAGCTCTGGCATAATCGTACCGAAGGACTTCGCCACTGCATCATTTTTCGATGTCTCTGCTGCCTGAATTAGATCATCATAGTCAGTGTATAACACCTGGACATAGCTCCCCTCCGGGACTTCTGAAACGCACGTTACCGTCCCACTGGCGTAATCAATATCGATTGGGTCGCGTACGGTTGGCTCTCCAGATATCCGACATATTCCGATGGGATACCTCGGTGCAAAGCGATGAAACTCTTCCGCACGCGCAACTCGCCCATGATTATGAACAATGGCCTCATAGACGTCAGAGGCAGGACGTCCATCGAGGTAACGGATGCACCGTCCGCCGGAGGATGTCACCCGGAGTGGCTCCGAGACGGGAACACAGCCATGCGCCACCCCAATGCCGCTCCGATACGGCAAATACCCGACAACCAACCCACCTCCTACGACCCTGTTACCGGCATACAAACTCTTTCTGCCATCGAACGCCAGCGTCCCGGTGCCCCCGCCAACGTAGTTCACACCGAGACCCGCATTATCGAAGAGTTTTGCGAGTATCTCTTGAGTCCGAGCGCTTTCCGCGTCAGCAAGCACCAACAGTGTTCCTCCTTGCCCCATGCAAAGATCCGACAGACACCTCTCCAAGTCGCCACTTTCAACGTCCTTCTCCGAGACAAACCTGCATCCGCGGAATCCCACGGGCAGACCCACCACAACCGCTCCCGCGTCGATGATTTCGCCGTCCGGGCCTTGCACACTCGGGACGACACCACCCATCACCGGTCTTTCCTGGCGTTTTAGGAGCTTATTCATTTCATTTAACGGATACTCTGCGTTCCCTGCGCTGAACAGAAGCAGTGATTCTATGGCGTCGTGTCTTGTCAACCCGTCAATGGTTCGTCTCAATCCCGCCATCGTTCCGCTCCGATCCACCCCGATACGTACGTTACGCATTTTGTCCCCTTGCACGTCTATCACTGGTCATCACAGTCCGAGGCAGCGGCTTGCCTTTCCTCGGGCAGCTCAATTACAAACTCGGCGCCATTGTCGATGTTTTTGAATCTCACCTCCCCACCCATCCCTTCTACCAATTGTTTTACGATCGCAAGACCCACGCCTGTGCCTTCGCCCTCGATCTTGGTCGTGAACATCGACTCGAAAACGAACGGCACACACTCTTCTTTCACTCCACCGCCATCATCTTTCACACTGAGGACGATCCGCCCGCCGCAGTTGGTATCTTGCCTCCGCATCGTTACTTTTATATAGCCATTGGATGCGCCCGTCTCTTCTGAAGGCGAACGCAGACGAGCTTCTTCTATAGCGTCTTTTGAGTTATTTAGAAGATTGATAATAACCTGTTCCAGATCCTGCTTCGTTCCATAAACGAATACCTCTCCTTCCTCGTTAACGACTTCAAGTGTTATTCCATGAGCCCGAAATTGTTGTCCTATCAGCCCTTCTACTGCCTCGACTACGCCGCCCACTTCGATCACTCCTGACTGCGGCGGCGCGCTCCTGCCGAACCTTCGCATGTTCTCAACAATATTCCGTGCTCGTTGTGCTTGCTGCTCAATCCGCGTCAGCCTCCGTTTAATATCGCTATGAATGTCCGTGTCGTTCTCTTTTTCCAACGTTTCCAGCGCGTTATCGCAAGAAAGCTGAATCACCTGCAATGGCTGATTCAGTTCATGCGCAACAGCTGTTGCTATTTCACCAAGCGTCGCCAGTTTCGATGTTTTCCATAATCGTTTTTCCTTTTCCTTAATTTCTGTGATATCGACTGATATCCCTACAAACTCAACGACACCGACATCCCTCTCCGAAACTTTCGATGTCTCAGTGTATAGCCACCGAACCAACCCTTCGTTTGTCTTTATCCGATACTCTCTCTCTACGTAACCGCTCTTTTTAAAATCGACTAACCCGCTTTCCAATAGCTCCCTATCATCCGGGTGTACCATTTCTTTCCATTCTTCAAATCCGGCAACCCGCTCATACCCTAAAATCTTCTTTAAAGAACCGCTAACAAAGTCAATTTTTGGCGGCATATAATCATACATTTTTCCAGAAAAAATAATAACTGGCGCGTTCTTTATTAAACGCGTAATATTTTCAAATTCCTGCTGCTCTTTCTGGTATTTTCCGCGCAGTTTTTTTAACATATTTCTGAGGCATTTATTTAACATATTTCCTCTTCTCGGCTCCCGATTATGTACCTAACTCCGCGGGCGCCTGAAGCGCCTGCCGGGTGCAGGGTTTGGCTCGCAGAAGTGGCACGGCGAGCCGCGGGACCATGTCTGCTATCTGGAAGCGCCGGTAGAACCGGTACTGCCTATCAGCGAGGTAGCGAGCGGCGTACTTGCGGAGTAGGGCTGGTCACGGCGCCGGAAGGTGTGGGCGTGGCTACCGCCACAGCGCGGGCAGACAAAACCCTGTGGCCAGTGCCAGTTGACGAGCGCCGCTTCGCACTGGGCCTCAGGGCCGTGACTGGCCAGGAAGGCGCTCAGGGATAGGCCCGGCTGCATCTGGATCTCATTGACTGCCATGGGCTGGGCTCCGGTGAGAGTGTTATATACATATACAGCACTTTCCCGCCCGCCGACAGCCGTCTCGAGCTAGGTACATAATCAGGACACTAATTTTGCAAGGATTCCGGTGCTGCGTCATAGTTTTCCTACCCCGCTGGTAAATTATCCTGGATCACCGGGCCGTGTGTGAGAGAAGCAAGGTCTTTTTGTGTGAGATCGGACGCATCCAGCGCGGAGAGCGTTTCCGCAACTGTCACAGCACCACGGGAGACGAGATCTATCCAGTGAGCCTGATTAGTCCCAACCGCCCGGCGCAGCTTCGTAAGCGCATGTACGCGTTGGATTGATTCCAGAAGTTCACTCGTCGAAAAGGGTTTCATCAGTACGTCGTCTACGCCGAGTGCCACACACTGCCGGAGGATCGCTCCATTGATGCCGCCTGTATACGCAATGACGCCAAACTGGCGATAGGTATTAATATTGTGCCTCACGGGCGGAATGGATACGAGATCCAGTCCACACTTTTCGTTCAAGAAGACGTCGCACAACAGTAGGTCAAAGGCAGGCTTGCGTGTTCGAAGACAGGCCGCGGCTGCCTCGACGCTGACCCTCACGCTGCACCGAAATCCTCGGCGCTCCAAGAATTCACCGAGTTCTTGTGCCAGCTCAGTTTCATCTTCCACGATGAGAACACTTCCTTGATCGTGGGGCGCATGGGCTTCAACGGGTGGTACCTCCCTCGCCATGTGATCTCCGCACGAATGTTAGCGGACTCGGACTATCCACAACCACTCGCCGCCCACTAGGCTGTCCAGCGGGCAATAGACGTCCGCCGCAAGTAGTGATCCGAAAGGGCTTGGTCCTGGGGAATTGGCATTGAGAACAGACGGCCTTGCCCGAGAGTAAAGCCGGCGTCTCGCACCATTGTGAGCATGCTCCAGGTCTCGATTCCTTCGGCGACTGTATTCAGTCGCCGATCAGCGCAGACCGACGCAATTGTCTTCAGCAAGTTCTGAAGGGAGTTGTCACCTTTCGCGGCGGCCCAGACCAGACTCGCATCGAGCTTCACCTCCGTCAGGGGAAGCTGAAGAATACGCTCAACAGAGGCGGATCCGACGCCGAAGTCGTCTAGAGACAGACCAAAGCCCATCATGCGGGCGCGGAGCAAGCCTAGTCGCTGGGCTGGTGTAAGGTGAACGTTACCTGTTTCGGTAATTTCTAGCGTGAGACGGGATCGGTCGACACCGAATTCGTCCGCACAACGCGCCAAGAATGACAGCGTTGCCTCTTGGGAAAAGAGCACCTTCGGTGCGTTAATGCTCACATCACCCTGAAAAGTCGATCCTTTTTTGCTTATTGCATCAAGCACACTGTACGCGACCCGAGCAAAAACTTGCCGACCGATGTCGGGCTGATCCATCAGCTCAACGAATAAGCCGGGCGGTTGAAACGAACCCTTCTGCGGATTCCAAATGCGAGCCAGCGCCTCGAAACCTGTCAGCCGCCCGGTGTCTAGCGAGTGCTTCGGTTGGAGAAACGCACCCAAAAAATTATTGTCAAGGATATATTGAAAATCTGCCTCTAGACTCGTAGTTTGAACATACTCGACGGACTGAGCTCGGACGGTAGACTCACGATTCACGAGCTCTGCGGCGATTTCTTCAATATCGCGCCGAACCGATGTTTTGTTTAATGCACCAATGACCTCACACCCCAAACAGGCCGCCGTAGTGCTGGCGCTTGCAAGTAGGCCTTCTTCAAGCTCAGAAACGAGGAGCAGCTTTGGGCGATGATGAAGATCCTGACAAATCTCCAGTACCTCCACTCCCTCTCCGTCACGCATGCAAGGATCAAGCGCCACTACGTCTGGCTGGTGGCACCGGAGCTCCATCCTTGCGTCCGCAATGCTGCTTGTCGAGCTCACCCCAAAACCCGCGGATTGAAGCCCGTCTAGGATTTCGAGTCGCAAGAGTCGCTCTTCGACCACAATCAGTGCGGTCGGACAATCTACCTCCGGTCCTCGAGATGTCTCCGGAGAAGCCATCATCTTGAGCGTCATTACTTACCCCATTATTCCGACGAGCCACTGATCAGCGGCGATGGGGAAACGCTACATCGGCAATGAATCCGTATCAGCGAGGAAATACACCATTGTGGTGCGAAATTTTTATGGTAAATGGTCAACTATATTGTGAATTGAACGACAATGAGGCAGGTCTGGAAGCTGGTGGACGACCAGTTCGGCCCGCCCAAGTTCGTAAGTTTTCGGTGAACGGGTCGGCCCGGCTGTAGCACCTCCCGAAAGCGCTGGACACATTCGCCGTGACTGGGTATCGTACCTGGAATGGTCACCCCGACTGACAGCCCCGAAATCACTGCTCCTGGCCCAGCGCCGGGATTGGAGTCGTCAGCCGGCAGTCTGCATCCCTTCGAGGTGGAGCAGGTCACGCTGAGTAAGCGCGCCTACATCGAGCTTCGTGCGCAGGCGAAGTACTACCAGCGCCTCCACACCAAGGCGATTGAGCGGCTGCAGCAGTTGGAGCGCCGCCACAGCGAAGAAATTGACCAGCACCATGCCCGCAAGACGGAGCTCCTCGCCGCGCTCGATCAAGCGAAGGCCGAAGTCCGGGGGCTGCGCCAGCGTCACTTTGGCACCAAATCCGAGCGGGCCAAAACCCGCAAGCCGCCATGGCCGGGAGGCTGCGCAACGAGCCATCGTCCGCGGGGTCAGCAGCCGGGGGCGCCCGGTCACGGACGCACCCGATTGCCTGAGCTGCCCTCACGCGGGAGTCACGTGCAATCCGATCGCAAATGTCCGCGCTGCGGCGAGTCGATGGAGGCCATTGCAGGGACGCGGGATAGTGAGGTCATCGAGATCGAGGTCGCAGCCTATCGGCGGGTGATCAAGCGTCAGCGTTACCGGGCCGTATGTTTGCGACAATAACCAGGTGCGCCGCGCCCTGTGCTGGGCCCACCAGCGGCGCGACTCCCTGGCCGTGGCCATCAAGTATCCGGAGCTGTGGCGCTGGGCAGCCAAGTGGGTTGCGCAGATCGCTATCCTGTACCGCCATCACGCGAACCGCCGCGCCAGCCAGCCCGGCTCGAGGCACTTTGCACGCTGTGACGACAAGCTCCGTCGCCACCTCGAGCGGATGCGCAAACGCGCCGCTGCGCGGTGCGAGGACCCCTCATTGCACAAGGCAGCGCGCCGACTCCACCGATTGATGTTGGCCAACTGGGCCGGTCTGACCGAGTTCGTCGAGCACCCGGAGATCGCCCTCGACAATAACCCCGCCGAACAGTCCCTGAGGCCGGCGGTGGTCGGGCGCAAGAACTACTACGGCTCCGGCAGTCAGTGGTCGGGCGTGTTGGCGGCGGACATGATGAGCCTCCTCGCGACCCTGGAGATCTGGGGGATCAATCCCCGCACCTGGTTGTTCGACTACCTGCACGCGTGCGCCCATGTGGGGGGCCGGGTGCCCCCGGATCATGAACACTACCTGCCGTGGCGAATGGCCGAAGCACGGCGCGCACGGCTGAGCGCCCCTGTGCCCACAGTCTTGCGCAGGGCGAGGGCATGAGCACAGCGGACTCTCGCCGGTTTACGACCGAGGAGTTTGTCCAAACCCTCCAGCGGGTGATGGCGCAGCAACCGGGCATCCAGCGCACAGCGCTGTCGCGGGAGGTCTGCGAGGCACTGGACTGGCGCGGTGCGCACGGTCGCCTCAGTGAAGTGAGCTGCCGGGTCCTGATGCTCCGCCTCCAGCAGCAGGGGCACGTCACGCTACCGCCCTCACGGATTCGCAAACGCCGCCGACGGGCCCAATTTCCGCCAACACCGGCCACCGATCCCCAGCCTGCCGTGCAACGGGCGGTCCATGAGCTGCCCCGGCCGGCATTTCACATCGTCCAGGGCCAGGGCGCTGAGTCACGCCGGTGGAACGAGTACATCGCTCGCTATCACTACCTCGGTTATACGCCGCTATCGGGTAACCAGATGCGCTACAACGTCTATGTGGGCGAGCAATTGGTCGGCCTGATGGGGTTCGGCGCCAGCGCCTGGACACTCGCCGCCCGCGAGCGCTTCATCGGTTGGAGTCACACGCAGCGGCTGAACAACCTGGCGCTGATCGTCAACAACACCCGCTTTCTGATCCTGCCCTGGGTGCAGGTGAAGGGGCTGGCCTCCCGGATCCTCGGACTGGCCGCCCGAGAGTTGCCGCAGCACTGGCAGCAGCGCTACGGCTATCGGCCGGTCCTCCTCGAGACCTTCGTCGAATGGCCACGCCACGCTGGCACCTGCTATAAGGCCGCCAACTGGCAATGGGTGGGGCGCACCTCCGGGCGAGGCAAAAACAGCACCAGCCACCAACAACGACTGCCCACAAAAGATATCTGGCTCTACCCCCTTCGCCGCGACTTCGCTCAACGGCTCCGTGACTGACGCCTCAACCCGTTCACCGAAAACTTACGCAGGGTCGCCGGAAAACGCACCTAACTCATTGACGCTGCGACGTGGAGGTGCCCGTCAGCGCCCAAAATCCGGGGTAAACTGATGAACTTGGGGCCCGACACCTCTGACACCACAGGCGGGCCATTAGCGCCGGATAGTGACCGCTACTGTCAACGCTCGCGGTCTATCACTCCTTCGAGATACTTCCCCATCAGGTCAATACCGACATCAGTCAACTCAACGATCATCCGTCGCTTGTCCTGCGGATCGCGGAAACGCCGAACTAAATCCTGAGAGGCCAGTGTATCGAGATACCGGAGTGTGGTGGTTAGAGGCACTTGGGCGCCTACGGAGAGGCTTGAGACGTAAGTGCGCTGGCCATTCAGGTGAGCACTCGCCAAGTCGAGCAGCATATCCCAGGATGGGTCCGAAAAAAGCGATGGCGGGAAGTAAATGGCACGGCGGTCGCGCAAGCGCACGACCTCCTCCAGCGCTTCCATCTGGCGTTGAACAGGTGGGGAATCAGTAGCGGCGCCGGTGCGGTCCTGCGAGGATGTCGACGACGCAGCGTGATGAAACACTGACAGCTTAGCCGACAGTTCCTCGACTTGCGCGCGCATCGAAGACACCGAGGCTTCAACGGTTTCCACCGTCTCATACCTTGCACGCTCCGCATTTGACTTATCCAGCGCTCGTTCAACCGAGTCTATGAGTTCTTTCCGTGAGAAGGGCTTATTGAGGAAATCAACGGCGTTTGACCGCATCGCCCTGCGGGCAGCGTCGCCGTCAAGATGGGCGCTGATGAATACGATCTGTGGTTGAAGACCAACGGGCAATTCATCACGTACAGCTTGTATCAGCGCGAAACCATCCATCCCGGGCATGCGCAAGTCCGTAACCAGCACACGTGTATCGGAGTCACCCCGAAGAATTGTCAGTGCTTCGCGTCCGCTGAGTGCGCTGCGGCATCCCAAGCCAGACCGTTCAAGACTACTGGACATCTCCTCAAGGATCAGGGCGTCATCATCAACGAGAAGAACAGGTACAGTCCTAGTGTCAGTCATAGTGTTGTCTTATCCACCATTCTATTGACATTAGCAAGCCTGCCATCGCATCAGGGAGGGGGATACAGATGCCACCGAATTGGAGTAGTTCTGGAACGGCTCGCCTCTCGCCTACTGATAACCTCTCGTAAAATCCGAACGAAGTACAGCTGACATGTTGACGCTTTTGAACTGATGTGGTGCCAATGGGAACGGAAGCGATATTCAACGATGTCAAGCGTCACGAGGAGGAGTCACTCGTCATCTTTCTTGGGCCCGAGCTTCGCGAGCGCACGACCCAAATAACAGATCTGTTCGTTACAAATACTGAATATGTGACTGCGCCCACGAACGAAGATTGTCTCAGACGCATCTCTGAAGCGTCAGAAAGGCTATGCACCGTTGTTTGCAAGATCGAGCCGGAGGTGCAACCAGACATGCTGCAGAATCCTATATCGAAGATATCTGCAGCCTGCCATATGCGGGACTTGCCCTTACCGTCGTTCATTGCCTGCCTCGAAGAGAGCCATGCAGATTTACTAAGGTTCGTGGTGCGCTTACGGCCCCAAGACGTTCTACTGCTGCCGTGCGCGTGAGAGTATCCCCAGACTGTCAGCGTTCCAGAATGTGTATTCAAGGTGCGATTCGGAAACATCTCTCGCAGGCGTCGAGCGCCGCGTAGTCAACGCCATCTAGAGGCTCTGATATTATGCAACGTTATATTATCTTGTCACTGCGGGTACCCGTAAGGTGGCCCTGCCCGCAATCGGAGGAGAAAGCGTAGCGATGGCCAAGGAGATTGACAGCCCCTGTATCGATGTCTGCCGTTTCTAGGGGGATGTCTGCGAGGGCTGTGGTCGCAGTAAACGTGCAATCCGAGTTGACGACCAAGAAAGCGCGCAAGCGTCTGAAGAAACGACGTGGCGGGGTGGCCGCTCAGCCACCGCTCTTCCAGGTGCGGCGCCACCCCCTGGCATGGTGACAAGGCAAACGGGCAGGACGATGGCGGGGGGATGCTTAGCGGAGACCCCGCGTACCGAAACCGTCAACCCAGGAGCGTCGCTGAAGGCGCCAACGTCCTGCGGAGAAGCCGATGTCCCGTTCAGCTCATTCAGCGCTCGCCCCAAAGTCCTGCTCGCTTCTGGTCGCCTGGGTACTCCTCATCGGTACGCCGGGTGTCTCCCTGGCGGATCCGGACCATTGGGTCATCGACGAGGATCATTTCACGTACCCGGAAATGCACTTCCGGGCCACGGAGTACGATGCCGAAGGGGGTGTGCT
>CAZMEV010000063.1:0-18458 GCA_964565375.1 uncultured Spirochaetaceae bacterium
TCTGAACGCTCTGAACGCTCTGAACGCTCTGAATGTTCCGAGTGCTCGGAAATGCCTGCCTCGGGTTGTGGTTTTAACGGTTTGTCTGGTGGGCATTAGGGCTTCTCCTGTGCGAGCGCGGTGATGTAAAGCAGCAAGGTCATGCCATGGGCCCGTTCAGAGGCCGGCACGGCATGTCTGTTGTAGCGCCGTTCATGCAGCGCCATAAGAAGGCGAAGCGGGCGCGCCGGGGGCGCCGTTCAGCACCCGGCAAGGCATGCCACTCTGCCATTCATGAAGCGACATCAGGTGACCAAACGGGCACGCCGCCCTGCTGTAAGCACAGGAGACGGCGTGCCGGGACTGATACCGCTTTGTAGCGGGTTACTCGTTGCTGTCGGTCTTGTCCTGTTTGACGATCTCTTCGCCGCTTTCGGTGTTCTGCTTTATGAACACAACAGCTTTACGAACACCGACTATAATTTGCGGGTAGAAGATTACGCCGACAGCGACGCCGAGTATAAATCCCCAAAGCATGGCTTATCCTTCCTTGGAGTCGGAATCACTGCGCGAGCTTCCGCTGTTCTTGCCGCTGCTCGACGACTTACTGGCTCCGCCGCTCTTCTTCGAACCGGCATCCGACTCTTTCGTAATGTTTATTTTGACGCCTTCTTTTTCCTGAACGACGTCATGAGGCGGAACGGTAACACGCAGAATGCCGTTGTGAAAGACAGCCTTCGCGCTCTTCTGGTCGTACTTGTCTGCCGGAACATAGTATTTCTGAGCGTTGACGTCCTTCAGCTTCAGTCTGCGCTTGAAATAGCGGACTTCACCTTCGGGCTTGAGGTCATCGGAAACCGAAGCAGAAAAGAACATGTGATCGCCACGGAATTCGATGTTTATGTCGTCCTCCCGAAAGCCTGCGAGCGCAAACTCGAACACCATTGTTTTGTCTTCGGTTATGTAGACGTTTGCAGGCGGATAGGAGTAGGCGGGATAGAAGTCACGCTTCTCACCGAACCGCATACCGGCGAACTTCTCGGTTGTATTACTCACCGAATCCTTGAAGGCATTGGTGAAATCCTCTGCTGCGTCGAAGATCTCGTCGATAATCCGACCGACATCAATAAAATCAGGGTTCTTCATAAGAACACCTCCATTAGCATTACCAGGTGTCAGGCCCCCTCTACAGGCGGCCTCAGGCGGTCACGGGATCGTGTGAGCCGCGGACCGCACAGGTCTCGACCTTTTTCGAGCTCCTGCATCCATAAATATACTGCCTGTACAGCAAATAATCGAGCGGGTACAGTGGCACCCGGATGCGTATTCTGTACCTTGGAGAAATCGTAGGCAAGGCGGGCGTGTATTGTGTCAAATCCGCGCTCGACGATGTAAAAGACGAGTTTCGTGCCGACCTCGCGATCGCCAATGTCGACGGGGCTACGGGCGGATTCGGTATCGGTAAGAATCACTCCGTATACCTGAACAAACTCGGGCTCGAAATGCTCACCAGCGGTGAGCAGGTCTACTACAAGAAAGACATTGTGCCGCATATCGATAAGGCGCCGTATATGGTGCGGGCCGCCAATTTCCCGCCGAAAAACCCGGGGCGCGGCTACCGCATTATTACTGTCGGTGAGACGAAAATCGCGGTGCTGAATCTTCTCGGGCTCAGTGGATTTTCGAGGGTGCATCTTTCCAATCCGTATACGTTTCTCCCGGAGCTCGTCGAGCGTATCAAGCCGGAGACACACATCATCCTTCTCGATTATCACGCCACAACCACCGCCGAAAAACGCATTATGAGCGAACATGGTGACGGGCTCGTTACGGCGGTCATAGGCAGCGGCTCCCGTGCGCTTACCGCCGATCTGAAGGTCAGCGCCACCGGTACCGCCAGCATTACCGACACCGGCCGAACAGGAAGTCTTACCGGTGTCGCGGGTCTCGAGCCGTCGATAGAGGTTGAAAAGTTTCTCACTGCGGTCCCCCAGCGCAGTAAGGATGCATGGGGTGAGCTCGAAATTCAGGGTGTAGTTATTGAGGTCGATGTTTCCACGGGGCACGCGACAGGCGCCGAAATTGTGCGCTATCCGGTTACAAGTCCGGATACCGAAGAACACTGAGTACCGAGCGTATAGCCGAAGCGCCGGCAGAAGCTTTCAAGCAGCGGCTCGGTCGCTTCCTCGAGGGTAACCTCGCGGCCGAGTTCCCGGCTGAGTGAGGTTACGCCACGGTCGGTGATCCCGCATGGTACAATCCACTGAAAGTGAGAAAGGTCGGGATTCACGTTGTAGGCAAATCCGTGCATGGTCACGCGGCGTTTGACGGCTATGCCGACCGCCGTGATCTTGCGCGCGCCGTCGACCCAGACGCCGCGTTCGTTGCTGTCGTGTTCGGCACGGATTCCATAATGAGTTCCGAGGAGATCTATGAACACCTCCTCCAACCCGCCGATGAAGCGCTTGAGTTCGCGCGCGCGTTCGTAGAGGTGTACGATCGGGTAGCCGACAAGCTGTCCGGGGCCATGATAGGTAACCAGTCCGCCCCGGGTAATGCGATGCACCTCCACCCCCTTTCGCTGCAGCTCTGCTTCGGGAAGCAGAATATCGCTGTCTGTGCCCGCTCTCCCGAGCGTTATGACCGGCGGGTGCTCCACGAGGATCAGGGTGTCGCTGATTTCCTCGGCAATGCGTTTGTCGACCATGCGTTCCTGAAGGGCGAGGGCGTCTCCGTATCCCATCCGGCCGGCGTGCAGTACATCGAGGGTCATGAGCTCTCCTGTAATTCCATAGCGGTTGCGTTTATGAAGTCGGCCATATCCTCAAGCGGCACCTGCTGGTGCAGATATTTCGCTTCCCAGGCGGCACGCGGCATGCCGTATACGACACTGCTCTTCTGGTCCTGACCGGCGGTCATTCCTCCCGCCTCGTAGATCGTTCCGATTTCGCGTGCACCGTCGCGTCCCATTCCGGTCATAATGACGGCCAGGCACTCATGTCCGAACGCCCCGGCAACCGAGGCGAAAAGGGCATCGGCCGACGGCCGGTGTCCGCTTATCGGCTCGTCGTCACCGATGCGGATAACCGTGGCAAGCGAGCGTCGTTCCACCCGCATGTGATAATCACCCGGAGCAATAAAAATGCGCCCCGGCGCGAGTACGTCGCCGTCGGCGGCTTCCCGGACTTCCTGGGCGCAGAGACGGTCGAGACTGCGGGCGAACTCCTTTGTGAAGCCTGCGGGCATGTGCTGCACAATAAGTATGGGTGCGCGCACGTCGGCGCTCAATCCGGGCAGCATTCGCCTCAGTGCGTTCGGGCCACCGGTAGAAATGCCGATTGCAATTGCCTTAACGGCCCCGGGTTTTCGTTTCGGGGTCCGCGAAGGCAATCCGCGTGCAGTTTCTGCGGTGCGAGCGCGGAGCGTTGGAGCAGGAATCTCGGTCTCTCCGCTTGCGCGGGCACTTTTTCGCGCTGTCTCCTCCCGCTCAGCCTGGGCGTCGGCGCGTTTGTCCTCGCCGGCGGGAGCAGCACCCGGACTGCGGCCTTCGCGTTCGCCTCGTGCAGGGCCGGGAATATCGGAGATTTCACCGCGTTCGCGGCGCTTGCGATAGTCCCCGCCGTAGGCCCGAGCCATGTCGACAAGCTGCTCGGCGACGCTTTGTACATCCGGCCCGCCACGGCCTGTAGGTTTGAGAATGAAGTCCTCGGCGCCGAGCGACAGCGCATCCATGGTTATGCGCGCGCCGCGCTGGGCATGCGAGGAGAGAATAATCACGGGCACTTTCACGCCGCGTTTGCGGCACTCCGTGAGAAAATCGATGCCGTTGACATCGGGCATTTCAAGGTCGAGTACGATGACATCCGGCTGCAGGCGGTGCAGTTTGTCGAGCGCGAAGCGCCCGTTCATTGCTGTGCCGCAGACCTCGAGATCATCAGTCTGCTGAAAAATCTTGGAAATGAGATTCCGCATGAGCGCGGAATCATCGACGATCATGACCGAGGTTTTCGCCATTTGCCTATCCCAGTGTGTTCTTTCTATACACGCAGGCCCAGTCGGTGCGCACGAACTCGAACTTGGTGTTCATACCGAACAGAGACTCTGAGTGCCCGATAAACAGGTAGCTGTAGGGCATCATGACATCCCAGAATCGCTTCACGGTCGACTTCTGCGCCGCCTCATCAAAGTAAATAATGACGTTGCGGCAGAAGATTATGTCTATATTCGTCAGGCCGCTCGGGTGCTGAAGGTTGTGGTAGTCGAACGTTACGGTGTCCATGACGCGCCTGGCCACCTGGTACCCGGCATCCTTGCGCTCAAAGTACTTGTTGAGATACCGCTCGGGAACCCCTTTAACCTTCGCTTCCGAGTAGAACCCGCTGCGCGCGCTCATAAGAGATTTGAGGCTGATGTCGGAAGCTATGACCGAAAACTGAAAGTCCTGAGGCAGGACTTCCAGCATGACCATTGCCAGACTGTACGGTTCCTCACCGGTCGAACATCCGGCGCTCCACAGCTTAATGCGTTTATCTCCCTGTTTGCTTTTCACCTTCACGAGATCGGGTAATACGTGTTTTTCGAAGGTCTCTATGTGCGCGGTGTTGCGAAAGAAACGGGTCAGATTCGTGGTAACCGAGTCGAGAAGAGCCCGAAGTTCATCGTCACTTGCGCGGACGCGGTCGTAGTATTCGCTGAGGCTGGTATCGCCGCTCGAACGCAGGCGCTCCCGAAGACGGCTTTCGAGAATGGAACGATTGGTTTTATTGAAGTATATGCCGCTGGCATCGTAGATAAGCGAGCGAAATTTTTCGAAATCCTGTTCGTTCAGCGTTTCAGCCATTCCTTACTTCCCGGCGGACCCCACGAGCGAGAATACGAAGCGCACCGCCGGCTGTCAACGAATGACTATAGCCGTATGTTCGTTGACACGCAGGGGTATGCTTCGAAATAATGAAACCCCGATGAAGAAGTACATCATTGTCACCGGCGGTGTCTGTTCGAGCCTTGGCAAAGGCATTGCAGCTGCCAGTATCGGGAGCCTTCTTGAGAGTCGGGGATTGACCATATCCATGGTCAAAATCGACCCATACATAAACGTCGACGCCGGGACAATGAGTCCCTTCCAGCACGGCGAGGTCTATGTGACCGACGACGGTGCTGAGACAGACCTGGACCTCGGTAACTACGCACGCTTCACCCGCTCCCCGCTGTCACGGGCCAACTCCATTACGACCGGGCAGGTCTATCAGGAAGTCATTCAGCGAGAACGCGAAGGCCGGTATCTCGGCCGCACCGTTCAGGTAATCCCGCATATAACCGATCGCATCAAGCAGCGTATTCTTTCGGTCGGAGAGCAGCAGGATGTGGATGTTACGATCGTGGAAGTCGGCGGCACTGTCGGCGACATAGAGTCGATTCCGTTTCTCGAAGCCGCCCGGCAGATGCAGCATGAGATCGGTCACGATAATGTGCTCAGCGTCCACCTTACGCTTATTCCCGAGGTCGGCGGAAACGAGCTGAAAACCAAACCGACCCAGCATTCGGTCAAGGAAATGCGGGAGATCGGTATCCAGCCGGATATTCTCCTGTGCCGCTCCCCGCGGCCGATGGAAGAGGATATGCGGCGGAAGATCGCCAATTTCACAAATGTCGACTATGAGGCGGTCATTTCCGCCTATGACGTCAGCGACACCATTTATCAGATTCCGCTTCAGTTTCACGAACAGAGTCTCGACGCGATCGTCTGCTCAAAGCTCGGGCTCGAGTGTGGCGAGGCGTCTCTATCCGCCTGGAGACACGTCGTAGACACGTACCGCAATGCCCATCAGACGGTGCGTATCGCGGTGGTGGGGAAATACATCGACCTTGCAGATGCCTATAAATCGGTTGACGAAGCGCTGTTTCACGGCGGAATCGCCAACGGCGTGCGGGTAGAGCTGCTGAAAATCGACTCGGAGCGACTGGAGAAGACCGGGGGGATAGAGGCGGCACTCGCCGGAGTTCACGGAATTCTGGTTCCCGGCGGCTTCGGTGGTCGCGGCGTCGAGGGCATGATTACCACCGCCCGATTTGCGAGGGAACATGGCATTCCGTATTTCGGTATATGCCTGGGCATGCAGATCATGGTCATTGAGTGGGCGCGGCACATACTCGAAATTCCCGACGCCGACAGCACGGAATTTTCGCCCGACACCGAGTGGCCCGTGGTGAGTCTTCTCGAGGAACAGATTGATGTTCGCAACTACGGCGGCACTATGCGACTTGGTGCGAGCGACTCGGTACTGGCCGACGGTACAAGGATTCGGGAGGCGTACGGTGCCGAGCGAGTGCGCGAACGCCACCGGCACCGTTATGAGGTTTCCAACCGCCATCGCGAGAAGCTCTCCGATTCCGGCCTGCAGCTCTCAGGGTTCACGCCGGACAAAGCGCTTGTCGAGTCGGTTGAATGGCCCGACCACCCCTGGTCGGTGGGTGTCCAGTTTCACCCGGAATTCGGATCGGGCCCGACGGTTTCCCACCCGCTGTTTCAGCATTTTATTGCCGCGGCGAAGCACCGGCTTGAAGCGGGTGTCGCGGCGCAATCGGCAGGCGCCGGAGAAATGACCGCCGACGCGGCCGCTACGACACTTTCCTCCGCCACCAACGCGGATAGCACCGGGGACGGGAGCGCATAGAGTCCGGAGGCACGGCGTATTATGACAATACGAGTTGCAGCGGTACTGCTCGCTGCGGTATTCGCCGGCGGGTGCAGTCTCGAGTATGGTGACGCCCGTGTTGCGGAAACCGTGCCCGATTCCCTGCCGACCGCCTCGATCCGTGATTTTTCCCATACGGTTGTGCGACAGGGCAGAAAACAGTTCAATGTTACCGCTGAGCGTGCGTTTCGCTTCGACGACGACGGGGAACAGCACCTCTACGGGGCCGAGTTCGAGGAGGTGAACGCCGAGGGCGAGGTTGTCGCGAGGGGACGTGCTGATTTTGCCCGGTACTTCGACGACAGCGAGGACGTGGAAATGCTTGGAAATATCGAGTTCTTCAGCGAGGTCGAAGACGCGCGGGTTATTGCCTCGTACCTGTTCTGGGACCGGGAAGAGCGGCTTCTGCTCGGCGACCGGGACGATCTTGTGCGGGTTGAGCGGGAAGACGGGACGAACCTGCAGGGATACGGGTTTCATTCGGACATGAGAACGCGGGAGCTCGGATTCGAGGACGAAGTTTCAGCCCGCTACGTCGAGCGCAGGGATGCAGAGCAGAACGGGGAGGAATCGCAGCAATGAAGAGATTCGGCCGTCTTTGCCTTGCATGTGTGCTCTTTGCCTTTTCCCTGCCGCACGCGGCGGCCGACCTTGAGATCGAGAGCGACCGGTGGAGCAGTGTGTTTGCCGAGGGGCGGGAGCGGACGGTCCTGTCCGGCAATGCCCGCGTCCAGTCGGACCAGTTCGATATTACCGCCGACGAGATCGAGCTCTTCGGCGATGATTTCCGCTACGTGCGCGCGAGCGGCGCGCTTCGCATCGAGGAGCTCGAGCGCGGGCTCGTGCTGACCGGTGGTTCGCTGTTCGTGGACCGCGAGCGGGACCTCATGCGCGTGGAAGGCAGCGCGGAAATGGAAGACCGGGAGAACGAGCTTATCGTTCGCGGCGGATTCATTGAATATCGTGGTGAGGAGGAGCTTACGATCGTACAGATCGGGGTTCGTATTCTCCGGGATGACCTGGTTACGCGCTCGGAGTTCGCCCGGTATCGCCGCGATGCCGACGAGCTGGAACTCTCGGGACTTCCGCGGATCGTCTGGCGCGACGATGAATACAGTGCCTCCCGGATCGTCATTAATCTTGAAACCGACGAGATTACGCTGCGGGGAGAGGTTCGCGCGCAGCTCCGCAGCGAAACGCCGGAAGACGAGGATGCCCCTGACGAGCAGCCGGCTGAAGAGGAAGCCCCTGACCAGGAGGGTGAGCCCGCCGGTGAACCGGACAGCGACCCTGAAGAGGCCCCTGCCGGAGAGGGGCCCTGAATATGCCGGTACTTGAAGCGCGCGAGCTTCGAAAACGCTTCGGCAGGCGCGAGGTGGTCCGCGGCGTGAGCTTTTCGATGAACCCCGGGGAAATCGTCGGGTTTCTCGGGCCAAACGGGGCGGGTAAGACAACGGTATTTTACATGATTGTCGGCTTTATTCGCCCTACGTCCGGCGATGTGTACCTCTCGGATCGTCGCATGACCCGTGAGGCCATGTTTCGCCGCGCGCGGGCGGGTATTTCCTACCTGCCCCAGGAAGCCTCGGTTTTCCGTAAACTGACCGTAGAAGATAACATTATGGCGATTTTAGAGATGCGTCGGGATCTCTCAAAGGCGCAGAAACGTCAGCGGCTCGATTACCTGCTTGAAGAACTCGGTATCGAGGAGAATCGGCATCAGAGAGCGTACACGCTCTCCGGCGGGGAGCGGCGACGGACCGAAATCGCACGCAGCCTGGCTATAGAACCGCACTTTCTCCTTCTCGATGAGCCGTTTGCAGGAATTGACCCGATCGCGGTGTTCGAGATCAAGGAGATTATCCGCGGACTGTCGCAAAAGGGCATCGGCGTGCTCATTACCGACCATAATGTCCGCGATACCATGGAGATAACCCATCGCTCCTACATCATAAAAGATGGTGAAATTGTGGTCTCCGGTACCCGTGAGGAGATAACGAACAATGAACTTGCCCGCCGGGTGTACTTAGGCGAAAGCTTCAGTCTGTAGTCGGCTCGATATCAACATTGACAAAGGCCGATGGCTGACTCAGTATAAATACAGGTGCTTCGCAGAGACGGTACCGCACCCGCGCCAATGGTGCGCGGGGGCCGGTGTCCCGGATGCGTGGCGCCGGGAGTCGTCACGTGCAGTCGCAGCGTCCGGTGCTTACACAACAGCAGAAACTGAAGATGAACCCGCAGCTATACCAGAGCATTCAGCTCATGGCGCTGCCGATTCAGGATCTTCAGTTTCGTATTCAGCAGGAACTTGAAGCGAATCCCGCCCTCCAGGTTGTCGAAGACCGCTCCACGGTCAGCCTCGAAGAAGTGGGCGAACGCGGTTCTGATGAACAGGCCGATTATGACTACTACACAGGCTACAGCGAGGAGCGCTCGTATACATCAACCTCAGGTTCCTATAACGAGGAAGGTGCCGACGCGAAACAGGGGTTCATGGAGGGAGCACTGACGCGCCCCGAATCGCTGCATGAGCACCTGCTGTGGCAGCTGAGACTGCAGCCTGTAAGTGATGAAGCCTTTGATGTCGGCGAAACGCTCATCTGGAATCTCGATGAAAGCGGGTTTCACAGAGAGCCACCTGACACGGTTATCCCCGAAGCACAGCAGCATCTTCTCGAGCACATGCTCGACCTTATCCGTTCATTCGATCCGCAGGGTACGTGTACGAGAGATTATCGGGAAAGTCTGCTTGTCCAGGCGAAGCTCTCCGAGGAGGCCCCACAGCTCGCTATAGATCTTCTCGAGCAGCATGCGGATCTGCTCGAGAAGCGCAGCCCCGCCGATATTGCAAAGAAACTTAAAGAGAGCGAGGACGCGGTTGAAGAAGCTCTGGCGTTTATCCGCGATTTGACGCCGTTCCCGGGCAGCGCGTTTTCCAGCGATGTGCCGACTTATGTTGTACCGGAGCTGCTTATTCGCAGGCGCGAAGGCCGGTTTGTTATTGTGCTGAATGACGAAGAGATTCCCGTGCTCGGTGTGGACCCCTTTTTTCAGGAACTGCGCGATGTTAATAAGGAGGTACGGCAGTTTGTGTCCACCCGGGTACGGGACGCCAAATGGTTTATCAACAGCATTCAGCAGCGTAATCGGACCATGCTGCGCGTAGCCCGCTCTATTCTCGACTTTCAGAGAGACTTTTTCCTTCGTGGGCCCAAATACCTTGTTCCGCTGACACTGCGCGATATCGCCGGTGATGTCGGGGTTCATGAAGCGACCGTCAGTCGCATAACAAACGGCAAATACATTGAAACGGAGTGGGGGATTTTTGAGCTTAAGCATTTCTTCTCGAACTCGGTTGCGGGAACCGGTGCCGGCGGGCATCGCTATTCTAAAGAAGGTGTGAAGGAAACGATCCGGGAGATTCTGTCGGAAGAATCGGGTGGGCAGCATCTGTCGGACCAGAAGATTTCCGATCTTCTGAAGAAGCGTGGTATACAGGTTGCGCGGCGTACGGTGGCGAAGTATCGCAAGGAGCTTGCTATACAATCATCGTACGATCGTTAGTGGACAATATGACGCCTGAGGAGGCCCAGCAGTGAATATTGAAATGAAAGGTGTACACTTCGATCTGTCGGATGATACCCGGGAGTTCATTGAAGAGAAGCTTCAGAAAATTGATTTCGCCCGTGATTACATAATCGATGTTCTGTTTACCATGACGAAAGAGAAGAATCAGTTCATCTGCGAGGTCAATATTAACTTCCGGTGGCACAAGCGTGCGCATATCCGGGTCGAAGACCATTCGCTGCATGAAGGACTCGAGCGGCTGATAGACAAGATGCAGGACAAAGTGCGCAAGGAGAAAGAAAAGGTTAAAGAGCATAAACCCTCATGAGGAAGTTCACGGTTCTCGATCTTCTTGACCTTGAGCTCAAGGAGCACAATGCGCTCGAATTGCGCTGCATAGGCGGGCGACAGGGGCTGACGAGGCAGATCAAGGTTCCAGACATAAACAGACCGGGCCTCGCATTGAACGGGTTTTTCGATAACTTCGCCTATCAGAGACTTCAACTGTTCGGGCGAGGCGAAACCGCGTTCCTGCGAAAGCTCGCGGAAGAGGGGACCTACAACGTGCTCGAGCAGCTGCTCGAGCGCGAGGTGCCCTGCGTAATCTTCACACACAGTCAGCAGCCAACCGATGACTTTTTTCAGATTGCCGAACGGAAGAACTGTCCGATTCTGCAGACCGATCTGCCGAGTTCAGAGTTTTCCACCAGGCTTATTCGGGCGCTCTCCAATGTGTTCGCTCCCAAGGAGATTCTCCACGGAGTTCTCGTGGAGGTCTTCGGCGTGGGTATGCTGCTGCGGGGTGACAGCGGGGTCGGAAAGAGTGAGGCTGCGCTTGAACTCGTAGAGCGCGGTCACAGGCTCGTCGCGGACGATTCGGTCGAAGTCCGTTGTGTCGCCGGCAATATTCTTATGGCGCAGGCGGCCAACCAGGCGCTCGGCCACCACATGGAAATCCGTGGTCTCGGTATTATCAATGTCACGCATCTGTTTGGAGTAGGAGCGATCCGCGATTCGAAGCAGGTACAGCTTGTTGTCGACCTCGAAGAGTGGGATTCCTCGAAAGTGTATGACCGTATAGGCGCAGAGGAGAGTAAAACAGAGATTCTCGGCGTGCATGTACCCCATCTGCTGATACCGGTGAAGCCGGGGCGTAATATTCCCATTATTGTGGAAACCGCGGCAATGAACGAGCGTTTGAAGAAAATGGGATACTTCAGTGCTCAGGAGTTTAACCAGAGTGTGCTCAAATGGCTTGAAAGTGAAAATGCCCGGCAACTATACTTGCAGCGCCGCTCGGCGTTCGACCGAAACGGTTCTGATGAGGATAGTCAATGACCGAAAAACAGGTGCAGATCAAGAATCGTGCCGGGATCCACGCCCGCCCGGCGGCGCTTATCGTTCAGACGGCGAGTAAGTATGCTTCCAAGGTTCTGCTGCAGAAGGAACACGAGACAATAAATGCCAAAAGTATCATGGGCATTATTACTCTCGGAGCGGGCTACGAGACCGAGCTTACGATAAAGGCGGACGGTCCCGACGAGAGTGACGCGGTGGACGCGCTCTATAATCTGTTCGAGAGCAAGTTTGAGGAAGAATGACGTGGCGCAAGGGCAATGCATTTCGTACCCTTCGCAGGCTGGTGCGCCTTACTGGCCCGAGGGCGGTTGTGCCCTTCCTTCTCGTCTTTGCTCTGATTCTTCCCTTTGCCTGGCGAGCGCTTAATCTACGCTTCGGACATGATGAGGATATCGAGCTCGGCGGCAGCGTTCGCAGTGAACAGAGTACCCATCTCGTTAATGTCCGAATGAGCCCGGTACAGGTCGAGCGGGTTCTCGACACGGTAGAGAACGGCCTGCGTGCCCAGGTGATATTCGTTATTCGCCATTACGGGCCGAGTGACGACTTTACCGAAATTCTCGGCGACACCCTCGTGCAGGAGCTGTCGGTGTCGCGAACCCTATCGTACGACCCGTTTACCTCCGAGTACCTTGTGGAAGACAGCCGGGGTGTTGAGAGCCGCCACGATTCGGTCGTAAACGCTATACATGATCTCTACCGGGCAGACGATATTGAAGTTGCCCATGACCAACACGATTCCGACTACTTTGACACGGGAACAGGAGAGATACGGGCGCGGGGAATCGTGAATACCATGGTTCTCTCCGATCCGGTGTTTCTCGTGGCGCCCTTGCTCAACGGAGGTATGCGTTCTTCCCCGTGGGTTCCTCTCCCCTCAAATATCTCCGGGGAGCGCCGTGAATAATGCGTAGACCGGGAGTTATGCACGGCAGCGGCACCGGCTCATACAGCTCGCTTATCAGCGTGGTGCTTCTGTATGTCCTGCTCATGGGGCTGGTGCTCGTCTTCTCGGACCAGGTGCTGGCAGGACTGCAGGACTCGGCCGATCCGGTGGGTCCGATCATACTTGTGGCGACCGTCGCGCTGCCTGCGTTTCTCGCGGTTCTTGTCCTTGTCAACGTGATCCGGCTTCTGCGCGACCGTGCTCTGGGCAAACCCGGCGTCACCTTCAAGATGAGACTGCTGGTGTTTTTCTCGGTTGTGGTGCTGTTGAGTGCCGTGCCCCAGGCAGCCCTTTCGGCGAACTTTATTCGTACTATGCTCGACACCTGGTACAGCGACGAAACCGGAGATGCACTTCGTAGCGGTCAGCGTCTCGCGCTCGATTACTACGGACGTACCGTGGACGATCTCGATGAGTTTGCTTCAGGCAGCTTGTACCGGCAGGTTGCCGGTCAGGCCGACCGGGTACCTCGCCAGGTCTGGGAGGATGTACAGGAGCTCAATCCACGTATCGACGGCCTGCAGGTCTTTACCGCTGATACGCTTGAGGAGCGCTTTTTCGAAGGACCGGAAGAAGCGCGAATGACCGAATCGCAGATTTTGCGTACCGAAAGTGATACGGTCAGCCGAGACACATCCAACGGGCGCAGTTTTCTCCGGATTCGTTCGGATGTCGCCGGGAGCACCGGGGAGAATATCGTTACCGTGCTTACGGTAATGCTTCCCGAAGCGTTCGACGGGGCGGTGGACCGGCTTTCACGGAGTATTGAAAGCTTCGTGCAGATCGAACAGCTGCGCGGCACCCTGTTAGGCGCGGTGTTCCTCTTTTATATCGTGTTCGCAACGCCCATTCTGCTTCTTGCCGTGCTTGTAAGCTTCCTTCTCAGCGACGAAATTGTGCGTCCGCTGGTGAATCTCGAAGAGGCCACTCGCCGGGTTGCCGAAGGCGATTTTTCGTTCCGTATTCTCACTCGATCGACGGACGATGTCGGCATGCTCGTACAGAGCTTCAATCAGATGGTGCGGGAGCTCGATCGGAATCGTCGAAAAATGATTCAGACTGAGAAGGTTGCCGCGTGGCAGGAAATCGCACAACGGCTCGCTCACGAGATCAAGAACCCGCTCACCCCCATTCAGTTGTCGGCAGAACGGCTGCGGCGAAAATACTATGGGAGCAGTCCGGAGCGCTTCGAGCAGGTCCTTGAAAGCGCCGTTGATACCATTCTGCGGGAGGTCGACAGCCTCAGCGCCCTGCTTAGCGAGTTCAGTAACTTTTCGCGTCTGCCCGCGCCGCAGCCGAAACCGGTGCGCATTGCCGAACTTGTCGAGGAAGTCGTAAACGGGTATTCGGGCGAGGAGTCTGCACAGTTCGATACGAGCGACATAGACCCTGAACTCGAGGTTCCCGTCGATGCCGCTCAGATCAAGCAGGTGTTTGCGAATCTCTTCAAGAACGCGATCGAGGCCGCCGAGGGGACGCTGCATATTGTAATCCGCAGTGACCTTGTAAAGCGTGGAAAGAGCCGCTACTGTCGGCTGCAGGTTCGCGACGACGGTCCGGGTATTACCGCCGAAGACCAGGGAGAGGTCTTTAATCCGTATTTTACGACCAAGCGTCACGGTACGGGGCTTGGTCTGGCGGTCGTTGAACGCATTGTATTCGACCACAAGGGGCAGATCTGGTTTGAAAGTTCTCCCGGCGATGGGACAACCTTCTTCATAGACCTGCCGCTCGGCGACGACGGAGAGGCGGGCGGAGAGCAATCATGAGTCGAGTGCTTGTCATTGACGACGAACAGGGTATTCGCGACGTGCTTCGCGATATCCTTGAGGACGAAGATTACACGGTGTTTACCGCCGAAGACGGTCTCGAGGGACTGAACCTGCTCAAGCATGAACCGATCGATGTGGTGCTTCTTGATATCTGGCTTCCCAACCGCGGCGGCATGGATGTTCTCAAGGACATCAAGGAGACCTTCCCGGAAACGGAAGTGATTCTCATAACCGGTCATGGAACCATTGACCTCGCGGTGAAGGCAGTCAAACTCGGCGCGTTCGACTTTCTGGAAAAACCGTTAAGCCTCGATCGGGTGACAACGCTGGTGCGAAATGCCGACCGGATGGAACAGTTGCGCATGGAAAACCGCGCGCTGCGCAGTTCGCTCGACGAGGACCAGCCGATCATAGGCGAAAGCGAAGCAATGAGGGAAGTCTTTGCCCGTATCGAGCAAAGTGCCGGCAGTGACGCGCGCATTCTCATAACCGGCGAGAACGGTACCGGCAAGGAGCTTGTCGCGCGGGAGATCCATCGCCGCAGTGCCCGCTCCGGGGGCCCGTTTGTCGCGGTGAACTGCGCAGCTATTCCCGACACGCTGCTTGAAAGCGAACTTTTCGGCCATGAGAAAGGAGCCTTTACCGGTGCAACGAATCAGCGTCGCGGTAAGTTTGAAAACGCACACCGGGGTACCATTTTTCTTGACGAAGTCGCCGACATGAGTCTCGAGGCACAGGCGAAGGTGCTTCGTGTGACGCAGGAACTGCGCTTTGAGCGGGTAGGCGGAGAGGATTCACTTTCGGTAGATGTACGCATTATTGCTGCAACGAACAAAAATCTCGAACAGGAAGTCCAGGATAAGCGATTTCGCGAAGATCTCTACTTCCGTTTGAACGTAATTCCGATACATATGCCTCCGTTGCGCGAGCGGCTGGATGACATTCCCGCGCTGTTCGCCTACTATGCCGAATCGCTCCGGCAGACCGATATGCCGGCAAAGCGACTTACGGAGGATGCAATCGCGAAGCTTCGGGCGTACGAGTGGCCGGGTAATATTCGTGAATTGAAAAATATCGTCGAACGGATTACTATTATGAGCGATGCGGAGGAAGTGACCGGCGAAACGGTCGATCGCTTTCTTGGCGACGGAGCGGGACGCCGTAAACATGATCCGCTTGATGAGTTCGACGGCAAGAGTCTCGGCGATGCGCGGGATGAGTTCGAACGGAGATATCTCGAGCGGAAGCTCGCCGAGAACGATTATAACATAACCCGGACTGCCCAGGCACTTGGAGTATATCCAAGCAATCTGCACGGGAAGATCAAAAAGTTCGGGATAAAGATTGAGCGATGAAGAATCTGACCGCGCGCCAGAATCAGGTGCTCAAATACATAGCCGATTACCTCCGGGCGCACCACTACCCGCCGACTATTCGCGAGATCTCCGAGTTCCTCGGTGTATCGGTGAAGGGTGCATATGACCACGTAAAGGCTCTGCAGAAGAAGGGCAGGCTTCATCTCAACAATAACCGTTCGCGCACCATTGAGCTTCTCGAGCATGAGGACGACGCCGACCGTGAAGAACGTCCACGGGTAGTGGACGTTCCTGTTCTCGGTAACGTAGCCGCCGGCGTACCGCTGCTGTCGGAGGAAAACTTCGAGGGTTCGGTGAGTCTTCCGTCGAGCATGCTCGGAAGCGGACGCCATTTCGCGCTCCATGTAAACGGGGAGAGTATGGTTGACGCCGGAATCTTCTCCGGTGATACCGCGGTTTTCGTCCAGCAACCCACCGCCAACAACGGCGAAATTGTCGTCGCTATGGTCGATGAGGCGGTGACCCTCAAGCGCTTCTACAAAGAGAAGCACCGTATTCGGCTTCAGGCGGAGAACGACGCCTATCCACCGATCTACTCACAGAACGTGCGGGTGCTCGGTCGGCTGGTGCATCTTATGCGCTCGTACAATTAGGCTTGCCAATGGCCACGCGTACTCAGAAATCCGGCGGGGTGCTTCTTCTTCTCGGGCCGGAAGTCGGCGAAAAACGGGAATACCTGCAGAATCTCATGCAGAGCGTTCAGCAGAAAGGCGGAGAGGTGCACCGCTTCTACGCGTTCGACTGTGATGTACTTGAGATCGTTCGCACACTTCGAACCGGATCGCTGTTCGGATCACAGCGGCTTGTCGTGATTCAGTCGGCCGACGCCGTCAAGAAGGCCGAGGATATAGACGCGCTTGTCGAGTACATGAAGGCGCCGGCCGACGACGCCCGGCTGGTGCTCGAAAGTGACGAAATCCGAATAAACAAGAAGCTCATGAATGCGGTCGGGCAGAGTGGTACGAAGATCTTCTGGGAGATGTTCGACAACCAGAAGCCCGGCTGGGTTACCTCCTACCTTCGTCGGCGGAACCGCCCGATTGGACAGGAAGCGGTAGAATATCTGCTGGACCTTGTGGCCCATAACACCGACGAGCTGCGTCGTGTGTGTGACGCGCTGGCCCTGGTTACCGAGGAGGGCGAAGAGGTAACCGTTGATACCATTGATGCATTCATTTATCACAGTCGCGAAGAGAATGTATTTACGCTTTTCGACAGGATCGGTGAACGCGACCTGGAAGCATCGCTTGAGAGCCTGCACGCTATCATGCTGTCGGGCAGTACGCAGGCGGTAGGGCTGCTCGCCGGGCTTGTATGGCAGTTTGAGCGGCTGCTGCAGGTACGGCGCATGTTCGATGCGCGCTATTCGTCGAAGGAGGTGTTTTCCTCGTTGAATATCCGCGGAAAGCGTGCACAGCGAAACACCGAGAAAGCGGCCAACGCGTACAGCGCCGAAGCACTCGAACGCATCGTCACGCGGCTTGTGGATGTCGACGCAAACCTTCGCACGGTTAATGCCTCCTGGCACGAACGGCTGCTCGAGCTGTTCCTTTTCGATGTTATCGCCCGCGACGGTTACCATCCAGGGCGCGAGCGCCGGGAAGCCGGCTCCTATCTGTGAGCGCCGGCGCGGGGAAGCGGCCGGCTGCGGGGGCAAAAGGCCCGCGCGGGGCGAAGCGGGGCGCTGGCCGGCTATCAGTCGCGGCCGGCGCTGCCTCTGCACCTGCCGCCTGCCTACTCTGACTCTTTCTCCCTGTTCAGCGCGGTAACCACCCTCTCGGCAACCGCGATCGGAATATTTGCGCCGGCCGAGATCTCGGCGGCGCTTCGCTTTCGGATCTGCGACGGCGATCCGAACGCTTCGAGAAGGGACCTCAGTCGTTTCGGGCCGAGCCCGGGCACTCCCTCGAGCACCGTCATAGCAAGTTCCTTCGTCTGCTTTCCCGAGCGTTTGGACGTGGCGAAACGGTGGGCCTCGTCGCGAACATACTGCAGAATCTTAAGCGGCGCCGCCCCTTCGGGAAGCACCAGGGGGTCGACCCTGTCGGGCAGAAAGAGTTCCTCGTTCTTCTTCGCAAGTCCCACAATCGGAATATCGCCGAAGTCAATCGAGTCGAGGATTTCCTTCGACGCGCTGACCTGGCCGCGCCCGCCGTCTATGAGTATAAGGTCGGGCCGCGGCTGCTGTTCGTTCTTTACCCTTGTATAGCGTCGCGCGATAACCTCACGCATAGCCTCGAAGTCGTCGCCTGAGTCCGTCGAGCGTATGTTGAAACTGCGGTATCGTGGCGGGTCGGGCACGCCGTTGTGAAAGGAAACGAGGGCTGCAACCGTGTGCTTGCCCCCGATATGCGCTATGTCGAAGCCTTCGATCCGGTAGGGCACCGACCGGAGCCCGAGAATGCGCTGCAGCTCCTCGAGCGCGGGAAGGTTGCCGCTGTCGCGAATGCGCCGTTCGAGATCCTGCCTGGCATTCTCGGTCGCCATGTTTATGATGCTCGCCGCCCGGGCGGCGGAATCCGGAGGCGCGGGCGCGTCTGGAGGCGCGGCGGAATCCGGAGGCGCGGGTCGCGGCGTCTGGCCGGCCCCTGGCGCCGCACCCTGCGACGCCCCCGAATCCTGCGACGCCGGCGCATCCTGCCCGGCGCCCTGGGACGTCTGGCCGGCCCCTGGCGCCGCACCCTGCGACGCCCCCGAATCCTGCGACGCCGGCGCATCCTGCCCCGCGGCCTGCGAACCGGCGGCATCGCGACCGGCACTG